>CAYFJS010000049.1:0-6234 GCA_964343495.1 uncultured Acidimicrobium sp. | reverse complement strand
AAGAAGTCGAGTGGAGGAGCGCACTAGTCATGGCCGCATTCAAGAAGCCGGGTCGCACGACCCGTGACCGCAAGCCGGCGGCAAAGAAGGCAGCTGCAGCGGCGCGCGTCGCAGCGGCAGCACAGAAGGCCGCGTCGGGTAACACCTCGACCAAGAAGGTCGCACGTGTCAAGGCCGCACCGAAGGGCGCGACCATCACGGTGACGCAGGTCCGCTCGGAGATCGGCAACAAGCCGAAGAACCGTGCGACGTTGCGTGCACTCGGACTGCGTCGCATCGGGCACACCAACACGTTGCCCGATCGACCCGAGATCCGCGGCATGATCGCCCGCGTTCCCCATCTCCTCGAAGTGAAGGAAGGCAAGTAACCATGCGCGTAGACGAACTCGCCCCATCGAAGGGCTCCAAGAAGAAGGCCAAGCGCGTCGGTCGCGGTATCGGCGGCAAGGGTGGCAAGACTGCAGGCCGCGGTACCAAGGGTCAGTACGCCCGCAACACGGTCGCACGAGGCTTCGAAGGTGGTCAGATGCCACTCAAGCAGCGCGTGCCGAAGTTGAAGGGCTTCAACAACCCGTTCCGTATCGAGTACTACGCCGTCAACCTGGATTCGATCGAGTCGCTCGGTCTGTCGGAAGTGACGCCGGAGATCCTCGTGAAGAAGGGCATCGCCCACAAGGGCACCCTCATCAAGGTGCTCGGCCGCGGCAAGATCAACTCGGCAGTCAAGGTGTCGGCACACGCCGTTTCCAAGACCGCAGAAGAGGCGATCACCAAGGCCGGTGGAGCCGTCACGATCCTCGCCTTGCCGCACAAGGGCGTCCGCCCCGCGGCCAAGGGCAGCCAGTTCACCAACCGCTAGTACTGTCTCTGCTCGCGGCACCATGCGTGCCACGAGGGTGACGTGAACACTCGGGAGAACACACGATGCTCAGCAATGTGAAGAACATGTTCAAGGTGGAGGACCTGCGAAACAAGATCCTCTTCACCCTGTGCATGGTCGCCGTCTATCGCTTCGGTTCCGCGATCCGCGTGCCGGGAGTGGATGGCCAGGCGATCAAGCAGCTACGTGAGGCATCGAACTCGCAGGGAGCGCTCGGCTTTTTGAACTTGTTCTCGGGCGGCGCCTTCGGCAGCTTCTCGATCTTCGCGCTCGGCATCATGCCGTACATCACCTCGAGCATCATCATGCAGGTGCTCGGTGTCGTGATCCCGAAGCTCGAGCAGTGGCAGCAGGAGGGCGCGGTCGGGCAGCGCAAGATCACCCAGTGGACCCGCTACGTCGCGATCGCCATCGCGCTCCTGCAGGGTGCGGGGCTCACCTTCATCTTCGGTCAAGGCCGTGGCTCGGCGTTCTTCGGCGCCGCCAAGAGGGCACCGGACGTGGTGCTCCTCAATCCGTTCATGCCACGTGCGCTGATCGTGATCCCTTCTCTCGTTGCGGGCACGGCCCTGTTGATGTGGATCGGCGAGCTGATCAGTCAGCGCGGGATCGGCAACGGCATGTCGATGCTCATCTTCTCTTCGGTCGTGAGCGGGTTGCCGTACAGCTACTACTCGCTCCTGCAGAGCAAGAAGGTCATCGTGTTCGTGATCCTCGTCGCGGTCTCGATCGCGATCCTCTTCGCCGTCGTGCGCGTCGAGCTCGGTCAACGCAGGATTCCGGTGCAGTTCGCCAAACGCGTCGTCGGCCGCAAGATGTTCGGCGGGAACAGCACGTACATCCCGCTCAAGGTCAACCAAGCGGGCGTCGTACCGATCATCTTCGCGAGCTCGGTGCTGCTCCTGCCGGTTCTCCTCTCCAACATGCTCGGCAGCGCCGAGGGCTGGCGTGGATCGATCGCCCGATTCGTCAACGACTACATGGTCAACAGCCAGAACATGATGTACATCTCGTTCTTCTTCGTGATGATCATCGCGTTCGCGTACTTCTACAACTCGATCGCCTTCGATCCGATTCGTCAGGCCGACCAGTTGCGCAAGCAGGGCGGCTTCGTGCCGGGAATCCGTCCCGGTCCGCAGACCGAGTCGTTCCTCGCCAAGGCGGTGAACCGCATCACGCTTCCCGGTGCGTTGTTCGTCGCCTTCATCGCCATCTTGCCGTACATCATCTTGTGGGTGGGCGACGTGAAGTCGTTCCCGTTCGCAGGAACCACCGTGTTGATCGCGGTCGGTGTCGCATTGGAACTCATGCGCCAAATCGACAGCCAGTTGATGCAGCGCAACTACGAGGGCTTCCTGAAGTGATTCCTTCCTGAGCGAAGGAATCACCGAACACCGCCACGAAGGACGATCCAGACATGCCGCAGGGAATTCGCGTCATCATGCTCGGGCGCCAAGGCGCCGGCAAGGGGACCCAGTGCAAGCGACTCGCTGCGCACTTCGGTGTCCCACACATCTCGACGGGGGAGATGTTGCGTGCCGCGATTCGTCAGGACACCGTCGTCGGTCGTGCAGTCAAGGATGTGCTCGACCGCGGTGAGCTCGTCGACGACGATTTGATGGTGAGCCTCGTGCAGGGGCGCATCGGTGAGCCCGATTCGCGGACGGCCGGCTACATCTTGGACGGTTTCCCGCGCACCGCCGGTCAGGCCAAGGCCTTCGACCACATCACCGAGGTACGCCCGGTGAACGTGGTGATCGACCTCGAAGTCAAGCGCCATCTCGTGCTCGAGCGCTTGTCCGCCCGACGCACCTGCCAGTCCTGCGAGGCCAACTACATCTCCAACGGCAACGACCCTCGCCCGTGGAAGTGTGAGAAGTGCGGGGGCACCGTGACCCAGCGGGCCGACGACACCCCCGAGGCCATCAATCACCGCCTCGATCTCTATGACGCCCTGACCGCCCCTCTCATCACCTACTACCAGGGGAAGGGTTCCTTGCAGGTCGTGGACGGTCTCGGGACCCCCGACGAGGTGTTCGCCCGCTTGGCTTCCTGCGTCGAGGCTTCGCGCTAGAAACCCCGTCGTTTCGGGGTTTTCAGGCGCCAAAGGCCGCCGATAGAGTCATCCTTCGCCTTTTGGGAGGTTCATCCACCCGAAGGGCAATCGTGATCGTTGTCGAGGAGAGAGTTCTGCCGAAAAACAAGGAAGACGCAATTGTGCTGGAAGGCACGATTACCGAGTCATTGCCGAATGCAATGTTTCGGGTCGAACTCGACAACGGACACACCGTGTTGGCTCATATCTCCGGGAAGATGCGAATGAATTACATCCGCATCCTGCCGGGGGACAAGGTCCAGGTAGAGCTGACGCCATATGACCTCACCAGGGGTCGCATCACCTACCGACACAAGTAAACGATCTCACCAGACACCGACAACATCGCGAGGACAGAAGTGAAAGTAAAACCCAGCGTGAAGAAGATTTGCGAGAAGTGCAAGGTCATTCGCCGGCACGGTCGCGTCATGGTGATCTGCGAGAACCCACGACACAAGCAGCGCCAAGGCTGATAAGGACACACGACGATGGCACGTATTTCAGGAGTTGACATTCCGCGCGAGAAGCGCCTCGAGATTGCGCTCACCTATATCTATGGAATCGGTCGCACGACCGCGCAGAAGATGTGCGCCGAGCTGGGCCTCAGCCCGGACACCCGCGTGCGCAACCTGACCGACTCCGAGGTCAACAAGATCCGTATGTACATCGAGAACAACCTCACCGTCGAAGGTGACCTGCGTCGCGACGTGCAGACCGACATCAAGCGCAAGATCGAGATCGGCTCCTACCAGGGCACCCGCCACCGCAAGGGACTCCCGGTCCGCGGTCAGCGCACCCACACCAACGCTCGCACCCGCAAGGGCCCGAAGAAGACCGTTGCCAACAAGAAGATGGCAGTGAGGAAGTAACCCATGGCAAAGGCACCAGCACCCCGCAAGCGCAAGCGCGACCGTCGCAACGTCGCGACCGGCGTCGTGCACATCAAGAGCTCGTTCAACAACACGATCGTGTCGATCACCGACACCGAGGGCAACGTCATCTCGTGGGCTTCCTCGGGCGGCGTCGGCTTCACCGGTTCGCGCAAGTCCACCCCGTTCGCCGCACAGATGGCCGCCGAGAAGGCCGGCCGCGCCGCGATGGACCAGGGACTTCGTCGCGCCGAAGTGCACGTGAAGGGCCCGGGTTCGGGTCGTGACACCGCACTGCGCTCCATTCAGAACCTGGGCATCGAAGTGTCCGGCATCAAGGACGTGACTCCGGTGCCGCACAACGGTTGCCTCCAGCCGAAGCGAAAGAGGCCGTAACCATGGCTCGCTATACAGGACCAAAGGTACGCATCTCGCGCCGCCTGGGCATCAACGTCTACGAGAACAACAAGGGCTCCAAGGCCCTCGAGCGTCGTCCGTTCCCGCCGGGAACGCACGGTCGCACCCGTCGTCGCGGCGCCGGCAGCGAGTACCTCACCCAGCTGCAGGAAAAGCAGAAGGCGAAGTACATCTACGGCGTTCTCGAGCGTCAGTTCCGCAAGACCTACGAAGAGGCGACCCGTCTCAGCGGCCCGACCGGTGAGAACCTGCTCCGCCTCCTCGAGTGTCGCCTCGACAACGTGGTGTACCGCGCGGGTTGGGCGAGCACACGTCCGCAGGCCCGCCAGTTCGTGAGCCACGGCCTCGTGCTCGTCGACGGCAAGCGTGTCAACATCCCGTCGTACTCGGTCGGTCGTGGTCAGGTCATCACGCTGTCCGAGAAGGCCAAGAACATGATCATCATCCAGCACAACATCGACACCCTCGACCGCAAGGTCGTCGGTTGGATGGACGCAGCAGAAGGTGGCAAGCAGGTCACCGTCCGCGAGTTGCCGCAGCGTGAACACATCGACGTTCCCGTCCGCGAACAGCTCATCGTCGAGCTCTATTCGAAGTAACCCCCGACCAGATCACCGCAACAGGAGAGACCAATGCTTGTCATTCAGCGCCCAACCGTCGAAGCAATCGGCACCCCGGAGAACAATCGTCAGAAGTTCTCCATCGGGCCGCTTGAGCCGGGCCTCGGCCACACCATCGGCAATTCGATCCGTCGCATGTTGCTCTCGTCGATCCCGGGTGCCGCGATCACGACCGTCAAGTTCGAGTCCGCCCTGCACGAGTTCGACGTCATCGATGGCATCACCGAAGACGTCACCGAGATCATCTTGAACCTGAAGGACGTCGTCGTCACCTCCGAGAGCGACGAGCCAGTCGTCATCACCCTCGACGTGAAGGGCCCAGCAGAGGTCACCGCCGCAGACATCGCCTGCCCGGCCGGCGTCGAGGTCCTCAACAAGGGTCAGCACATCGCGACGCTGTCGGCCAAGGGTCGCCTCGTCGTCGATCTGACGATCGAGCGCGGCAAGGGTTACGCCTCGAGCGACCGCGACACCCGCAAGGTCATCGGCGTCATTCCGATCGATGCCATCTTCTCGCCGGTGCGTCGCTGCACGTTCACCGTCGAGCCGACCCGCGTCGAGCAGTCGACCAACTACGACAAGATCGTCCTCGACATCGAGACCGACGGCACCATGGAGCCACGCGAGGCCCTCGCCTCTGCAGGCGCCACGCTGCGTTCGCTCGTCGACCTCGTCGCCACGATGAGCGATGAGCCAGTCGCCCTCGAACTCGGCGAAGTCATCGGTTCGGGCTCCGGGTCGCCGGACCTCGACCTGAGCATCGAGGACCTCGATCTGTCCGAGCGTCCCCGCAACTGCTTGAAGCGCGCCCAGATCAACACGGTCGGCGAGCTCCTGCTGCGCAGCGAGGAAGACCTGCTCAACATCACGAACTTCGGTCAGAAGTCGTTGGACGAAATCAAGTTGAAGCTCGACGAGCGCGGCCTCTCGCTGCGTATCTGAGCGAACGACGTACATAGGAGACGATGAGACATGCCAGCAACACCACGACGCGCCCGCAAGTTCGGCGGTAGCGCACACCACCAGAAACTGATGATGGCGAACCTCGCTGCGTCGCTGTTCGCTGCGGAGGGCATCGTCACCACCGAGGGCAAGGCCAAGGCACTGCGCCCGATCGCCGAGAAGTTGATCACCAAGGCGATCAAGGCACAGGATGCCGGCCCGATGCGCATTCACCGCATCCGCCAGATCCAGGGTTACCTGAACGACAAGGAAATGACGAACAAGCTCGTCAACGTCGTCGCTCCTCGTTACGCCTCGCGCAACGGTGGCTACACGCGAATCCTGAAGCTCGGCCCGCGTCACGGTGACAACGCGCCAATGGCGCGCATCGAACTCGTCTAGTTCGGTTCC
>CAYFJS010000048.1:0-6442 GCA_964343495.1 uncultured Acidimicrobium sp. | reverse complement strand
CAGGTCGTCGTAGTCGACCTCGCACCAGCCGAGCCCCCGGCTCTCGGCCAAGGTCTTGGCCTGCGGCTTGATCGACTGGGCGACGAAGATCCCGCGGATCGCACCCAGGCTCGAGTCGGCCGAGAGTGCCGCGATGTAGCGGGTGAGTTGTTCGACGCCGTCGATCTCACCCTTGCGCTTGATCTCGACGGCGACCGTCTGGCCGTTGGCGTCGCGACAGAGGAGATCGACGGGACCGAGTGCGGTCGGGTACTCGCGACGGATGAGCGTGAGGCCGTCTTCGATCGTCTCTGGAAGTTCGGCGAGCAACACCTGCAGGTGGGCTTCGACGCCGTCCTTGGTGAGACCGGGATCCTCACCGAGGTCGTGCGACGAATCGGCGAACACCTCGTGCAGGTGAATGGTCAGGGTCTCACCCTTGGGGTTCGTGATCACCCAGCGGTCGTCGTGTTCGACGAGCGTGTTCGGCGCGTTCATCCAGTTGAGCGGCTTGTACGCGCCGCCGTCGGCGTGGATCGCCACGCAACCGTCGGCCTTGACCATCACGAGTCGCGTCGCCTCGGGAAGGGAGGCATCCAGTCGACCCTCGTAGACCACACTGCAGCGGGCCACGAGGAGTCTCATGGCGCGCCAACCTAGTTCAGCGTCCGACGTGCTCCCGCATGCGCTTCTGGATCAACTCGCGACGCTTCTGCAAGTCGCGATACGTCATCGAGTTCGTCGAGGTGTCCACGCCGAAGCCGGCCTTCACGCTGTCCAGGTTGATCTCGACGGCGGTGTGGTCGATGCCGAGTTCACGACCGAGTCGCTCGCCGTGACGTTGGGCGAACAGCATCGAGATCGAGGCGATCTCGGCCAAGAGGTCGAGGTCGGGGGCGAGCTTGGCGATCGCGCCGTCCAAGAACACCATGTTCTTCACGTACAGCATCAACTCCTTGGGCATGCGCGCGCCGTAGCCGAGCATCGCCTTGACCACGCGCTGCACCTCGGCCACGAGTTCTTCGCCCGACAGGGTGGTGGGATCGACGACGGGTGCCCCGAGGTTCAGGTCCTTGATCACGGCCTGGATGTCGGTGTCCATCGGGAGTGCGCCGAGGTCGCGCAGCGCCTCGATCTGGCCGGTCACGTTGTTCGTCGTCGCGTTCAACATGAGGCGCAGGAACGCCATGCGGCGGGCGCCCGTGAGTCGACCGACGATGCCGAAGTCCAAGAGCGCCGTGCGGCCGTCGTCCATCACGAACAGGTTCCCGCCGTGCAGGTCGCCGTGGAACACGCCGTAGATCATCGCGCCCTCCATGAAGGCGATCATGCCCGTGCGGATCACTTCGTGGGTGTCGATGCCAGCGCCCGAGATGCCGGCGACGTCATCGAACTTGAAGCCGCTCACGCGCTGCATGACGAGCACGCGTCGCGTCACGAGGCTCGGGTGCGGCCGCGGCACGATGTAGCTCGTCTGGTTCAACTCGCGCAGCATCTTGGCGACTTCCAACATGTTGTCGGCCTCGATGCGGAAGTCGAGTTCCTCGACGATCGTCTCGGCGAACAACTCGACGAGTGCTGGCGGGTTGGCGAGCGCACTCACCTTGATGCGACCGACGAGGTGTGGTGCGAGCCACGCCATCACGCGCAGGTCCTTGCGCACGAGCGAGGAGACCACCGGTCGCTGCACCTTGACGACGACCTCTTCACCGGTCTTCAACGTGGCGACGTGCACCTGGGCGATCGAGGCCGCAGCGAGCGGCGTGCGATCGAATCGTGCGAACGTCTCTTCGATCGTCGCGCCGAGTTCCTCTTCGACCACGCGGCGAACCTCGTCGAAGGGAATCGCCGGCACCTGGTCGCGACAGAGTTTGAACTCTGCGACGAGTTCGGCGGGGAACAGCCCCTCGCCAGAGGAGATGATCTGGCCGAGCTTGATGTAGGTGGAGCCGAGTCGCTCGACTGCCTTGCGCATGCGCAGCGACAACAGTGCGCGGGAGTCTTCCGGTGTGGCAAAGCGGTTGCGCTTCTTTTTCCACCACCACGGCAGAAGTGCGGATCCGAGCACCCACACGACGGTGATCAGTCGCGCGAACGGCGGCACCTTCGTCGGGGTTGTGAGGACGGGAATCTCGCGTTGCGCACTCGCACGCAACTCACCTGCCGCAGTGCGCCACGTGATCGTCTCGAGATCGAGCGTCCACGGCGCGGTCTCGTGGAACGCGCCCCACGACATGTCGGCGGGTGCGCCGTCGGGCAGGGAAGAAGAGGTGTGAACGGGGGAGGTCACCCGTTCAGTCTGCCCTCGCGGATCGCCTCCATGACTGGTCGTGCCAGATGTTGTTGGCACACGATCAGGTCGGGCAGCCAGGTGTCGGCACGGTTGTAGACGAGGGGCGAGCCGTCCAGACGGCTCGTGTGCAGGCCCGCGGCATGGGCGACCGCGATCGGGGCCGCGGAATCCCACTGGTGCATCCCGCCGGAATGAACGTACAGATCTGCTTCGCCCAGCACGACGGCCATGGTCTTGGCACCCGCGGACCCGAGCCGTGCCACGTCACAACCGAGGCGCTCGGCGACCGCGATCACCTCGCGGGTGACACGATTGCGCGAGACCACGATGACGGGGTTGCGTTCCTTGCGCTCGGGCGTCGCGGGTGGCTGGTCGGTCGAGAGCGTGATGCCGAACCCGGGGAGTGCGACCGCGCCGGCGACGAGGTGACCATCATCTGAGGGGTTGCCCGCTTCATCGCGGCGTTCCCACAGCGCGACGTGCACGGCCCAGTCGCTGCGGTCGAACTCACTGAACTCTTGCGTGCCATCCAGTGGGTCGATGATCCACACGCGATCCGCCGTGAGTCGTCGATCGTCATCGAGTGCTTCCTCCGAGAGGATCGCATCGTTCGGTCGGTGTTCTGAAAGTGCTTCGTTGAGGTACTGCTGGGCGATCGCGTCCCCGACGTCCTTGGCGAGCCACGTGTCGGCTTCCATCGTGCGCAACTTCTCGCGCGCCTCGAGCAGTCGCTTGCCCGCCTCCTCGGCGAGCATGTGGGCGAGTTGCGCGTCGGTGAGCGTCACGTGGCGCTGCGGCCCAACTCGATCGACTCGCGCACGAGTTCGCGCACGCGATCCTCGTTCGCTCCCGCCTGGACGAGTTCGCCGATGCGTCGCTCGATGCCCTCCGCGCGCACGTCGTCGAACGCGTCGATGCGTCGATTGGCCGTGACGGCGGACGTGGCGATCAGCACGATCGCGGCGACCGCGGAGGTGAGTCCAATCGTGGTCACCACGCCGACGTTGTTGCCCGCGATCGAGGTCACGATCATGCCGGCGATGCAGCACACGAAGATGATCGCGCACAGGATGCGGATGCGCTTCAACGCGACGTTGGTCATCGCGAGAACTTCTTGTACTTGATGCGCGTCGGCTGGTCGGCCGAGCCACCCAGTTCCTTCTTCTTCCACGCCTCGTAGTCGGTGAAGTTGCCTTCGAACCAGCGCACCTGGCTGTCGCCCTCGAAGGCGAGCACGTGCGTGGCGATGCGGTCGAGGAACCAACGGTCGTGGCTGATCACGACCACGCAGCCGGGGAAGGATTCGAGTCCCGCCTCGAGCGCGCGCAGGGTGTCGACGTCCAAGTCGTTGGTCGGTTCGTCGAGGAGCAACACGTTGCCCGCGTTCTTCAACAACTTGGCGAGGTGCACGCGGTTGCGTTCACCACCCGAGAGATCCCCGACGCGCTTTTGCTGGTCGCTGCCCTTGAAGTTGAAGCTCGCCACATAGGCACGGCCGTGGATCTCGCGTCCGCCCACCTTCAAGGTGTCGGCCCCACCCGTGATCTCTTCGTACACGCTCGCGTCGTCGTTCAACGTGTCGCGGCTCTGGTCGACGTAACTGAGCTGCACCGTCTCGCCGATCGTGATCGAACCCGAGTCGGGCGCTTCCTGGCCGGTGAGCATCCTGAACAACGTCGTCTTACCCGCGCCGTTCGGTCCGATGATGCCGACGATGCCGGCGGGCGGGAGCGAGAACGAGAGGTCTTCGATGAGCAGACGATCGCCGAAGCCCTTCTTCAGGTTCTTCACCTCGATCACGGTGTCGCCGAGTCGCGGGCCTGCCGGGATCGCAATCTCCAAACGATCGTCTCCGCGCTCTGCGGCCTGTGCCTCGGCGTGCAACTTCTCGTATGCGGCGAGTCGCGCCTTGCCCTTCGACTGACGGGCCTTCGGCGCCATGCGCACCCACTCGAGTTCGCGCTGCAACGTGCGCTTGCGAGCGTCGTTGGCCTTCTCCTCGCGACCGAGGCGTTCCTGTTTCTGTTCCAACCAACTCGAGTAGTTGCCCGAGAACGGAATGCCGCGACCGCGATCGAGTTCCAAGATCCACTTCGCGACGTTGTCGAGGAAGTATCGGTCGTGCGTGATCGCCACGACGGTGCCGGGGTAGTCCTGCAGGAAGCGTTCCAACCAGTCCACGCTCTCGGCGTCCAGGTGGTTCGTCGGTTCGTCCAACAACAACAGGTCGGGTCGCGACAACAACAAGCGACACAACGCGACGCGGCGTCGCTCACCACCCGAGAGCTTGGTGACGTCGGCATCGTTCGGCGGACAACGCAGCGCATCCATCGCGATCTCCACGTTGCGCTCGAGGCTCCACGCGTCCGCCGCCTGGATCTTTGCCTCGAGGTCGGCCTGCAGTGCACCGACCTTGTCGAAGTCCGCATCGGGGTCGCCCCACATCGCGGTCACTTCCTCGTAGCGGGCGAGCAGGTCACGGATCGGCGCCACACCATCCATCACGTTGCCGAGCACGTCCTTGGATGCATCGAGCTGTGGCTCCTGCTCGAGGAGTCCGACGGTGAACCCTGGGGTGAGGCGAGCCTCGCCCGTGTAGCCGTCGTCGACCCCGGCCATGATCCGCAACAGGCTGGACTTGCCCGAGCCATTCGAGCCGATGACGCCGATCTTGGCCCCTGGATAGAAGGAGAGCGAGATGTCCTCCAAGACCGTGCGATCAGGGGGGTAGAAACGGGCGAGTTTGTAACACGTATAGATGAATTCGGCGGCCATGACGCCTACAAACTAGTGCCACGGGCCAATTCGGGGGCAGTGGTACCGTGGTTGTGACGCGCGAACCACGGTTCACGCGACGTCCAACTCAAAGGGGATCAGCTCACATGCAACTTCTCACCTCGGATTACCTCCTCGGCTTCGGCTTCAGGTGGCTCCACATTCTCGTCGGCATCGCCTGGATCGGCCTGCTGTACTACTTCAACCTGGTGCAGGTGCCCGGTCTCGCCGCCTACGGCGACGAGGGCAAGGCCCGCAACATCACGATCGACAAGATCGCCCGCCGCGCACTGTGGTGGTTCCGCTGGGCCGCCATCGCCACCTTGGCAACCGGACTCCTCATCACCGGCCAGACGAACTACTGGAACAACTTCATGAACGGCTCCGCCTCGGGCAACGGCCATGACGTCGCGATCAGCGTCGGCATGACGCTCGGCATCCTGATGGCCGCCAACGTGTGGATGATCATCTGGAAGAACCAGCGCGTCGTGCTCGCCAACGCAGCCAACGTGCTCGGTGGTGGAGAGGCAGACCCGAACGCCGCGACCGCAGGTCGCAAGGCGCTCCTTGCCTCCCGTCAGAACATGATCTTCTCGGTCTCCATGCTGTGGTTCATGGTCGGCTCCGCACACTTCTACTCGGGTGCGTTCCCGGACGCCTCCTCGTCGGACGTGCGCACGTTCTTCATCATCTCGATCGTGATCATCGCGCTCCTCGAGTTGAACGCGATCGGCATCTTCGGCGGCATCAAGGCCGGCAACAAGATGCTGTGGATGTACGAGAGCCACAAGAACGCACTCATCACGAGCGGCGTGCTGTGGGTCATCCTCTGGGTGCTCTCGGAGACCATGCTCGGCTGAGCACTCACCAATCAGTCTTCTTCGAAGGCCGTCCTCACCAAATGGTGGGGGCGGCCTTCGTGTTTTCGGGGAAGCGTAAGACTCTTCGGCTCGACTGAACCGCTACTTACTTGACGGTGAGCGTGGCCTTCATGCTCTGGTGGCCCGGCACGGTGCAGATGAGTTCGTAAGTGCCGGCTTTAAGCGTCACTGAACCCGAGTCGACCTGACCCTTCTTGTTCACGTGGAGGTCGAAGCCGGAAACCGTCGTGCCGTCCTGCACCACGACGAGCGTGTGGTGGATCGTGTCCTCGTTGACGTAGGCGACGAGGGACTCACCGGCTGCAACTTCGTATGCGGTCTTGTCGAAGCGCAGTCCACTCACGGCATGCACCTCGAGGTTCGTGCCGGCAGGCACGGTGTCGGGGGTCGCGGACGAGCTCGAGCAACCGGCGAGGACACCGGCGGCGAGGGCGAGACCGACGAGGGGGCGAAGGACGGGGAGTCGTGTCATATCTCTGAGTGTAAAGAAGCGGTGGTTCGGGATGCTCGTCGA
>CAYFJS010000047.1:0-6536 GCA_964343495.1 uncultured Acidimicrobium sp. | reverse complement strand
ACAACATGGGGAGGAGCACGTGACGCACGGCCTGCAATCGGCTCGCACCGAGATCACGCGCGGCATCCTCGAAACTCGATCCAATGGAGACGAGGCGTGCACGGACGATGACGACGACGCTCGAGACGGAGAACGTGACGTTGCCGAGCACCTGTGCGGGATAGCCGAGGGGGATGCCACTCAGAAGTCGTGTGAAGGTGATGAGGAGTGCCGCGCCGACGACGATTTCTGGTGTCACGAGGGGCACCGATGTGAGCCCCTGTACGGCGCTCGACGAACGGCCGCGCAGTCGGTGCGCGCCGATTGCGAGTGTGATCCCGAGCGGAACGACGATGAGCATCGTCGAGATCGACAGCACGAGGGAGTTGAGGATGGTCTGGCGCATCGCCGCGTCGCGGAACACCGAACCGTATGGGTCAGCGAACCACCAGCGCAGCGAGAACCCCTGCCACACCGAACGACTTCGACCGTCGTTGAAGGAGAACGCGACGGCGATGACGACCGGGAGGAGGCTCCAGGCGACGTACACCCAGGCCACGGTGCGCAAGGTTCGTGGGTGTCGATTCATCACCGCACCCGGTCCCGGCCGATGCGTGCCGTATTGCGCAGATACCACGAGAGGCCGACGAGGAGTATTCCCGACAGCACGAGGACCAGTACCGCACCATTTTGCGGTTCGCTCGAGTTGTTGATGTAGAAGTCGATCTGGTTACCGAGCATCTCCGTGCGCGGTGAACGAGACAGGAGGTCGTTCGTGTAATAGTCACCGAACATCGGTAGTGCGATCAGGATCCCCGCAGCCACGAGGCCTGCTTTGGCGAGGGGGACGGTGACGAGGCGGAATGCCTGCCGAGACGTCGCGCCAAGGTCGCGTGCCGCATCGACGAGTCTCCAGTCGATGCGCTCGAGCGCCGCGTACAAGGGGAGGATGAGGAACGGCACGTAGCCATAGATGAGCCCGAGGATCACGGTGGCGGGCGAACCGTCCAGCCAGTTGTAGTCGATGCCGACGAATGACAGCGCCCGTTGCGCGAGTCCGCTCGGGCTCAGCAGGTTGACCCAAGCGAGCATCCGCATCAGGTAGTTCACCCAGAACGGCAACACGATCAGCGTGAGGAGGAGCAATCGTCGTCGACCCGCGTGGCGGGCGAGGTAGTAGGCGACGGGGAATCCGACGAGGAACGATCCGATCATCGCGATGAGGACGTAGATGAACGTGCGCACGACGACTCCGCGAAGCGGTCCGTTCGTCACGCTCGAGAGCACGGCGCCGGCTTGCGTGAAGTCCCAGTGCAGCGGATTCCATTGGGGAACCGCGTCACGGAACACCGGGTCGATGGCGCCGAAGGCGACGCACGCGACGGCGTAGAACGGGAGCGCGAAGAAGACGAGGAGCCATGTTGCGCCGGGCGCGGTGAGTGCAACCCAGAGTCGGTTGCTGCGGCGCATCAGTTCATCCGGCGGTGAACGCCGACCACACGTCGTTCCACAGCGCGTCGACCTCGGGCGCGAGGCTTACGAGTCGGGCGCCCGACTCGTAGCGCTCCTGGGTGACGACTGCGTCGGCCACGCTCTCGACGATGCCGCCGGAAGAGAGCATTGCCTCGACGGTGACGTCGGTGAGCGCGGGCTGATAGCCAACGTAGGTCTGGTTCTTGATCGCCACGTCCACGTCGAGCAGATAGTTGATGAACTGGTGGGCCGCGACCGGTGTCGCGGAGGATTTCGGCACGCAGAAGAAGTCGTTGGCGGTGACGGTGTCCTTCGGATACCAGAAACCGAGTACGTCGCTCGAGGTGCCCTCGGGGAGGAAGAACGGCATCGCGAGCGCGTCTCCGCCCCACATGTAGGCGATGTCGCGGTTGCCGGCGGGAATCTCGGTGTAACTCACGATGTCGACCTTCGGGCTCGTGGCCTCTCGAAGTCGGATGAGGTTCTCTTGTGCCGCGGCCAACACGGCGGAGTCCCCGGTGTTGACGTCGGTGACACCGCCCTGGAAAAGCGCGAGCGCGATGGTGTCGCGATAGGAGTCGACGACCGCGAGTTTCCCCGCATAGTCGGCGTTCCACATGGAGTCGTAGCCCTCTTGTGCGACTTGGGCGCCATCGATGCGATCCGAGCGATAGCCGATGCCGTTGCCGTAGATGAACTGGGCCATGGTGTACTGCGAGCCCTGGTCGTAGTACGGGTTCTGCAGACCGGAGAGCAGGTTCGTTCGATTCGGAATGTAGGTGTGGTTGAGCGGCTGGATGAGGTCGCCAGCGACCAGTCGGGCGAGGGCGGTATCGGTGAGCCCGATGATCAGGTCGGGCTTCAATGTGCCATTGCGGAGCTTTGCGACGGCGGCATCCTCGTTGTCGTAGATCGTCTGCTTGATCGTGATGCCGAAGGCCTTCTCGAAGTCGGCGATCACTTCGGGATTGGTGTAGTCGGCCCAATTGAGGACCTCCATCGTTCCACCCTCGTTGTTCAGTCCGTCTGCGATCGCTTCTCCCGTTGAGGGGAGCGTGACGGGATTCTGAGGGGTGCCGATCACGAGAGCACCTGATGACGTCGTCTTCGACCCACACGCGGCGAGGACGCTTGGTGCAAGTGCGATCGTTCCCGTGGTGGCGAACATGGTGCGGATGAAGTCGCGACGAAGCATGGGTGTACCTTATTCCTGGTGAACGACCTGGACAAGAAGATCGCCAGCGAAGAGGCCGCGCTCCTTGCGCGGATTCCCGGTTCGGTGAGTCGCCACGAGCGTGCGTCGCTGCACATTCCGGGCGGAGTCGCCTCCAGTTGGGCGAGTTCGCGTCCCGTGCCGATCTGGGTCGAGCGAGGCGAGGGCGCCTACGTGTGGGACGTCGACGGCAATCAATACATCGACTTCCACGCCGGGTATGGGGCAAACGTCGTGGGGCACGCCAACCCGGCAATCGTGAGGGCCGTCCAGGATCGGGTCACCAAGGGCACGCACTTTGCCCAACCGTCGCCCGACATCGTGACGGTGGCCGAATTGCTCACGGAACGATTCGGACTGCCGATGTGGCGATTCAACAACTCCGGTTCAGAGGCGACGATGGATGCCATCCATCTCATGCGCGCGGCGACCGGTCGCGACCTCATCGTCAAGTTGGAGGGCGGCTACAACGGCCACCACGATTCGGTGCTCGTGTCAATCTTCCGCTCCGTCGAACAGCTCGGGCCGCAGGACGACCCGACGCGCACCCCCGGTGAGGGCGTGCCGCAGGCGATCGCCGATCTCGTGCGCATCGTCCCGTTCAATGATCTCGGCGCGCTCGAGCGGTTGTTTTCAGATCATCGGGGACTCATCGCCGGGATGATCATGGAGCCGATGATGATGAACGCGGGGATCATCGTTCCCGAGCCCGGGTACCTCGCCGGCGTGCGAGACCTCGTGCATCGTCACGGTGCGCTCCTTGCATTCGACGAGGTCAAGACGGGTCTCGTCGTCGGGAGCGGCGGCGCGACGAAGCTGTTCGGCGTCACCCCCGACATCGTGTGTTTGGCAAAGGCACTCGGTGGCGGCGTACCGTGCGGCGCGATCGGTGGAACCACCGACGTCATGTCGCTCATCGCCGACGGTCGCTACAACCAGATCGGTACGTTCAACGGCAATCCGCTCACGATGTCGGCTGCGGTTGCCACGCTCACCGAGGTCCTCACCCCCGATGCCTATGCGAAAGCTGATGACATCGGCTCCTATGTCTTGCGCGAATCGCTCGAGGTGCTCCGCCGACACGGTCACGCCGCATACGGTCACCATTTCGGCTTCAAGGTCTGCGTCGTTTTCAGCGGGGAGGTGGCGAGGAACTATCGCCAGTTCCTCGGATTCAATACGGCGGTCTCGCACCTGCACTTCCTCACCCAATTCAACGGCGGGGTCTTCCTGCCGCCGTGGGGGAAGAGCGAGTCGATCACGATGTCGGTCGCTCACGATCGCAGGCACGCGGACCAGTGGATCGCCAACATGGAACGTTTCGCGAAGATGCTCGCCGAGGTGAGCGATCGCACGTCGGCGGACTTCGCCGTCGGCAGTTACAACTAGGCGATGTCGGCGCGGTAGCGCTTGACGAACTGCTGGGCGTACTTCTCCATGCTGGTGTGGTGTGCCCGCACGAAGCTCTTCGATGAGACCCCTCGCTGCACGCGTTCGGAGACGGCGATGTCCTGCTGGTTGACGAGGTCGTTGAACGACAGTGTCGGACCGAGGTCGAGCGACGGATCGGCGACGACGCTGTGCGGGAAGAGGTAGTCGGTCAGGATCGTCGTATGTCCCGCGGATCGCGGAACGTAGCGGGTGAGTGCGATGCACGTCGGCATCACGTCGATCAACATGTTGGGGTACACGAACGCGCCGTACACGAGCGGCTCGGTCATCCCCGGGATCATCGGGAGTGACGACGTCGGATCGAAGGAGATCGCCGACGCACCGACTTTGAGTGAGGCTGCCCAGTCGTCGCGGTCGGCATCGATCGTGCGGCCGGTCTTGTACACGGGGACGAGGTCGCAGAATTCCGGGTGTACCACCGAGCAGTGCAGGCATTCCGAATAGTTCTCGACGAGCACTTTCCAGTTGCAGCGCGCCTCGTCGACGGTGTGGTGGGCGCGAACGAGCGAACCGATGTCGAAACGCTCCATGCTGCGGGGGTCGGAGTACAGGCCGCCGAGGTGGTCGAGAAGCGGTGGCGCATCGTCGGCGAGGCACACGAAGATGCAGCCCTGCCATTCGTCGACGTGCACTGAGCGCAGCGAGATGCACTCGCGGTCGAAGTCCTCCTTGTCGTGGTGGATCGCCGACACGAGTTTGCCGTCGAGGGAATAGCTCCATGCGTGGTAGGGGCAGGTGATCGCGGCACCATGGCCACGACTCGTCTCGTCGCACAGCTGCGAGCCGCGATGCTGACAGACGTTGTAGTACGCGCGAAGTTGCCCATCGCGATTGCGCACGACGAGGATGCTCTCGCCCCCAACCTCGACGACGAGCCGATCGCCGACATGGGTGAGGTCTTGTGCGAGGCCGGCGAAACACCAGGTCGAGGAAAAGACGGCGCGCATCTCGCGCTCGAAGTGCGACTCGGAGACGTATTCATCGCGGGTGAAGCTCGTGCGAAGCCCGCGAATGTCGCTGTTGGTCATTGGGGTGTCCCTTCGTCCCAGTCGAGTGCGACCGGAATGTCCTCGTAGTCGATCGTCCACAGTCGCGCGGCGGCGATGTCGCCGTCGTAGCACCGCCAACCGAGCAACTGCTGTTGGATCGGGGAGAGTGTGCGGGCAACCGCCTCGGGCAAGCCGATGCATCCGGCCTCTTCGGGAGTCAGCCAGCCGACGAGGTACGACAAGTGCAGCCCCTCGCGCCACACGTCGGTCGTCGTGTTCTCACCACCGCCGTGGAGCACGGCCCCCGAGTACAACAACGCACTTCCTGCCGGCATCACCGCCTGGATGATCTCGTCATGCGTCGGCGTGCGATCGAAATCGTCCCAGCGATGACTACCCGGCACGACCCTGGTTGCGCCCGCCTCGGCGGTGAAGTCGGTGAGTGCGAACATGCACGAGATCGTCACGGGACGCTCACCGGGTCCGAGGACGAGCGGCCAGTTGTCCGCATCGCGATGAAGCCATTGCGCCGTTTGTCCCGGGCCGATGATCATCACTTGGCCAGTGTTCATCCAGTACGTCGCACAGTGCGGGAGGATCTCCCGATCGGCCGCCTGGCGCAGGATGGGGTGTACGAGGATCTCGTCACGGAACGTCCGCGAACGCGCGGCCAGCCGAGTGAATCGCTTGGTGTTCGATCCCCAGAATTTCTGCACCATCGAGTCGGTCGACTTCGTTCCCGCGGCCGTCGCGCGGGTTGTTGCGGCGAGTTCCTCGCGCAACCGTGCGAGTGACGATGCAGAAATCATGTGGTGCACGATCGCGGCGCCGTCGCGAGAAAAGGCCTCCCAGATGTCGTCGAAGGAGTCGGTGCGCGCATCGAATTCGGCCAATGCCACGCGGGCCCGAGACGCCATGGACTCAGTCTATGAACCCCCGCGTCAGGGAGTCGCCGACGGAATGCGTCGATGTTGCAGGGCGGCAAGCCCCGTGCAGGTGAGCATGAGCAGGGCCACGATCGTGAACGTCGTCCCCGAACCGAAGGCGCCGTACACCGGCGGCATCGCCACCGACATCGTGAGTGCGACGAGCAATCCAGATGCCCCCGCGAGTCCCTGCACGGCGGCCGCACGACCAGGAGGAGCCGAATTGGCGATCGTCGAGTTGACCGCTGGATAGGTCATCGCCTGCACGATGCCTTCGGCGAAGTTCAGCCACACGACGATCCACAGGACCTGGATCAATCCGTACAGCGCGAGGAACGGCGACACGACGACGAGTGCGGTCATCGCGAGTTTGACCGAGTTGCGTTTGTCGGCGAAGCGTCCCGCGCGGGAGGCGAGTGCGATGTAGGGCAGGCCGAAGAGCGCGAACGACAACCCGACGGTGGTGTTCGTGCCTCCGAGATCGGTGAGGTAGCGATCCCACAG
>CAYFJS010000046.1:0-6713 GCA_964343495.1 uncultured Acidimicrobium sp. | reverse complement strand
GACCATCAGGGAAATACCCGAATGGAGATCAAACGAGTGGCGCGAGCGCTCGCGCGGCCACGTGCGTCATGAAGTCGAGCGACCGGACGAGGTCATCGTGTTCTCCAACGAGACGCTCTCTCTCCTGCGCTCAACCGCTGAACTTGAGCGTCTTCGAGACCTCCTTGCTCCGCGACGCGTCGAGATCCTCCTTGTGACACGCACGAAAGCCGACTTCTTGCGCTCTTGGCGCGAGCAGTTGACCCGCGACGGCTTCGTCGAGTCCGACGCACCCACCTCCTTTGCTTACCTGCGGGACGACTCCTGGCTCGTCGACTACGACGAGATCGAGTCGGTCAATGCACAGGTCTTCGGTGCGGCCTCCGTCCACCGCATCGACTACGACGACTCGATGGCCCGCTTCGGAAGCATCATCCCCGCCGTCCTCGCCCATTGCGTCACCGACGTGTCGTCGATTCCTGAATGGTCGAACGTGCGACGAAATCGGGGAGCTCGCGCACACCCCAACGAGTCTCGATCGGTCATTCGCCGGCTCGCCGGCGCGCTTCGCAACCTGCGCGGCAAGTAAGGTCACCCGGTGCAATCGAGGCAGACGCGAATCGGGATTGCGTGCGTTCTCGCCTCGACGGCCTTCTTCAGCCTGACCGCGACCTTCGTCGTCAATGCCTACGACTCGGGAGCGAATCCCGTCGGCGTCCTCACCGTTCGCTTTGCCATCGCCTCGGTGTTCATGGTGGCGATTCGCCGCCTCGTGCGCCCGAACGCACCGTGGCCATCTAGGCGGGTGACGCTCGAGCTGATGGGGCTCGGCTGCTCGTCGTACTTCTTGGGGGCACTCCTCTACTTCAACGCCCTCGCACGAATGGACTCCGGGCTTGCAATCGTCATTTTTTACACGTACCCGATCCTCGTCGTGTTCGGGAATTGGGTCATCAATCACCACCGGCCATCGCGCAACATCGTCATCGCGCTCGCGATGTCGGTGACGGGCGTCGTGATCACCGTCGGTCAGGTGGGAAGCGCGACGGGAACCGGCGTGCTCCTGTGCTTTGCCTCCACCGTCACCTACACCACCTACACCCTCGGCAGCGCGCGAGTGCTTCCGAAGACCGACCTCTTCACCGGGGTGACCGTGGTGATGATCGGCGCCTTCACCTGCTTCGCCCTCCTTGCCACACTCGGGTCCCCATTCATCGACGTGAACTTCCCCGCGACTCCCGCGGGCTGGGTGAACGTCGTACTCCTCGCGATCATCGCAACCGCTGTCGCGACCGGTGTCTTCTTCGTCGGCATCCGCAACCTCGGTCCGAACACCACCTCGCTCCTCACGACCTTCGAACCGGTGCTCACGATCGTCGCCGGCGTCGCCCTCCTCGGCGAACGATTCACCCTCGCACGTGGAATTGGCGCCGCCTTCGTCATCGGAGCCCTCGTCGTGTTCGGCCTCCTCGAGTCGCGCAGCACGAAGACACCCGAGATCCTCTAGTCGAAGTCGACCACCCGATCGCACAGAGCGACGAGATCCGATCGATCGTGTGAGACGACGATTGCAGTCAGTCCCACGCGATGGAGTTCCGTAGCGAGGAGCTCGAGCATCGACTGCTTGTTGGACTCGTCCAGCCCACGGAACGGCTCGTCGAGAAAGACCGCGCGGGCGTGCCCTGTGCATGCGCGAGCGATCGTCACCCGCGCAAGCTGACCCTGGGACATCTCGCTTGGAGACACGCCCACGAGATCATCGAGCGCGAATCGTTCGATGGTTCGTGTGACCGTTGCATCCCGCTCCGATCGACGAATCCCCGCACAGCGAAGCGGGAAGGCGAGGAATTCGGTGAGGTTTGACGCCGGGAAGGGGTCTCGATCGACGTACCGCGCGAGCCTGCGCTCCGGGTGCACGAACCGAGCAGTGTCGTCGACCACCATGCCGTCGAATGCGACCGCGCCTTCGACGATCGGCACGAGACCGGCGAGGGTCTTGAGGAGCGTCGTCTTGCCCGAACCGTTCGGCCCCCTGAGACCGACCACTTCGTTGCCGAAGCTCTCGGTGACGCGACGCAGCGGCGTGCCGTGACCGATGGTTCCGTCGATGGTGATCATCCGCGAAGACCTCCGAGCCAGCGTCCACGCAATGCGATGAGCACTCCGCCACAGACGGCGAGCAGTAACGCGCTCAGCGCATACGCGGCCGGCGCGTTGGTCTCGAGGAGCGAATAGACCGCAAGCGGCACTGTTTGGGTGCGGCCCTCGATGTTGCCGGCGAACGTGACGGTTGCGCCGAATTCACCGAGCGCACGCGCCCACGCCACGGCGATTCCCCCGACGAAGGCTGGCCGCACGCTCGGAACGACGACGAGTACGAATCGCCTCCACGGACCGGCGCCACAGGTCGCCGCGAACTGCAACGACTCACTCCGCAACGTTGCAAAGGCGCCCTCGAGAGAAAGCGTGAGGAATGGGAGTGCCACGAAGGCCTGCGCGAGCACGACACCGAGGGATGAAAAGGTGAATTGAATCCCGAGGATCGAATACAGCGGCTCACCGACGAGGCCATTGGTCCGCCCGAATGCAGCGAGAAGCGCGACGCCGCCGACGACGGGAGGCACGACGAGTGGAACGAGGATGATCGAGCGCACGACGGAGCGACCCCTCCATGACCCGCGAGCAAGCGACCACGCGAGCGGCGTCCCGACGACGACGGCAATACCCGTCGCAGTCAGCGACGTGACGAGCGAGAGCCACACTGCGGAGCGGACCGGTTGCTCACCGAGGAGTACGAGGAATCGAGACCAGTCGACCCTGGACAACAGACCAACGAGCGGGATGGCGATGAGCCCGACGCCGAGAACCGCACCGATTATGAACCCCCGTGGATTTCGGTCGATGCTTCGACTCGTCTTCACGGGCGCAGGAATCCATAGCTCTTGAGGATCGACCAGCCCTTGTCTGACGTCACGAACTCGACGAAGGCACGCGCAGCGTCGGCATTCGCAGAGCCTTTGATGCTTGCGATTGGGTACATCGCCGTCACGTTCGATGCTCGTGGAATCGTCACGCCGGACACTGCAGAGCCCGCGGCAAGGACATCGGTCGAATAGACGATGGCGGCTTGCGCGTCGCCGGTCGTCACTTGGGCGAGCGTCGCGGCTACGTCGATGCCGCGCGTGATGGAACTCTCGGCGAGCGACACCCCCGACCTCGAAAGGACCGACTTTGCATAGCCACCACAGGGTGCGGTCACGACACAGAGCGCGACGACTCCCACGCGTGCGAGATCGGCGACCGATGAAATCTTGTGCGGATTGCCAGGTTTGACGGCGATCACCATCGAATTTCGCGCGAACACCTTCGGAGTGCCGGTAATCGAGCCTTGCGATACCAATTTGTCCATCGTGGCGAGGTCCGCCACCGCGACTACATCTGCTGGTGCTCCCGCGATGATTTGACTGACGAGCGTCGAAGACGAACCGAAGTTGAAACGCACTCGGACCTTTGGATTTGCCGCGCGAAAGGCCTTACCGATAGCCACGAAGGAATCTCGTAGAGACGATGCTGCCGAGATGGTTATCGTGCCAGACACCTGCGCATTCGCCGCGGCCGGTCGAACACCGACTGCTGTCACCCCGAAGAAGAGCGCACTGGCCACCGCAATTCGACGCATTCGAGCGGGCATGCCCTTAGGATAGTCACAATGCGACTAAATGACTCCCTCGCGGACCACGTCGTGTTGGCACTCGTGGCAGAAGGCCCGCAGCACGGCTTTGCGATCGCCAAGACGCTCGCTGACGACGAGCAACTCGCCCAGGTGATCACGCTCTCGCGACCCCTCGTCTATCGCTCGCTCGCGACTCTCTCCGACCTCGGCCTCATTCGCACAGTGCGCACCGAACCCGGCACACATGGACGTGACCGCACCGTGTTTCGCGCGACGGCACAGGGCGTCCGAGAGAACACGGCGTGGCTCTCGAGCGTCGTCGCCCATCCACGCGATGCCAGAGTCGACTTGCTGGCCAAATTCGTCCTTCGTGCCCGGCGCGGCCTGAGCAACACGACGCTCGCCAAGCGACAACTTGCGACCTTCAAACCCCTCGAGAAGCGTCTCCGAGGTCGCACGTCGGCATCCGATGTGGTCTCGCTGTGGCGTCGAGAATCCCTCGATGCGACGATGCGAGTCTTGCGCTCCATCGCGCGCTAGTTCCGTTTTCGCACCTATCCGACGAGGACTAGGGTACGGACATGACTCCAATGGAACTCGTCAACCAGGTATGTCCGCTCTTCAACGACAGCGGATGGGCCTACTACTTCACTCCCGACACGCAGGCCCGAGGCGCCGAGCTTGGCCTCAAAGGACCAATGTTCTACTTCGCGGGCCGAGGTGGCGTGCTTGGTGACTGCGACGCCGACGTCGTGACTGCGGCATTCGGCTACTTCAATCCCGCGGTCGTACGCCGTGCGTGGGAATCGGCCACTGCGATCAAACCCGCGCGCGAAATTGGCCGAGCTCACTGGGAATGCTGTGCCCACCTGGGACGCCAGAAGCTCGCCGGCGTCCCGAACCTCGAGGCGTTCGTGCGCGCCGCAGACGCCGTCAACTCCGCGACGGAGCCGGATGGGCTCGCGCTCTACGCCGCGTTCAAGGCAGAGCCGATGGCGAGCGATCTACCCGCTCGCGCAATGCAACTCGTCGCCATCCTGCGCGAATTCCGCGGGAGCGCCCACCTCATCGCCGTGCGCGCCAGTGGTCTCACCACCAAGCAAGCACACTTCTCCAAGCGCCCGAACGACGTCGCAATGTTCGGCTGGACGCCTGAGGATGCACCGCCGCTCGGAGACGAGGTGAGTGCAAAGATGAAGGCTGCCGAAAGATTGACTGATGAGATCGTGCTGCCCGCGTATTCAGTGCTCGACGAGACGCAGCGCACCGCTCTTCTTGACGGCGCACGCGCGATCAAGGCCGCGCTCGCCTCGTAAGTCTCTGAAAGAGATCGGGATCAACTAGTTTTTGATCCCGTGCCACAGAACCGTCGCCTCGCCGGAACGGCACTCGTCTTCGTCGCCTGCCTCGGCTTTTCGATCGTCCCCGCACTCGCCAAGACCTCATACGAAGCGGGTTCGAATGCCCTCGGCGTGATGACCGTGAGGTTTTCGGTCGCCGCACTACTGCTCCTCATTGCTCGATTGACGATCGGCCGCAAGGAGTCTTGGCCAACTCTGAAGCGCACGGTCGTGCTGCTTGCCATCGGCGCAATCGGCGTCACCGGGGTTTCACTCACCTACTTCCTCGCCATCGACGACATCGACACGAGTCTGGCGATCGTGCTCTGGTACGTGTATCCGGTCTTCGTGGTCGCAGTGTCGTGGGCGATCCTCAAGAAACGCCCTCGGCGGAACGTCTTCATTGCCCTTCCGTTCACGCTCGCAGGCATCGCCGTCACCGCAGGCCAACTCTCCGGAGGCTCAGGTTCTGCGATCACCCTCGTGATGGTGTCGTCGTTCCTCTTTTCGTTCTACATCATCGGCCTCGACAAGGCGAGCCGTGGCGTCGGGCTCGTCACCAGCGTCACCGTGCTCACCGTTGGCACGGCGATCGGGTACTGGTTCGTGTGCGTCGTTCCGATCACGCCCCTCGAGCCGCTCTTCCCATCCGACACCAGAACCTGGACGATGATCGTCATCCTCGCCATCTTCGGAACTACAGCCCCGTTCCTCTTCTCCGTCGCCGGCCTCAACCGTCTCGAAGCTTCGACCTACTCGGTCATCACCACCATCGAGCCGGTGCTCGGCATCATCGTTGCGGTGATCTTCCTCGGCGAATCGATGTCACTGGCGCGGCTCGTCGGGGCTGCGCTCGTCATCGGCGCACTCATCGGATTTTCGGTGAGCGAATCCCGCGCCCCCGCTACGCCCGCCCACCAGTAGTCGGGAACGCAGCGATCACTCGACGCAGCGAGGCAAGCACATTCGGACGAAGGTCGGCAACGGTCTTCCCGAGTCGCACGACGACGAGGTCTCGTGACGGACACACGACGATGTGTTGCCCCTCATACCCGGAAGCGACGAGAGCGTCGGGCTCCTCGGGCAGGGTCCACCAATGTGAGCCATACCCAAGCGTCGAATCGGTATCGACGACGTGTTGTCTGCGCGCATGATCCACCCAGCCCTCTGGCAGGAGACGCTCGTCGCCCCACACGCCGTCGCGAAGGTAGAGGTATCCGAACCGAGCGAAGTCCCTCGCCGATGCGTACACGTAGGACGATCCGACGAACGTGCCCGCGGCATCGAACCGAGGATCCGCGTCCATCCCGAGCGTGCCGAACAGTCGGCGATGCAAACCGTCCATCCGCTCGTGTGATCCCGCGCGGTCACCGAGTACGTCGCCGACGATCCGAGCGATCACGTTCGTCGTGCCCGAGGAGTACTCCCACGTCGAGCCAGGCTCGTGGCGCAACGGGCACCCGATCGCGTACGCGGCATGGTCATCCTTCCCCGTACCGAACAACATCGCGATCACGTCAGAGGACTCACCGTCCACATAGTCCTCGACCCACCGCAGCCCCGACCGCATCTGCAGGAGATGTTCGAGCGTGATGCCCGACCGCTCGTCAGATGCCCAGACGGAAATGCGCGCCGGTTCATCGAGGGCGAGGAGACCATCTTTCACGCACATGCCGACGAGGGCATCGGTGATGCTCTTGGCCATCGACCAGGAGATCAAC
>CAYFJS010000045.1:0-6737 GCA_964343495.1 uncultured Acidimicrobium sp. | reverse complement strand
GTCGACGAGTTCTGGGAGCGGACGCGGCGATCGGTGTCGTGACGACGGCGTCGTTTGCCCTCGGGCTCGCGCTCATGAACCGCTACGGCCAGGCGTCCAAGAGCATCGAGGCGGTGCTGTTCGGCAGCGTCCTCGGCGTCCGCTTTACCGACATCGTCGCGGTATCGGCGGTCGCGCTGCTCTCACTCGCCATCATCGTCGTCTGGTATCGGCGACTGCTGTTCTCCACCTTCGATCGTGACGTCGCCCAGGTGTCAGGGGTGAACGTCGGTCTCGTCGAGGCGGTGCTCCTCGCGTTACTGTCGCTGACCATCCTCGTCACGATGCGCGTCATCGGGACGCTCCTCATCTCCGCACTCCTCGTCATACCTGCGGCGGCCTCCCGCATGACGACGAACAGCTTCTCCCGCCTGCTGTGGTTGTCACCGCTGATCGGCGCGGTGACGTGCTTCATCGGTATGAACGCGAGCTACCACCTCAACACCTCCGCCAGCGCGACCATCATCCTGCTCGACGCGGTCGTCTTCGTGGCCGTCTATGCGGTTGCAGGGATCAAGAATCGCGCGAAGATGGCCTCGCTCGGCCACCTCTAATCGCGCAGCACCCACTCGACGCCGTTCGGAGTGTCGCGGACCTCGACACCGATCGCCGCGAGCCGATCGCGAATCACATCGGAGAGGTCGAACCGCTTGTCCGCACGCACTTGGGCACGAAGCGAGAGCAGCACATCCATGTACGGGCCGACCACCTCACGTGGGTCGGTCAGCCCACTCGATGCCGCACCCGCGAGCCTCGTGATCATCGAGCGAAGTGTCGAGCGGGCGAACTCACCGTCGGTCCCTTGCAGGGTGTCTGCTGACCAACTCGTGATCGCGTCCTCGAGCTCGAGTACGGCCCGGGCCGCTGCATCCGCGTCCCCCGACGCAAGCGCGGCATCGAAGGCTTCCGACAAGCGCTCGGTCGCCTGCCGGAGGTTCGAATCCGACACCTGTTCGACGACGGGTTGTTGAGTCGCGACGGGTCGCATCGTCGTGGATGTCGCACGCGGATTTCGCAATCGGTCGAGCGGGAACGTCTCGCCGGATGCAATCTCCGTCGAGCCATCACGCAAGCGCAAGGTCACCACGCCTTTGCCGACGACGCTCGCTGAGTCGGCGTCGAGGTCGATCACGACTCCCGTGTGTTCGTCCACGCCGAGGACGTATGTGGAGTCGTCGAGTTCGCGCTCGAGCATCGAAAGGCGCCGCTCGCCCATGTAACAGAACCGGGTGTCGTGATGACCGCCTTCGGCATTGTTGTAGTGCGGAATGACCGCAGCATCGATACCGATGGCACTCAAGACGTCGAGACCATCCAACCAGCGGGGCGGCTCACCGGCCTTGTAGATCTCATAGATCGGGAGCGTGCGTCGACCCAGCGTGAGCGCCGCTGCGGATGCAAACGTGACGATGCCGCCGTGACGAAGTTTGGCAACCAACAACTCTGGCAGTGACGTCCCCGCCCACTGCCGAAGCGCATAGGTCGGTGAACCTGGGCCGGCAAACACGTAGTCAGCGTCCTTCACCTTGTTGAGACCACGCTCGACGGCAAGTGCATCACCGTCGACCACCTCGGTCAGCCCGGCGACATCGAGTGACACGTTGATGCTCGTCTTGAAGTACTCGACTGCTTTGGCGGCAAGCTCGGGAGCATTTTCCTGGAACCCGTAGGGCGTGTCGAGCAATGTCGCCTTGATCGAGGTGCCGATGCGTGCAGCGAGCATGCGGTGCGTCGGAACCATGGTGGGTGCGGTCTCACCAGAACCCATGATCGTGAGGATCCGTGGCGTGGTCATGAGAAGAATCCCTCGGAGATCGCGTTCGTCACGACGTCGGCGAACCGCTCGGGATGTTGGGCGTGGAGATCATGGTCCGCTCCATGGAACCATTCGACGCGGCCCTGCGGCAACGCGGCGAGTGCACGTTGCACGGACTCACGTTTGGTCGCCGCGAACACGCCGTGATCGTGGTCGGCCGGAACGAACAGCACCGGGAGCGAGATGTCGGGAAAGAGTTGACTCGGCCGATGCTCCCAGAGCCCGCGAAGGACTTGGAGGTGTCGATCGAGGGTGAGCCACGGTCTGATCGTGCCGTCGGCAAGCACCTCGAAGTTGCCCATTTGGCCGTCGATTCCAGATTCCGGCCAATCCGGATGAGCTGAACGCATGTACTCCCGCATCCGACCAGCGGGGGTTCCGAGCAGGTTCGGCGGTGCAAGTGCAGACTCGCACTTTGTCCACTCCGGGAAGTGTGTTTGCAGCTCGAGGAATCCGCCGTCGACGGCGACAACGCCACGGGTGAGACCTGGATGTCGATGAGCAAGCTCGATCACGACATTGCCGCCCCAGGACTGACCGGCGACGACGGGCCGATCGAACCCCATGCCAGCCAGCTCGACCAGCACTGCCGCGAGGTCGCTCGTCACGGTTGCCATGTCGTAGCCACTCTCTGGCTTCGACGACAATCCATGCCCGCGCTGGTCGATGGCAATGACTCGATGTCCGCGCGCCGCAAGTGCGGTTGCGGCACCTTGCCACAGCATCGCATTCGACGCGAGACCGTGTACCAACACGATCGATGGCTTCTCCGGTCCATCAACCGGCTCCCATCGAATCGTGCGCAACGACATGCCGTTCACGTCGACGTAGGAACTGAGCGCGTGGTCGACCATCGTGGGCCTCACACTACGCTCGTATTCAATGGCTCCCAATGTCCTGCTGATCACGTTGGACCAGTTCCGAGCCGACTGCCTGTCGATCGCAGGCCATCCGCTCGTGCGCACACCCAACCTCGACCGACTCGCGCGCAACGGAGTTCGGCTCACTCGCCACTACAGCCAATGTGCTCCATGCTCGCCCGGTCGCGCGAGTTTGTACACAGGGATGTACCAGATGAACCATCGAGTGGTCGCCAACGGCACGCCTCTCGACCGACGCTTCGACAACGTGGCGTGGCTCGCGCGGCGCGCGGGCTACACACCCACGCTCTTCGGCTATACCGATCAGAGCGCAGACCCACGCGACACCACCGGTCCCGATGACTGGCGACTGACGTCCTTCGAAGGAATCCTCCCGGGTTTCGATTGCGAACTCTTCATTCCCGAACCGCACGAGCTGTGGATCAATCACCTGCGCGCGCATGGCTTCGATGTGCCGATGAACGCTCAGCAAGCGTTGCTCTCCGAGCCGACGAGACCGGCCGAATTCGGCATCTCGGCGTATCTCACCGATCACTTCCTCAGTTGGCTCGACCGCCAAGACGGCCCATGGTTTGCCCACACGAGTTACCTCCGACCGCATCCGCCCTACTCGGCACCCGGCAAGTGGAGCACGGAATACGACCCCGCCGACGTCGAGCTGCCGATCACGCCGACCGATGATCGACACCCGTTCCACGACTTTGCTTTGCAGATCCCCTCGGCGATTCCTCCGCAAGACGAGGCCGGAATCCGCCACATGCGTGCGCAGTACTACGGCATGATCGGCGATGTCGACGAACAGCTTGGCCGCATCTGGGATTCGCTCGTCGAACGAGGGATGTGGGACAACACGATCATCATCGTCACCGCCGATCACGGCGAACAGCTCGGTGACCATGGGCTCAAGGAAAAGCTCGGTTTCTTCGAACAGAGCTACCACATTCTGGGAATCGTCCGTGACCCACGACTTTCGTCTCGCAACGGAACGACTGTCGATCACTTCACCGAGAACGTCGACGTGCTTCCGACGATCGCCGAGGCGCTCGGTCAGCCAGTGCCAAAACAGTGTGATGGGCTCCCGCTCACCCCACTCCTCGAGGGGAGACAGGTTGAGCATTGGCGCACCGCGGCGTCGTATGAATACGACTGGCGTCACTTCTTCATCCGAATGCAAGAACGTGAGTGGCCCTGGGACCGCCGGCCAGAAATGCAGAACCTCGCCGTGCGCAGGTATGACGACCTCGCCTACGTTCAATTCGGCGACGGCACGTGGTTGTGTTTCGACACCGAAAACGATCCGACGTGGCGCACGACGATCGATGACCCATCGATCGTGCTTCCACTCGCCCAGGACATGCTCACATGGCGGTCGCGTCATCTCAATCGCGAGCTGACTGGGATGCTGAACGAAAAGGGCGGAATCGGGGAATGGCCTGTCGGGGTGCCATGGAGGACGTGACGAAGTACGGAGGCCTCGCCTATTCCGTCGAACGTGAATTCGCATGTCCCATCGATCGGATGTGGCACGCGTGGACCGATCCGATTGCACTCGAATCGTGGTATCACCCGACGACGATGTCGTGCGTTCCCGGTTCCGTGACGTCACATGCTGTCGTCGGCGGCCAGTGGAGCACCGGGATCGACGTCACGGAATTCGGCTTCCACGCCTACTTCTACGGCTGGTACACCGATGTCGAACGAAATCGCCTCCTTGCACACACGATGTCCTATACACAGGACCCCGAGGCTTTTGCGCTCCGCGACCGCGATGCACCTGCACACCTTGTTGTCATCGACTTTGAGGACCGCACGGGCGTGACATGGGTCAAGTTCTCACAATTCGGCGATCTTCCCGCGGGAGAGGCTCCGCGCGCGCAGGCCGGGATCGAGAACTACTTCGACTCCCTCGGGAATTTCCTCACCTAATATTTCGTTGTTCCTTCAGTCCGATCGCTCGACGGTCGGCATTCCCCCGACAAGAAAGTCCCCCAAATGCTTGCTGCTCTCGCGCGTTTCAGCGTCCGTCACCGCCGAGTGATGGTGTTCGGAATCTGGATTCCCCTCCTTCTCATCATCGGGTTCGCTTCCTCGAAGACCGGCTCCGACTTCGCCACCGAGTTCGAGATCCCCGCAAGTGAGTCGAACGACGTCCAGATGTTGCTCGAAGCGAACAATCCCGACCGTGCAGGATTCAGTGGAGAAATCGTCTTCACCACGCCAACCGGTGTCGACGCCGACCAGGTGAAGAACGCAATGACCGAACTCTTTGCGAAGGTCGGTCAGCTCGAGGGCGTCACCGTGACGAGCCCCTACGACGTCCAAGGTCAGATCAATACGTCTCGCACGACTGCGTTTGCATCAATAGATGCGACCATCAGGTCCCAGACCGACCTCATCGCACTCGGCAATCAGATTCGCGAGATCGGCAAACCGTACGCGGCCGGAGACCTACGCATCGAGTACGGCGGGAACATCTTCGCCGGGTTCGAACTCCCCGCGAGCGAGGCCTACGGGTTACTCGCGGCGATCATCATCCTCGTCCTCGCCTTCGGATCGGTGCTCGCGATGGGACTCCCGATCGGCACGGCGCTCGTCGGGCTCGGAGTCGGCACTTCACTCGTCACCGTCTTGAGCCACGTGATCCCGATGCCCGACTTCACGACATCGCTGGTGGCGATGATCGGACTCGGAGTCGGTATCGATTACGCGCTCTTCATCGTCACCCGCTACCGCGAAGGCATCCACCACGGGATGTCGGTCGAGGACTCGGTGGTCAATGCGGTCGACACTTCCGGTCGCGCGGTCATCTTCGCAGGAATCACCGTCATCATCTCGCTCCTGGGACTCTTCGTGATGGGCCTCGCCTTCGCCCGCGGGTTGGCGATCGGTGCCGTCATCGGCGTCCTCATCATGATGATCGCATCGATCTCCCTCCTTCCGGCTCTGTTGGCGATGGTCAAGCACCGCATCGACATCACCTCGCGGGCGGCGCTCATCGCGCTGGCGTCTTTTGTCGTCATCACGTTCTTCGCCGTCGTCACCGAATCATTGCCGCTGTTCCTTGCGGCCGTCGCAAGCGCGCTCGTCGTCACACTTGCGAGTTTCGTCCTCAAGCCCCTTCGCAAACCGATCCCGCAACGGGCCCGCAAGCCGAAGAACGAAACGTTCTGGTATCGCTGGAGTCGCCTCGTGCAACGCCGACCGTGGACGTCGGCGATTAGTGCGACGGCGATCCTCCTCCTGCTTGGAGCCCCTCTCCTGTCGATCCGACTCGGGTTCGGAGACAACGGCAATGCTCCCGAGTCAACGACCGTGCGTCGTGCCTATGACATGCTCGCCGAAGGCTTCGGCCCAGGCTTCAACGGCCCACTCTTCATCACCGTCCAGGGTGAGACGGCATCCAACCCTGCCGCGCTCGAGGCGTTCGTCGGCACGGTCAAGAACGTTGACGGCATCGCATTCGCCCAAGCCACACCGGCATCGGCCGACGGTTCGTTGTCGCTCGTCATCGCCTACCCAACGACAGCCCCGCAGGACGAAGCCACGACGAAACTCATCAAAACCCTGCGCAACGACGTGATTCCGAAGACTGGTGTCGCCGCGAAGGTCGGTGGATTCACCGCGGCGGGCGTGGACTTTGCCGACGTCATCGGGAGTCGCATGCCGTTCCTCTTCATCGGGGTGTTGTCGCTCTCGTTCCTCCTCCTCATGGCGGTGTTCCGCAGCCTCCTCGTGCCGCTCAAGGCCGTGATCATGAACCTGTTGTCGATCGGCGCCGCCTATGGAGTGATCGTTGCGATCTTCCAATGGGGCTGGGGCATGAACTTGATCGGCGTCGGCAAGGCCGGCCCGATCGAGAGCTGGGCCCCGATGATGTTGTTCGCGATCGTGTTCGGACTGTCGATGGACTACGAGGTGTTCCTCCTCTCACGCGTGCGCGAGGAGTACCTGCGCACGGGCAACAACGCCGAAGCCGTCGCCGACGGACTCACCGCGACTGC
>CAYFJS010000044.1:0-6801 GCA_964343495.1 uncultured Acidimicrobium sp. | reverse complement strand
ATGCGCAACAAGTCGGTGAATGACTTCTTCGGGCGATGGCTGCTCGGATATCCGGCGTTCACCAACACCGACGGCTACCGCATCGTGCACATGGCGCATCATCGCGAAGAGTTCGGACCGAACGAGCCCGACATCCCGCTGTATGCCAACTACCCGATCACCACAGCGAGCTTCTGGCGCAAGATGCGCAGGGATGCACTCTTCGTGACGGGTGGGAAGATGCTGCGCGGCCAGTTCGTCGGATTGTTCCGGGGCATCCCGCTCGTGCGCCACACGAACGCCAAGATCTTCGCGGTGCAGGCCGTCCTCGTCGTTGCGTTCTGGTATCTCGTCGCGCCGTGGGGATACGTCGTGTTCTGGTTGGTGCCGTACCTCACCGTGTGGCGCGTGATGAATCGTCTGCGCTCGATCGCCGAACACGGAGGTTTGCGCGCCGATGACGACCGTCGCGTCACGACGCACTCGGTGCGCCAGAGCAGGCTCGCGAGTTTCCTCTTCGTGCCGTTCAATCTCGGCTGGCACATCGCGCACCACACCGACTCGGGTGTCCCGTTCCGATCGCTGCCGAAGTATCACGCCGCGTTGCGCCAATCGGGGTTCGTCACGAGCGACTACGAGTACCCGAATTATCGGAGCCTGTGGCGGGCCCTCAGGGCCGGCTGAATTACCACTATCTGCGTAGTGCTAATTGGGGAACCCCTGAATACACTGGGCGCGTGACCGAACTGTTCCGCGTCGAGAACCTGCACGCCAAGCCCACCGAGGGCGACGCCGAGATCCTGCGCGGCTTCTCACTCACGGTCAACGAGGGCGAAATCCACGCGATCATGGGCCCCAACGGGTGCGGCAAGTCCACCCTCGCCAACACACTCCTTGCCTCCCCCGAATATGAGGTCGTCTCGGGAACGATGCGATTCAAGGGCGACGACATCGGCGAGTGGCCGACCGATGCCCGCGCCAAGGCCGGCATCTTCCTCGGATTCCAATATCCCCAAGAGATCGCCGGCGTGTCGGTCATCCAGTTCCTGCGTCAAGCGCTCTCGGCGCGCAAGGGCATCGACCTCTCGGTGCTCGAGCTACGCCTCTCGGCGATGGCGTGGATGAAGCGCCTCGGCATGGACTCTGCATTCGTCGACCGCTACCTGAACGAAGGGTTCTCGGGCGGCGAAAAGAAGCGCAACGAGATCATGCAGATGGCGATCCTCGAACCCGAACTCGCGATCCTGGATGAGACCGACTCCGGTCTCGACATCGACGCGCTGCGCATCGTGGCCGCCGGCATCCGTGAGGTGCGCAAGGAACGACCGTCGATGGGATTCATCCTCATCACCCACTACCAGCGACTGCTGGACGAACTCCAGCCCGATCACGTGCACATCATGGTCGACGGTCGCATCGTCAAGTCGGGCGGGATGGAGATCGCCGCGGAGCTCGAGAAGTCGGGCTACGAGGCGTACAAGGACTGACATCCCATGTCGCTCGACGTCGCCACGATTCGCAAGGACTTCCCCGTGCTGTCCGAGCGCATCAACGACAAGCCGCTCGTCTATCTCGACAGCGCCAACACCTCACAGAAGCCCCGCGTCGTCATCGACGCCCTCGCAGAGTTCATGGCCACCCAGAACGCGCCGATCAATCGCAGCGCCTATCACCTGGCCGCGCAAGCAACCGAGCGCTTCGAGTCCACGCGGTCCAAGATCGCAACGTTCATCAACGCGCCACACGCCCATGAAGTGATCTTCACCAAGAACGCCACCGAGTCGCTCAACTTGGCGATCCTCTCGTGGGGTCGTGCGAACCTCGCCTCCGGTGACGTCGTTCTGCTCACCCACATGGAGCACCACGCCAACATCGTGCCGTGGCACATGCTCGTTGCCGAACGCGGCATCGTCCTTCGCTGGGTGCCGCTCACGAGTGACTTCCAACTCGACCTCACCGATCTCGACGCACTCCTCACCGGGGCGAAGGTCTTTTCCTTCACCTCGATGTCGAACGTGCTCGGCACGATCAACCCGGTCGAGCGCCTGTGCGCAGCCGCGCATCGCGCCGGCGCGCTCGCCATCGTGGATGCGTGCCAGTCGGTGCCGCACCAGCCGACCGACGTGCAGGCCTGGGGTGCCGACCTCGTCGCGTTCAGTTCACACAAGATGTGCGGACCATCCGGCGTCGGCATCCTGTGGGGTCGCGAAGAACTCTTGAACGCGATGCCCCCGTTCTTGGGTGGCGGCAACATGATCGCCGATGTGCGCGTGGACGGGTTCACCACTGCACCGCTACCGAACAAGTTCGAAGCCGGCACGCCCGCCATCGCCGAGGTGATCGCCCTCGGCGCAGCCGTCGACTACCTCACGGGTCTCGGCATGCACGAGGTGCGGCGCCACGAGATCGAGCTGTCGAGTTACGTCCTCGAGATGCTGAAGGGTCGCTTCGGCGACGACATCACGATCCACGGGCCGTCGAACCCGGAGGTTCGCGGCGCGACGTTCTCCTTTGCGTTCCGCGGCATCCATCCGCACGACCTGAGCCAGGTGCTCGACCAGCACAACGTGTGCGTGCGTGCGGGTCACCACTGCGCCAAGCCCTTGATGCGCCTGATCGGGGCGAACGCGACGGCGCGCGCGAGCTTCTATCTGTACAACACGACCGACGAGGCCGACGCCTTGGCTGACGCTCTCGAGAGCGCGTCAGATATCTTCTGATCTCAACAAGGGAGTAGCAATGGCCGGACTCGAAGACCTCTACCGCGAGATCATCCTCGACCATTACCGCACCCCTCGCAACCGTGGCGAACTCGAACCGCCCGCAGTGTCCGCCGAAGGACACAACCCGCTGTGTGGAGACGAGATCCGCATCTTCCTCGACGTGCAGGGCGGAGTCGTCACCGACGTCAAGTTCTCCGGTTCCGGTTGCTCGATCAGCCAGAGCTCCGCTTCGATGATGACGAACGCGGTCAAGGGCAAGGACGTCGCCCAAGTGCGCGCCATCGTGCGCAAGTTCAAGAACATGATGACCGTCGAGGAAGACACCGAGACCCCGATCGACGAAAACGTCGCCCTCGGTGACCTCGAGGCACTGCAGGGCGTGGTGAAGTTCCCCGTGCGCATCAAGTGCGCGACACTCGGTTGGAACACCCTCCTCGACGCACTCGATGCCGCGAAAGCCTGACGCCCACTCACGCGACGACAAGTGGTGCGCGCGCTGCGGGCGCGTGATCACCTGGCGATCCTCACTCGCCAAGAACTGGGACTCGGTCAAGTGGTGTAGCGACGGCTGTCGGAAACTTGGTCTGCGAGCAGTCGACGAACAACTCTCGACCGCGATCCTCGACCTCCTCGCCGCACGCGCCGGTGGCGCGACGATCTGTCCGTCGGAGGCCGCGCGTCAGGTCGGTGGTGAGCAGTGGGAAGCGTTGATGGAACCCGCCAGGTGTGCCGCACGGCGACTCGTCGTGGCGAATCGAATCGTGATCACGCAACAGGGTCGCGTGGTCGATCCGTCGACGGCCAAGGGACCGATCAGACTGCGGTTGGTGTGACCGTCAGTTGACGCGGTTCGGCGGAGTTGCGCCGGACATGATCGCGAGGCAGTTCTTCGCCGCCGTGGTCGCCATCGCCGTGCGGGTCTCGACCGTCGCCGATCCGAGGTGCGGGATGAGCACCGCGTTGTCGAGTCCCAGCAATCCTGCGTGAACCTCGGGTTCCTTTTCGAACACGTCGAGACCAGCACCGGAGATCGTGCACGAGGTGAGCGCCTCGACGAGTGCGGCCTCGTCGACGACGGGACCGCGCGCGGTGTTGATGAGGAATGCCGTCGGCTTCATCTTCTTCAACTGCTCGGTCGAGATGAGGTGATGCGTCTCGGGTGAATACGGGCAGTGCAGCGAGACGACGTCGCTCGTGGCGAGCAATTGATCCATGTCCATGTGCGTCGCGCCGAGTTCCTTGGCGGTGGCGGCGTCGAGCGGGCTGCGCTTCGTGTAGGCGATCGTCATGCCGAAGGCCTTCGCGCGACGCGCGGTGGCGATGCCGATCTGGCCCATGCCGACGATGCCGAGCTGGCGACCCTGGATGCCCGAGCCGAGCATGTAGAACATGCCCCACTGCCACGGGGTCTGGCTGCGGATGACGCGCTCGCCCTCGGCGAGGCGACGGGTGACCATCAAGATGAGCGCCATCGCGATGTCGGCGGTCGCGTCGGTCAACACACCCGGGGTGTTGGTGACGATGACGTTGCGTTGCGTGCAGGCGGGGACGTCGATGTTGTTGTACCCGACGGCCACGTTGGACACGCTCTTCAGTTGCGGGCCTGCGGCATCCAGCAATTCTCCGTCGACCTTCTCGGTCAGCAGCGTGACGAGCGCGTCGGCGCCCTTGACACGTGTCAGCAGCTCGGCGCGAGAGATCGGGCTCGACTCCTCCCAGGCGAGGACGTCGTGGGCCTGACGGAGCGACTCGAGGGCGACCTGAGGAATCTTGCCGGTGACGACGACGCGGGCCATCAGGAGGCGATCCACTTGCCGAAGAGCTCGAGACCTTCCGTGATGTCCTTGTTGCTGATGCCGGAGAAGGCGAAGCGGATGTATTGACGCTCCTCGCCCGGCTGCGGGCGACCGAAGTGTCGACGCGTGCAGAACGACACGCCGGTGGCGTGCAGGGCCTGCTCGGCGAACACGGCGAGGTCGTCGATGCCCTTGGCCTTCATCGCACCGGTGACTTCCGGGAACAGATAGAAGGTCGCCTCCGGTGAGTGCACGTTGACGCCCGGCATCGCGTTCAGCATCTTCACGGCCGTGTCACGACGCTCGCGGAGGGTGTCGAGCATCGTCGCCACGCTCGACTGGTCGCCGCGGAGAGCCTCGACTCCCCCGTACTGCACGAAGTGCGTGGTGCAGGACTCGTCGTTGGTGTTCAACTTGGCGATCATGGTGGCGAGTTCGACGGGAGCGATGGCCGCGCCGAGGCGCCAGCCCGTCATCGCGAACTTCTTGGAGAACGTGTAGAGAATGACGGTGCGCTCGAGCATGCCAGGCAGCTGGGCGATCGACTTGCTCTTGCCCGAGTAGCGCATCTCGAAGTACGCCTCGTCCGAGAGCACCCACAGGTCGTGCTTGATCGCGAGTTCGGCGATCGCCTCGCGCTCGGCATCCGTCGACTCCGCACCGATCGGGTTCTGCAGGTCGTTGTAGATGATCGCCTTCGTCTTGGGCGTGATCAACGACTTGATCTGATCGATGTCGATGTTGAAGCCCGTCGAGGACGGCAGGTAGCGGTACGACTTGGCGACGCCACCGAAGTATTCGATCTGGCTCTCGTAGATCGGGTATCCCGGGTTCGGATACAACACTTCGTCACCCGGGTTCATCACGGCCTGGATGAACTTCGTGATCACCGGCTTGCCACCGGGCTGCACGACGACGTTGGCGGGAGTGAACGAGAGTCCACGACGCGAACCGACGTCGTCGGCGAGTGCTTCGCGCAATTGCGGAATGCCGGCGGCCGGGCAATAGCCGGTCTTGCCGTCGGCGATCGCCTTGTCCATCGCCTCGACCACGTTCTTCGGCGTGGCGATGTTCAAGTCACCGAGGTGGAACGGGAAGATGCGATTGCCCTTCGCGCCCCATTCGGCGGCGGCCAAGGACACCGCGAATGCAGTCTCCGTGCCGAGCTGTTCGAGCCGTGTCGCTAACGCCATGTCCCCACCCCCGTGATAGGCCTCTGATATATGACCAACTTTACAATATGTTCAGGCCCCAGTTTTCCCCAAACTGGCGCGGTCTGACGGGGTCCTAGGACTCGACCGCCGAGGCCGGCTCGGTCGGGGTGCGCATGGTCAGCCAGACCCCGACGAGGGCGACGACCAGGGCCACGACGGCGAGCGCACTCAGCCGCTCGGAGAACAGGATCGCCGACTCGATCGCACTGAGTGCGGGCGTCAAGAAGAACAGGCTGCTCACGCGGGCGGCCGAGTGCCGCGAGATCAACAGCATCATCAACAGCACTGCGGCGAGCGACAGCACGAGCACCGACCACGCGAGCGCGAGCGCCATCTCGGTGTTCATCACGAAGCGGCCGTCCTCGAAGAATGCGGTGGCGATGCCGAGCACGACAGCTGACGACAAATACTGCACGGCGGTCCCCCGCACGAGCGGCATCGTGCGCGCCTTGGCACGTTGGATGAGCGTGCCCGTCGACATGCCGACGACGGAACACACCATCGCCACGAGCGCGAACGTCGTCACGTCGGCAGAACCTGCGCGCAACTTGTCGACGACCACGACGACGACACCGGTGACGCCGAGCACCACGCCGAGCCACTGGCTGCGCCGCAGCTTCTCGCCGAGCAACACGCGACCCGCCACCGAGGTGACGACGGGATGGATGCCGGCGATCAGCGCACCGAGACCGGACGGAAATCCCCTGCTGATCGCAACGAACACCCCACCGAGATAGATCGCGTGCATGAACAGACCGACGAGTGCGCTCGGGGCGACGAGTGAGCGCGGCATCTTCGGCGCCTTCGTGATCGTCGCGAGCGCGAGGAGCAACGATGCAGCGAGGGCCATGCGCACGGCCAGGAACAACAGCGGATCTGCGTTGTCGGTCGAGTAGCGCGCGACGACGAACCCGGTGCTCCACAGAGCGACGAAGATCCACGGGCTCAGGCGTTCGAAGGCCGACGGTGAACTCACGCGCTCACGACCCCTCAGGCGTCGAGGAAGGACTTGAGATCGCGCAGGCGCACGTCGTTGGAGAACACCTCGATGGGTGGCTGCAACTCGAGGCGCAGACCGCGCTGGATGAT
>CAYFJS010000043.1:0-7093 GCA_964343495.1 uncultured Acidimicrobium sp. | reverse complement strand
GGACGTGACCGCCACGAGCGTGGGAACCGCGGCGGGAATATTTCGCCCACCGCGATGGTTACACAGACGAACGCCTAAGACCCCCCGTAGACGTTCAGAAGCGGCCGGTGTCCAACCCCCCAAGGACGCCGGCCGCTCTGTCGTTTACGTCCTCGATGTTGGCGAGCTTTCGGGCCGCCCGAACCTGTTGTGCGATCCGCGGATTCTTGATCAGTCGCTCGTCGTTACGGGAGAGGAAGTTCCAATACAGGGTGGTGAACGGACACGCGTCGTCGCCCACCCGTTTCGTCCGGTCGTAGTGGCATCCTGAGCAATAGTCGCTCATCTTGTCGATGTAGTTACCGCCAGCCGCGTATGGCTTCGTCGCGACCCGTCCGCCATCGGCGAACAGGGTCATGCCGACGACGTTTGGAACCATCACCCACTCGGCCGCGTCGACGAAGCTTTCCCACATCCAGTCAGTGAACTGGCGTGGGTTGATGCCCGCGATGAGCGCGAAGTTGCCCATCACCATCAGGCGCTGAATGTGGTGTGCGTATCCGCGTTCCTTGACCGCACCCACACAGCGAGACAGACAATTCATCTTGGTCCGCGTCGGATCGGTGAAGAATCCTGGAAGTGGTACGTGCGCGTCGAGCGCGTTGAGGTCGGGGTAGTCGGGCATCCACTTCCAGTACATGTTCCAGATGAATTCGCGCCAACCGATGACCTGACGGATGAAGCCCTCAGCGGAGTTCAACGGAACCCTTCCGGCACGGAACGCGTCGTGAGCGGCGTCGCAGACTTCCCGCGGAGAAAGGAGACCGAGGTTGAGATATGGCGAGAGGAGCGAATGGGCAAGGTGCCAGTTTTCTTCGAGCATCGCGTCCTCGTGGGGCCCAAAACCAGGGAGGACGTTGTCGATGAAATAAGAGAGTCGCTGGAGGGCGCCGCGACGAGTCGTCGCCCAGATGCCGGTCGGTTCGTCACCCCACGATGAATCGCGATAGGTGGAGATGATCTCGCGATCGAGATCGTCGAGGGGAGACGTGATCGGAGTCGGCCACGTAACCGAGCCGTCTCGCGGAGGGGGCTCCCGGTTCTCTTTGTCGAGATTCCATGTCCCGCCCACCGGTTTCCCGTCGTCGATGAGGTAGTCGAGGCGACTCCGCTGCCACCGATAAAAGTCCTCCATCTTGAACGACTTCCGACCCTCTGCGAATCTCGCGAAGTCGGTCGGATGGCACAGGAACTGATTCGATGGCACGTGCTCGATTCCGAGGCGGTCGAGGAGCTGTCGCGCCGACCAACTGTTGGGTTCCGTGGCGACGATGCGGTCTGGTCCGTACTTCGACCGATGTTCCATCACTGCAGTCGAGAAGGAACGGCTCCTGCGGTAGTCGACATCGAAGCCGAGTTCTCCAAGCTCCGCGGCGAAGCGCCGCATCGAGGCCACGATCAGGTGAATGCGCTGGATGTGCCATCTTCGAGCGGCGATCTTGCTGGTTGACTCGACCATCAGGATGCGATGCGTCGTGGGTGAGGCACCGGCAAGAGCTCCAATTTCGCGATTCAGCTGGTCTCCGAAAACGAGGATGGTCGTCGAGGGGGAGCCCACGTCGCGACGCTACCCCAGGGCTTCGTAGTACATCGTCACGTGCGCCGAGATCGGCGCGACGCCGAGTTCTCCAAGAAACGGAACGCGTATCGCAAATCTGCGCTCGACGCGAACTGCGAGGAGCGGTTCTTCGACTCGTACCTCGACGCGCCAATGCCTCAGACCGGCAGTACTCAATGCCGATTCAGCTTCTCGTTGTGGATCGTCGATCGACAGAGAGGCAGCGCGCCCAGCGAGGTATGCAACCTCCCATGCCTGGATGGAGACCCGTGCGAAGACTCCGGCGGCGAGGACTACTCCGACACAGGCGATGAGAAGAGGAAGGATCAGGGCGAACTCGACGGTTGCCTGACCCGCCTCGTGCGCGTCGTCACTCAATGGGCTCGGCTCGCGAGACGAGGTTTCCGATCACGAGGTCGAACAGTTCGCCGATTCGACCCGCACCACCGCCGTCGGTCGCCCATGCAATGACGAGGAGCGCGATGATCCCCGCGGCGAGGAGGACGAGCGCATATTCGGTCGTTGCCTGACCAGCTTCGAATGATTGGTGACTCTCGCGTCGCATGCTCACACTCCGTTCGTCGTGGTGAGGCCGCCGGTGATGGCGACGAGGACAGGGATGACCCCGATGATGAGGAACGACGGCAACGCGCACGTCACGAGAGGGAGGATCAGCCTCACCGGCGTGCGCTGGATCGTTGCGGTGAGGCGGTGTTCCTCGCGGCGTGTGATTTCGTGGCGCATGGTCGCGAGGAACGTGTGAATGGGGCCGCCGTCCTGGTGGGCGATTCTGATCCCGTGAATGATGCCTCGGAGTTGCGCGTCGCAGGCCCACTCGACGTTGGTGAGCGTTGCCTCGAGCGTGTGTCCCGCGTGGAGTCGCTCAGCGATTTCGGTGAAAGAAGCGGACTTCTCCTGCAGCCAGGTGTGTGCCGTCATCAACGCACCTTGTAATGAGTACCCGGCCAGGACGAGCGATTCGAGCGTGAGGATGACGTCGCGAGCGACCGAACTCGACTCGTCACCGCGAGTTGCGCGAGAGATTTCTCGTGCGATCCAGAGCCGTCCGGCGAGGTTGCAGCCGACTCCCATCGCGCCAAGCCAGACACCGGCTGGTGATGCAACGAAGTCTCGGACGGACGAGCTGACGAGTCCGGAGACGAGGATCGCCAGAACCGAGCACGTCGTGAGGACCGCCATTGTGCTCCGCGAATGTGATCCCGCGGCGTGCGCGAGGAGATCGAGTTCTGTTTCCTGGCGGATCGAGTCGGCCGCGACGTCGAGAATGTCAGGGGCGTGTAGTCCCGCGAGATCTGCGAGCTCGATCGCACGCCTGAGCCGAGGGTCAACTTCGTCGAAGTCGTCGCGGCAGATCTCGCGGATGACGTCACCTCGGGTGAGTCGGCCGACGACCGACGTCGGGAATATGGAGCCGGGGCGTTGTGCATCATCGAGGAGACTGCTGCGAACGGTTAGTCCCGAGCGGACCGATCTGGCGAGATCCGTCAGCGTTGTTGTGACGTCGCGGGTTGAGACACGTGGTACTTCGAGTTCGGCGAGTCGCCGTCTGGTCGAGCGGAGTGTCGCCCATACGTCGAGCCGATGGCGGATCGCAATGACCACGCAGGCGAGCCCGGCTGCGTAGCCGAAGTATGTGATCACTCGACTTGTCCACGGGTGAGCGAGCCGACACGTGTGCCATTTCGATACAGCTCGACGAACAGGTGATGCTGGCTTCGGGGTAGTTCGACGACGGAGTCGACGATTCGCGTTCCGTCGCGGAGTCGAGCGACATGGATGCACACGTCGAGAGCCGCCCGGATGTGTTCGCGCGCACCTTCGCTGGTCCACTTCCTGCCGTGTTGCAGGACGAGCGATTCGAGACGGCGAACGGCGTCGAGCGGGCTGTTGGCGTGGCAGGTGGAGAGCGATCCGCTGTGGCCGGTGTTCATTGCAGCCAACATGTCGAGTACCTCGGCGCCACGAACCTCCCCGACAACGAGTCGATCTGGGCGCAGACGAAGCGCGGTCCTGAGCAGCGAAGCAACCGATACCTCGCCGTGGCCTTCGAGGTTCGGTGGCTGAGATTCGAGTGCAACGACGTGTGGATGGGCGGGCGAAAGTTCGGCGGTGTCTTCGATGGTGACGATCCGTTCATGGGCCGCGATCACCGAACAGAAGGCATTCGCAAACGTCGTCTTTCCCGCGCCGGCCGCGCCAGTGATGATGACGTTGCACCGACGCCCGACTACTTCTTTGACGAGCTCGTGGAGGTCGATCGACCCGAAGTCCATGACGGTCACGCGCGGAATGGTGAATCGGCGAACTGCAACCGAAGTACCTCTGAAGGCGATCGGGGGGATGACGGCGCAGAGTCGCGAGCCGTCGCGGAGTCGTGCATCGACGATGGGTGACGTGCGGTCGATCCGGCGACCGCTCGTGCGCAGCTCTCGCTCCACGAAGGCCCGAGCCTGCGCCTCTGTCGTCGTTCCTTCGAGCGTCGGTCCGTGCCCGGTGTCCGTGTAGACCAGCGAACCGTCATTGATGAGCAGGTCGCGAACGGCAGGATTGTTCCTCAGTTCGTCGAGCGCGACTGGTCTCACGACGTGTTGCTGGAACGTGTTCACGCCCACCCATCGAGCGACTGTGCGAGGAGTGGTGGGAGTCGCGTGCCGAGGAGTCCCGCATCGACGGACCGCGCGATCGTCGGATCGATCGGCACCGTCGCCATCATCGGCGCACCGACGACCTGCTCGATGTCTCGCGTAACGAGTGCCCGTCCTGGTTCCTCGACGACGATGATCGCGTCGGGTTTCGGGCACTTGGTGGCGCGACGAAGGGCGAGGTAACACGGTCGAACGATGAGTATCGACCGCATCCCGCACTCGCGCAGGTCCACCCTCGCGGGGAGTTGGCCGAAGTCGACGATGGTGCATCCCTCGAGTCGTTGCAGTTCCTTGGCGAGTCGCGAGACCGAATCGGGTCGGAGGTCGAAGTCATCGATGCTTCCGCGTGGAAGCAATGAGAGATGTGCGGTTACCGGAATGAACCGTCCGGCTAGATCGTCATGCTCGGGTCGTGAGGACGCGAGCCATTCGCTGAGGCCTGCAGTCGTGGGCTCGCAAATGCCGAGTGCGGCAGGCAGGTCTCCGCACGCGTCGACGAGCCGAACCGATGCTCCCGAGGCTGCGCGAGAGAGTGCGAGGGCTGCAGCAACCACCGTCGTTCCACTTCCACCCTTGGTTGACCAACATCCAATCATCGCGCCTCCCGTGCAGTGCATCGGGATGTGTGCGCGACGGCGCAGTTATCGTCGCTATTTCAGCGAGAAAGTTGCACGGATAGTTCGGCAGCGACGCGAGCGTTGTTGCGTGCGAGCGACAGGTTGGCAACGACACTCGTGCCCTTCGTTGCGTCCGCAATGGCCCCGAGGACGAATGGAGTGACTTTCGGGCCCTCGATCTTGGCCTTCGTCGCCGCGCGAAGCGCGTCCTCGATCACCGCGTCGATCATCGCCTTGTCGAGTGAGTCGGCGATCGGAACGGGTACACAAGTGAGGATGCCGCCACTGCGGCCAAGTTCGCGATGGGCGCGGACGACGGATGCCAACTGTTCGACCGACTCAACACGGGCAGGAATCGGAAGCCCGCTCGAGTGGACGGTGAAGGCGGGGAACTCGTCACATGCGACTCCGATGACGGGCACGCCGAGCATCTCCAAGTGCTCGAGGGTGCGTGGGAGATCGAGGAAGGATTTCGCGCCGGCGCAGACGGTGACGACGGGATGACTCGCAAGTGCCCCGAGGTCGGCGCTGATGTCTCCGTGCAGGTGCACATCGCGGTGCACGCCACCGATGCCTCCTGTGGCAAACACACCAATGCCTGCGCGTGCGGCGAGAAGTAGTGAGGCCGACACGGTCGTGGCACCAACGTCCCAGCGCTGGGCAATGGCGAGGGCGACCTCCCGTTCACCGACCTTGCGGGCCGGGCCGAGGATGCGCTCGTGCTCGGATTCGTCGAGGCCGACCCTGGCGACGCCGTCGATTACTGCGGTAATGGCGGGAACCGCACCAGCCGCTCGGATCGCGGCGATGCACTCGGTGAGCGCTGTGTGATTCGACGGCGATGGGAGCCCGAGATGGGAAAAGATCGTCGATTCAAGCGCGACGACGGCGCCACCTGACGCGAGCGTGTCGCTGACTTCCGTCGCGATCTGCAGCGTCATTCCTGATTTCCCATCGGTTCAAGTGTCGCACCGGGGGAGGAAAGCGCGCGAATAGCGATGGCGTGACCCGCCTGTACTGCACGGTCAACGTCACCAGTAGCAGCAAGAGCGGACAGGAAGCCAGCGGCGAACGCATCGCCAGCACCAGTGGTGTCGACGACGTGGTCGACAGGAGCGATGTGGATTTCTCGTCTGCCCGTCGAGTCAAACACGACGATGGGTCGCGAGCCTCGCTTGACGATCACGGTCGGCACTCCTTGAGGGAGTGCATCGATACCGAGCGTTCGTGCCTCGTCGTCGTTACACAGCAGGACGCGCGGTCGGAGGCGACTGATGAGTGCGAGGCACGCAGAGATCCCAAAGTCCTCGAGGACCGAGACCGACGAGGCGTCGATGGAGACGAGGATGTTGCGCTCATGGGCCTCGGCGATCAGTCGGGTCGCGGTATCGGCGAGCAGTCCGCCGGTGAGCGAGTACATCGGCACGTGGAGCGCAGTCACGCCGTCGAGGACCGAGCCATTGACCTCGGTGAGGTCTGGTGAGCATCCGCGGTCGGGGAACATCGTGCGTTCGCCGTCGGGTTGGACGAGCACGACGACGGAACCCGTCCGGCCTCCGCGCCGTGCGATGACGTCGACGCCAGCTTCGCGCATCGATTCGATCAGTTGATCACCGAGGCGATCAGCACCGACTTGACCGATGAAGCGTGCAGAAAGTCCCGATGCAGCGGCAAAGTACGCGACGTTTGCCGCACTGCCACCTCGGGTGCGTTCGATTCGTGAGGAGGTGTCGCTTGCGTGATGGGTCGCTTCACCTTGCCAGACGACGACGTCTTCGATCAGGTCGCCAATCGTGCACAGCATGCACTGACCCGGTGATGACCTAGACGGACAGCAGGTCGCGTGCGCCGGTGTCGCTCGAGGGGTGGCGCAACTTGCTCATCGCGCGAGCCTCGATCTGACGGATGCGTTCGCGTGTGAGGTTGAACGCCTCGCCGACTTCTTCGAGCGTGCGCGGTTCGCCGCGGTCGAGACCGAAGCGAAGCGCGAGGATCTCGCGTTCGCGTTGGTCGAGCGGTGCGAGCAGACGTGAGATCTCTTCTGGCAACAGTGCGGTTGCTGCGACTTCGAACGGTGACTCCGCCGCACGGTCCTCGACGACGTCGCCGAGTTCGGCATCGCCGTCCTCGCGCAGCGGCTCGGACAGCGACAGCGGTTCGGCGGCGAAGCGCAGTGCTTCGGTCACCTTGTCTTCTGGCATGTCGACCTCGGC
>CAYFJS010000042.1:0-7423 GCA_964343495.1 uncultured Acidimicrobium sp. | reverse complement strand
GAGGAGCAGGTCAACTCACTCGTCGAAGACGACGAAGACCTTGCTGCATACGTCGAGCGCCTCGAGACGATGACCGACCAAGGAATGAGCATCGACGACGAAGTCGATGACGGTCAGTTGCAGTTCGATTTCGCCGAAGACACGGGTGACGATGCGGCCGACGCATCCACGCTGATGGACGAGGTCGAGCAGTTCCTGCGCGAGCAGGGTGAGGGTAAGTAGCCCCTAGAGAGTCGTGACAAGTTCTTCAATCGGGGTGACCATCCCGACGTAGAACTGTCCAAAGTCTGCGTACTTCGCCGATGCCTCATCGAATCGCATCGTGTACACGACATCCTTCAAGTCATCCGGGTTGACGGCGAACAGGGTGACGCCCCACTCGTAGTCGTCCAGACCTGTTGATCCGGTGACGAGCTGCACGACGCGCCCAGCGAAGGCTCGACCACTCTTGCCATGCTCCATCATCAGCTCGCTGCGCTTCTCGAAAGGAAGCGTGAACCAGTTGTCCGTCGCCTCTCGCTTCTTGGACATCGGATAGAAGCACCAGGCGTTCTTGCCTGCAATCGGAATCTGTGGATAGAGGCGAGCGTTCTTCATCTCTTCCGGGACGTTCGCCGCGTACTCACTCACCTCGGTCAGTGACACATAGCTATCGGTGATGAAGATCCCCGCGCGCTGGATCGCCGACTGAAACGTGCGCAAGTCGCGCATGTCGGACGCAACGGCCATGAACGCCACGTCAGCCTTGTGTCCGAGCATCGAGACACCGACGACCTGCGTTCCTCGGGCCTTTGCTTCATTGACCGCATCGATCGTGGCGGACGGGTCGAAATCCATTGCTGCATGACCAAAGAGGTGAATGACGGCCATGCCGACTGAGGGGGAAAGTGGTTCACTCATCGTGGATCAGGCTAGTGACGGCTTCGTTCGGCTGCCCCAACGAGCGCAGAGGCCGCGCGAGACGGTGCGGAGTCGTCAAGGTGGAGATACAGCGACGGCTCAACGAGCTCGACTTCCATGATTTCGGGCACACCTGAGTCGTTCGTCACCATGTCGACTCGTGCATACAGCGGATGGTCACCGAACCTGTCCTTCAATACGGCGAGCACGCGATCCCCGAGCGTTCTCTCCGCATCGGTAGCGACACGCGCCGTGATGTTTTCTTCCATGTAGAGCCCATTGTGGCGAGGGTCGTCCACACCGAAAATTGCGGCCTTCCCGAATGCGTGGCTGAACGAGCCGGCAAGGTAGACGAGACCGGTCTCACCAAGCGTGTCGATCGTCGGCTGGTACGGCTGCACGAGCGCTACCCCGCTCGTCCGCATGATGCGTTCGACATGGGCTTGTGCAGCCTCGGGCTTCCCCACGTAGCGGGCGGTGTTGTTCGATCCTGCGCTCACCGCGGGCTTCACGATGACGTCGTGCGACAAGTCGAGCGTCGCGAGGTCGCGTTCGCGCGAAATGAAGGCTGTTGGCATGACGCTGATCGAGGCCTGTGCGAGATCAATGAGATAACGCTTGTCGACATTCCACTGCACGATGTCGAGTGGATTGAAGAGCCGAGTCCGTGCTCCAACACCTCGTGCCCACACGAGGAACTCCCCGAGTCGCTCGTAGTAGTCCCAGGTGCTGCGCAGCACAGCAATGTCGAAGTGTGACCAGTTAACGGACTGATCGTCCCAGTCAACGATCTCCCACTCTGCCCCACATGCATCGAGGGCACGACTCAGGATCCCAAGATCCTTGTCGTGCCCTCGTGCTTCGTGCGTGGTGACGAGCGCGATCATGTAGTCAGTCTCGCGCTCTTGACGTCGACTTAGTAGTCGTCCATTCCGCCGCCCGGCATTGCCGGTGCTGCTTCCTCGGGCTTGTCCGCGATCACCGCTTCGGTGGTCAGGAACAATGCCGCGATCGATGCTGCGTTCTGCAGTGCGGAGCGGGTCACCTTGGCAGCGTCGATGACGCCGAGCTTGACCAAGTCCTCGTATTCGCCCGTGGCGGCATTCAGACCCTCGGCGCCCTTCATCGAACGGACGCGCTCGACGACGACTCCGCCCTCGAGACCGGCGTTCTCGGCGATCTGCTTCAGTGGGCCCTCGAGCGAACGAGCAACGAGTCGTGCACCAGTGGCCTCATCGCCTTTCAGCGTCTCGGCGACCTTCAACACTGCGGCCTGCGAACGCAAGAGTGCGACGCCGCCACCAGGGACGACACCTTCTTCGATGGCTGCCTTGGTGGTGCTGACGGCGTCCTCGATGCGGTGCTTCTTTTCCTTCAACTCGACCTCGGTGGCTGCGCCAACCTTCAGCACTGCGACACCACCCGACAACTTGGCGAGGCGCTCCTGGAGCTTCTCGCGGTCGTAGTCGCTGTCGGTGTTGTCGATCTCGGCCTTGATCTGCGAGATGCGGCCCTTGATGTCACCATCCGAACCCGCGCCTTCGATGATCGTGGTCTCGTCCTTGGTGACGACGATCTTCTTCGCACGGCCGAGAAGATCAAGCGTCGTGTTCTCGAGCTTGAGTCCGACCTCTTCGCTGACGACCTGTCCACCAGTGAGGATTGCAATGTCCTGCAGCATCGCCTTGCGACGATCGCCGAAGCCCGGGGCCTTGACCGCGACGCTCTTGAAAGTGCCACGGATCTTGTTCACCACGAGCGTGGCGAGTGCCTCACCCTCGATGTCTTCGGCGACGATGACGAGCTGCTTGCCCGCCTGCATCACTTTTTCGAGTACCGGCAAGAGATCACGGACCGCGGTGATCTTGCCACCGACGAGGAGGATGTAGCCGTCGTCGACGACTGCTTCCATGCGATCGGTGTCGGTCACGAAGTAGGGCGAGATGTATCCCTTGTCGAAACGCATACCTTCGACGAGATCCATGTCCATGCCGAACGTCTGGCTTTCTTCGACCGTGATGACACCGTCTTTGCCGACCTTGTCGATCGCTTCCGAAATCGTCTGGCCAATTTCCTGGTCTGCAGCCGAGATCGAAGCCACCTGTGCGATCTGCTCCTTGGAGTCCACTTCCTTGGCGAGATCGCGAATGCTTGCGACCGCGGCCTCGACTGCGGTCTCGATGCCACGCTTCAGGCTCATCGGGTTCGCGCCGGCTGCGACGTTGCGCAAACCTTCGCGGACCATCGTCCAGGCGAGCACGGTTGCCGTCGTCGTACCGTCACCAGCGACGTCGTCGGTCTTCTTGGCGACTTCCTTCACCAACTCTGCGCCGATGCGCTCATAGGGATCTTCGAGTTCGATCTCCTTGGCGATCGAGACGCCGTCATTGGTGATCGTCGGTGCGCCCCACTTCTTGTCGAGCACGACGTTGCGGCCCTTTGGTCCGAGCGTCACGCGCACGGCATCGGCCAACTTGTTCATGCCATTTTCGAGACCGCGACGGGCTTCGTCATCGAACAGAATGATCTTGGACATGGTGTTCCTCCATGGGTCAACGGGGGGATTCGGTTGTCTGCTGACCGGGCCAAAGGACCCGAATCAGGCGTTAGCACTCTACCGAGGGGACTGCTAAGACCCTCAAGACGAGATCAGCGAATCTTGCGCAACACCACGTCCGTACGGGTTTCCGTGGCTCCCTCGCGCTGCAACCAGCGCAGGAAGGCATCCAATCCGGCGGTCCCCTCGCAGGCAACCGCAAGGGTGACGTCGGATTCACCGGTGACGTGTGCTGCCCACAGAATGTCGTCCCGCTTGGCCGCAGCATCGTCGAATCCCTTGGTGTGGGGCATCCGAGCATCGATCACGGCCTCCAGGGTGCGTCCGAGGGCCGCCTGATTGACCTCCGCGCGAAAGCCCGTAATCACGCCTTCCCGCACCAACCGACGAACTCGCTCAGCTGCGGCATTTGGGGACAAATGGACCCGATCTCCGAGCATTTGCCAAGAGATTCTCCCGTCAGATTGCAGAATACTGAGGATTTCTCGGTCAACTGAGTCGATACTCACTTTTTCATCGGCCATACGCCTCATTCTGCCAGATAATCCGCAGTTTCCTCAGCACTTCTTACGCCACACTATTGCCCATGAGTGAGCAGACGTGGTCGTGGTTGCTGGTGGGCTTCGAGCTCCTTGCCATCGGTGGCATGTGGCTCGTCGGCGCTCGCAAGTGGTGGGGCTGGGGCATGGTGCTCGCGAGCTCACTCCCCTGGATGGTCTACGGACTGATCTTTTCCAAGCACGGGTTCATCGTGATGAGTTCTCTGTACATCCTCACGCACTCTCGCAACTTGGTGAAGTGGCGTCGCCAGCACACTCGCGACACATCAGTGAACGACAACGAAGAGTTCAACCTGCCCGTAGCTGCCTGAGGTTGCGCGCGTAACGATCGGCGACGTTCTCCGGTCCATCGCCCGCGACGATCGTCCAGAAGTTCGCACTCGTTGGAGCTGGAGTCAACACCTGTGCGGACACGGTCGCAACGAGTGACGCAATGTCCATCGGTTGGTGGGCCCCGCCTTCGACGTCATAGATCGTCGTCACCGCGTCTGACTGCAGGTACTTCGGACGCACGTACACCTTGCCGAGCCTGATTGCATCGAAGGCGATGCTCGAATCCACATCGATCAGGACCTCACACCACGTGATCAAATCAATCGACGACCACGTCGACCCGACGAACTGCAGGGACGGGAGCGCGCTCAACTCTGCAACTTCTTCAGCGGTGAGCGCGGTGTCACTTGCTCGAATGTGACCCGCAACCACGACGTGCAGTCCGGGCTGTGTGCCGAGTGCGCGCAGCATCGCAATCGTTGCCGGGCGGTCGACACCGTTGTGCCACTTCGGAAGGAAGACGAGCACCCGACGAGATCCTCCGGCATCGATCGATGCACCGGGGCGGGAATACAGCACGTCGATCCATTCCTTCGAGAACCGCACCGAGCCCCACACTTGGGTATTCGCACCGCTCATCGTCGAATTGTCGACGATCACTCGGCGGTGATACTCGGATGCAAAGACGTACGCCGCGAAACTGTCACGGTCGGCGAACGGCAACTTTCCGCCATGGGTCGCGGCGACTTCACGGATGTGTTCGGATGGCACGAGTGAGGTCTTCGTCGAATGACCATGCGGCAACGACACGACAGGGATCCCCATCTCGCGCGCAACGATCTGCAGCTGGATCGCCGGTGTCGTGGCGAAGCGGTCCTTCAGACGAAGGAGCGGGCTTCGATTTGCCTCACGACCTGCGATTCCATTCCCCCATTCGACTCCGACGAGACCCGCATCCAGCCGACGAAGCAGCCTCTTCACGCGACGAGCGCTCCACGCCAGCTGGCTCAGTCGCGATGATGGCATGCGAATCGGATGCAGCGACACGTTCGGAGCGCCGCGCAAGAGCGCTTCTCGAGGATCTCCGTGACCAAGGAGGGATTCGTCGACGAGCACATGGACGGTTTCGCCATGGCGGCCGAGCGCACATGCGATCGGAGTGAACTGATCGAACTCGGCCATCCCACCGACGAGCAACACGTGGGACGTCATGTGCTTCAGAACCTAGCGATCGGTCGCAGCAAAGTTCATCCGCGCCAACTCGGCCCGCCAGTCATCTGCGAACTCACAGTCTGCGTACTTCTCGAAATATGGTCCTCCGAGCGTGTAGTGCACGAGCTGTGGACGTTCGGGACGCGGAATGGGTTCACCGACGAGATAGTTCCACGCGTTCGGAATCTCTCCGATCTGACTATCAGACTCAAGCCACTTGAACTGATGGAGGAAGAGCCCGGTTTCTTTCGCGACAACCTCGGGCGTCAATTGGCGGCACTTGGCGTTGTTGAAGAGCATCACGCTCGACCAGTTCTTCTTTTCATACTTGGTCTGGATTTGCCCGAGGAACTTGGTGTCTTCAACCGGCCGATAGTCGTGCTTCACACACATCACAGGGAATCGGTCATCGCGCAGCGCCCACAGGTCGGCGACGTCACCGAGCATCAACATGTCGCAATCCATGAACACTGCCCAACCCTCGTAGCCGCAGAGATACGGCGTGAGGAATCGGGTGAAGGAGAAATCGGTCGACTCGAGATTCGTGCGCTCACGGTCGTAGAAACCGGCCATGTGGCGCTTGACGATCGGCGTGACCGTCACGGGAATCGACGAATTGCGCATGATGCTGTGCGCAAGCACATGGAATGCGACAGTCTCCTTGTCATCAAAGCCAATGAATATGCGGATCATGAATTCCTACGGCGCAACTTTCGTGCCAAGCCCAGCAAACCAAAAACCCTCAAAAGTCGAGACGCTAAGCGGCGACATCGAAATCTTGGCTCGAGAAATCCTTTGCACAACAAAAATGCCGAATTGCGAAACCCCGACCTATGGGTTGGCGTTGAGTTTTCAACCTCGGCTTTCTTCAGAGCAAATATCCCCCTACCAACATCGGCGTCAACGACTGAGAATCCTGCGTTCTGGACCGTCATTGTGAATGTTCGATGAGAGAAGTAATGGATATGCGCAATATGAAAGAAGTCATGCCAATGCCATATCCCAATCGTCTCCAATAGTGGAACACCAACTACCAATACAGTTGAATCAGAACAGAGCTCCCGAAGTAGCGAGAGCGTGTTATGGGGTTGAGATACATGCTCGATGACATGATTCATCAAAATAACATCTGGTGCTTTTGCGACTTCTCTTGCCTCACTCAAGTTGCCGATCTCAAACAATTCAAGATGAAGTAATTCCCGCCCCAAACTTATGTATGTTTGATCAAAATCAAAGCCAATCGTCTTCCAACCAGCATCACGGAAGGGCACCAAGTTCCAGCCGCCCCCACAGCCCCACTCGACGATCGTTCCACTCGAAATTCCCAGACTTTCCACATAGGAGAGCAACGACGACTTTGAATTAGGTAACGGAGTCTTCCTCCTCAGTACTGCCTCGGTCGTTTCGCCGAGGAAATACAGAGACCGATAGTCGGACGACGAGTAGAAGCGGATCGCTGCACTTTCGGATAATGGATTCTTGATTCTTACATGACCACACTTCCGACAAAGTACGAAGTTGAAATCCAGCCCATAACGATCGCGGCGACGAAAACGTAATCCGCTAGATGCCCCGCAAATGCAATTCAGCTCGCACCGGTCATCAAAATACGGGGGATTTTCTAACATCTTCGTTGCTCCAAATGTAACTATCTAGTACTCGGACGATGCAATGTCATCAGACTCAAGTGAAGCCCTTATTTTAAGAAGCTGAGACAACATCGCCTCGACGCGGTGTAGCGGCACCATGTTCGGCCCATCGCTCAACCCCTTGTCCGGATCGGGATGAATCTCCATGAACAATCCATCAACTCCGACGGCTACCGCCGCGCGCGCGAGCGGAGCGACGAACTCCCGCTGACCACCGGACGAGCCTCCCCGACCGCCAGGCTGCTGGACAGAGTGCGTCGCGTCGAAGATGA
>CAYFJS010000041.1:0-7675 GCA_964343495.1 uncultured Acidimicrobium sp. | reverse complement strand
AGCCATGCGGATCGCTCCGCATGCTGGTGCGCTCTTACCGCACCGTTTCACCCTTACCTGTGACGTCGCCTTGCGGCGCCATCCATCGGCGGTCTCTCTCTGTTGCACCCGTCGTCAGGTTTCCCCGACCTGGCTCGCGCCAGCACCCTGTCCTGTGAAGCCCCGACTTTCCTCAGCGCGATTCTCATCGTGCCGCGGCCATCCGACCGGCTCACCGTCGTGGCTCAGTGTACGGTCGCGAAAAGACGGTGAAGCGGGTCAGCAGGAGACGTAGTCGTAGACGAGCGAATTGAGACTCGGGGTCTCCATCGCGAGCGTCGTCTTGGAGCCTTCCGAGTTCGGAGCCCCGATAGTGACCTGCACGCTCGACAGCGCACCGAAGGCCATCGGGACGCTCGCCACGTTCGGCTTTCCGGTGGTCTCGTTCGTGGTCGGGCCGACTGCGCCGTATCCGGGATTGAGCACTTGGGCAAGCACGACGGCGTGACGGGCCTCGTCTGCGCCGATGCGCATCGCCGCCGCGCGAAGCTGCGACGTCGACAACAGCCCGACGACACCTTGGTAGGTCTGCGTGGCCAGGTTCTCGAGCCCGTGGGCGAGCGCGATGACATCCACGCCCGCATCCGGGTTGCCCGCTTCGGTGATCAGCGCGACCGCGGGGTCGATGTACAGCGAGCGGATGCGAGCATTGCCGCAGGTGACCGCCTTGCCACCGAGTTGCACGGCGAGACCGTTGACGGCATCCGCGTGTCGCGTGTGATCGTCGCGGAATCGTTTCACCGCATCGGACAACTTCGCGTACTCGCCCTTGAGCAGTCCGCTCGAGAGGACGAGCTCGTAGGTCTCGATTGCGTTGTACTCGAGCGATGCGGCGGTGCGCATGAGCACTTCGTCGGTGACTTCTGCAGTCGGCAATCCGGTGGTCGGCGGAACCTCGCCGACGCTTGCGATGTTCGCGCTCTCCGGAACGCCCTTCTGCTTGCCGCATGCGGCGAGGAACGACGCGCCGACGACGGTGAGTCCGCCGAGGCGCAGCAGTTCGCGACGGGAGAGTGTGGTGTCGCTCATGGTGCCACCGTCGTTTCGACCGGTGCGCTCGATCCTGGTGCGATCGACGACGACGTGTTGTCGAGTGCGCTCGACAGATTGAGGGACGGCAACACGCCGAAGACCGCGGACTGGCGCGCCTCCACCGTGATGATCGACGCGACCAGGGTCGCTGCGTCGTGGTTCTCGAGGCGCGACAAGATGTCGGTGTGCGTCGCCACGAGGGTGTTCTCGAGTGACTGCAGCGTGCGGTAGGCGGCAGACCCGGTCGCCATCTGCGAGGCGTACGCCGCGTAGACGCCCTCGTTGCGCTTGTTGGTGGCGTCCTTGCCGATCAGCCCGTTGATCGACTGGGCGTACGCGAGGTGGTGAGCGGAGAACTGTTCCAACATGGTCAGCTCGTCGCCCGTGAAGCGGCCGGAGTCGACGGCCTTTGCGTAGAGGTCATGCACGGCGAGCTCTGCGCCTTGGGCGAATGCGAGCAGTTCGGAATCGGCAGCGTTGGGCCGTTCCGAGGGTGCGCTGCGATGTGGCGCGGTGGGCACGATGGCGTTCCTTTCGAGATGCAATGGGGCGCTCATAATCTAGAAGTCAAGACCCGACAATTCAGGTATCCAACCGGCGGCCCGCGTGAGTGCGTCCCGCCACGTCTCGCGGTCCAGTTGGCCGTTCGGGGCAACGACCCGGCGTGGGGACCAGGTGCGAACCGCATCGTCCAGCGACTTCCACGTGCCGACCCCGACACCGGCGAGGAATCCCGCACCGAGCGTGGTCGCCTCCGTGACGGGAGACACCTCGACGGGGAGACCGCTCGCATTCGCCAGTGCCTGCACGAAGGTGGCGTTGCGGCTCATGCCACCGTCGATCCGCAGTGCCGTGATCGAACAGCCCGTATCGGCTCGTGCCGCCTCGACGAGGTCGGCGCCCCGGTGGGCGATGCCCTCGAGCACTGCGCGCACGATGTGGGCGCGAGTCGTGCCGCGGGTGATGCCGAGCAGAGTTCCGCGCGCGCCGTAGTCCCATTGCGGAGTGCCGAGACCGAGGAGCGCGGGCACGTACACGACGCCATCGGTCGTCGCAACACTCGCGGCGACTTCATCGCTGTCGACCGGTGAGTCGATGAGACCGAGGTCCTCGCACAACCACTCGACGTTGCTCCCGGCCGACAGCATGATCGCCTCCGCTCCGTATGCGATCCTCGACGCAGACGAGTGTGCGACGATCGGGAACGTCCCTCCACTCGAGCGCTGCGCACTCTTCGGGGGTGTGTCTCCCGTGGCGACGTCGAGCATGCCGCCGGTGCCGAAGGTGATCTTCGTCTGACCTTTCGCGATACATCCTTGCCCGACGAGCGATGATTGCTGGTCGCCGATGAGGCACGAGATCGGTGGCGAGCCGGGAAGTGCGGTCGCATGTCCGACGACGCCACTCGACGGGACGATCTGCGGCAACATCTCGACGTCGACACCCATCAACTCACAGATGCGTGGTGACCAATCCATCGTGTCGAGCGTGAAGAGCCCAGTGACCGCAGCGTTGGAGTGATCGGTGACGTGCAGTGCACCACCGGAGAGGACGGCAGCCACCCATGAGTCGATGGTTCCGATGCGCACGCGGGAGCGATCGGTGACCGCGGTGTTGGACAGCAACCACTTGGCCTTCGTCGCAGTCTGGTTCGGAGCGAGGATAAGTCCGTGCTCGGCACGAGCCGAGATGCACTCGCCGACGGTGCGCAGGTCTTGCCACCCGAGACCCGGCGCGAGCGGTTGCATCGTGTCGGCGTCCCACATGATCGTGCTCGCACGTTGGGTCGTGATCCCGACACCGTCAACGGGGCCCGACTCCGTGAGCACGCTCGATGCGACGCGCAACACCGCGTCGGCCATGGCCCGCGCATCGAACTCGACGAGTCCCGGAAAGGGCGACGTCGGCGGGCACTTTTCGTAGCAGAGGTGCTCGACTGCGCCGCCTTGAGTGACGATCGCAGCGCGCAGACCCGTCGTGCCGACGTCGATCACGAGGATGCTCACGGCCACACCTCGGACTCCGACATGCCGAGCTTGCCCGGGTTGAGGATGCCGTTCGGATCGAGTGCCGTCTTGATCGATTTCAGGACGTCGAATGCTGGACCGAGGGCGTCGCTCATGAAACGGGAACGATTGAGTCCGACGCCGTGATGGTGTGACAGGTTCGCACCGGCATCGAGTGCTGCGCGTTGACCCGCGTCCCACAACTCGCGATAGAGCGTCTCAGGCTTGGCGACTTTGTCGCCGGCAAACGTGAAGTAGAGGCAGGCGCCGTCGAGATAGCTGTGCGAGAGATGTGCGCTCACCGAGCGCGCGCCTGGCACGCGTGACATTTCCGCACAGACTCGTTCGTATACCCCGGGGAGCGCCGACCACGGCCCGGCGACCTCCATGGTGTCGACCACGTAGCCCTTGCGCGTGACCGCCTGCAGCCCACTCGTGTCGTTGCGGTGTTCGAGCCAATGTTCGACGAGAGCGGTGTCCTCGACGCGAGCACCGAGGACAAGCGCCTGTCGATGGACGGTCGCCATCGTCGCGCGCGCGAGTTCATCGTCGCCTTCGTCCAAGACGAGGAGCGTGCAGCGTGAGCCGTCACCGCCGTGTGAGCGCTTGGACTCGGTGGCGTCGTACAGCCGCAGGACTGCTGGAGTCGCCCCGGCGCGAACGATGCGTCGACAGAGCTCGACGCCTTCGCTCATCGTGGCGAGCGAATAGGCCGCCATCGTCGAAGTCGTCGCGCGCGGATGGGCGCGGAGCCAGACATCGGTGATGATGCCGAGCGTGCCCTCGCTCCCGATGAAGAGCGACACGAGATCGGGTCCGTCGGCTCCGGCCGGGGCGCCACCCGTTCGAATCACGCGACCGTCGGCGAGCACCACCTCGAGTGCCACCACCATGTCGTCGATCTTCCCGTAGCGGGTCGAGAATTGGCCTGCACCTCGCGCAGCAATCCAGCCACCGACGGTGGACAACTCGAAGGACTGCGGGAAGTGTCCGACGGACAGGTCGTGCGACGCGATCTCTGCTTCGAGGTCCGGTCCGAACGTCCCCGGTCGAACGTGCACGACCCCTGAGGTGACATCCACGTCGACGACGCCGCGCATCGACGTCGTGTCCAGCACCACGCCACCGCGCGCAGGGATCGCAGCGCCGCTCACGCCGCTTCGTCCGCCGGAGACGGTGAGCGGGATTCGATGCTCGTTGCACAACGCCGTGATTCGGGCGACCTCGTGCGTCGTTGTCGGATGCATGACGATCGCCGGGAATGCGGGAACTTGGCCGGCAAGCGCCCAGTGCATCGCAAGCGGCCACCAGTCGCGGGCATGTTCCGCGAGTTGCTGCGCGTCGCGTGACGATCGACAGATCGACGACAGCTCGGCGACGACCTCGTCGCTCAGCTGCGTCCCCGTTGCGAGACGTTCGGTGAGGGCTTCGAGCGGCGCCCCGAACTCGATCGGCGGGGTCGGTTCCATGGCTGTCAGTCTTGCCGAGTCGAGGCGAGGAACTCGGCCTCCGAAACGAGCCCCGCTGCCTCCTCGCGCGCGCACGAGTCGAGGAAGTCGCGAACCTGGGTCTCGAGTTCCTCGTTCGTCCAGCCGAGTTCTGGTCCGATCAGCTCGGCGACGCGTCGTGCAGACGCGAGTGTCGCGCGACGATCCACGATGCGTGCGCGTGTGCGTCGAGACAGCACGTCGTCCAAGGTGAGCGCCATCTCGTGGCGCACCGCAAAGATCGCCTCCGCTGCGATGTAGGGAAGCCCATCGATGAGTGGACGGGCAAAGTCCGGTGACTCTGCGGCGATCCGCAGGACGGCTTCGAGTTCCGTCCCGTAGCGCTGGGCCAGGTGCGCGTGTTCACCAGCGAGTTGACGGCGATCGAATCCGCGCCCACCGACGAGGGGCATGCGCGTGGATTTGCTCCGCACTCGACGTCCGAGGCGTGAGCACACTTCGTCGACGGTGTGTTCTGCCATCTTGCGAAACGTCGTGAGTTTGCCACCGGTGATGGAGACGACACCCGAGTCGGAGACGGCAACCTTGTGATTGCGGGAGAGGTCGGCGGTCTTGTCTGAAGTGGTGGATCCGTCGGCTTGTCGAACGAGCGGGCGCAATCCCGACCACACCGCGGTGACGTCGTTGCGGGTGACGCTCGTCGTGATCGATTGGTTGAGCGCCTCGAGGATGTAGTCGATGTCGTCGGCACTGCACTGCGATTCGTCCACGTCGCCACCGAAATCGGTGTCGGTCGTCCCGACGTAGGTGTAGCGATAGGTCCCGTCCGCATTCTTGATCCACGGCACCACGAACAAACTGCGTCGATCGCGACGCACGGGTATGACGACGGCGATGTCGTTTCGTGCCTTCTCCCACGGGATCGTGATGTGCACCCCCTTGGCTGGTCTGATGCTGTGCGGGTCGCGGCCCTCGTCCGCGGTGCGCACCTCATCGGCCCACACACCACCGGCGTTGACGATCGACGTGGCCGACACCGTGAATTCCTCACCCTCGAGGGTGCGCACGCGCGCGCCGTTCGCCTTCCCATTTGCGTCGTGGGTGATCGTGGTGACACCGCAGCGATTGACGATCGTCGCCCCGAGTTCGGCGGCTGTTCGCGCGACGGCGATGCATAGTCGTGAGTCGTCGACGGTTGCGTCGTAGTAGAGGTATCCCGAGGACAGCTTCTCGGCGGGCATGGTGGGGAAGTGGGCGTGTGCCTCGCGCGCGCGGAGACGACGGTGCAACTTGCCGATCCGCCATCCTCCCGTCAGGTCGTACATCCACAGCGCGCTCCCGAGCGCACGGGCGATCTTCTTGGAGATGACGCCGTCCTTCGTGAGGATCGGGATCATGAAGGGCATCACCTGCACGAGGTGCGGCGCATTGCGCAGCATGCGCTGGCGTTCGTGCAGCGCCTCGTACACGAGGCGTACCTCGCCCTGCTGGAGGTACCTCAGGCCACCGTGGGCGAGCTTGCTCGACTTGCTCGAGGTGCCAGAGGAGAAATCGTCGCGTTCGACGAGGGCGACGGACAGGCCCCTCGATGCCGCGTCGAGGGCGACACCCAGGCCAGTGATGCCCCCACCGACGACGAGGAGATCGAATCGACCGCTTCGCAACGCCTCTAGATGGGCGTCGCGGCGAAATTCCATGGCCACACCCTAAATCCGGGAATAGGCGCGATGCCTCATCGGTTACTGATGTGACGAATTTCTCAATTTGCGTTAATTGTTTGTTCGCAAGACTTGCAAATTAGGTCCGAATTCCCCTAGGGTCATGAGCGTGAATTCTCCGTCGGTCCTCGCAGCCACGTATCGCGCGCACGGTCGCAAGTTGACCCCGCAGCGGCAGCTCATCTTTTCGTTGTTGCACGACAACACGTCGCATCCCACCGCCGAGGCGCTGTATGCGACCGCGAGCCACAAGATGCCCGGCATCTCCCTGCGCACGGTGTATCAGACCCTCAATGAGCTCGCCGAGATGGGTGAGTTGCAGGCGATCGACCTCGGCGAGGGCGTCACGCGCTTCGATCCGAACGTGGACGATCACCACCATGCGATCTGCAACGTCTGCGGCGGCATTTCCGACGTGCACGTCGAGCGTGCCGCGACGCTGCGGCCGAAGGGCGTTGACGGGTTCAACGTCGACGACATCGGCGTCGTCTTCCGCGGCGTCTGCGCGAAGTGTGAGACGTCGTCCAAGAGATCTCCTTCACCACAGGTGAAGAAGAAGCAAGTCAGCTAGTAACACAACCCCAACAACACGAAGGAGCACATCATGGCAAGCCTGCACGGCACCAAGACCCATGAGAACCTCAAGGAGGCGTTCGCCGGCGAGAGCCAGGCCAACCGTCGCTACTTGTGGTTCGCACAGAAGGCAGACGTCGAGGGTTACCCAGACGTCGCGTCGCTGTTCAAGAACGTCGCGGACGGCGAGACCGGTCACGCGCACGGTCACCTCGAGTACCTCGCAGAGGTCGGCGACCCGGCATCGGGCGAGCCGATCGGCGACACCGAGCAGAACCTGAAGGCGTCGATCGCCGGCGAGACCTACGAGTACACCCAGATGTACCCGGGCTTCGCCAAGACCGCCCGCGAGGAAGGCTTCGCCGAAATCGCTGACTGGTTCGAGACGCTCGCACGCGCGGAGAAGAGCCACGCAGGCCGCTTCTCAGAGGGCCTCAAGTCCATCGCCTGATCCCAGGCATGGCAGTCGTTCGACGGGGGACACCGAGCCACTCGGGTCCCCCGTTCGATCGAATTCCGACACTTCTCCCCAAGGTTTACCCATGACGACTATCTACGACCCGAAGCACCCGCTCTATCTGGATGAGGCCGACACGCGCAAGGAAATGGAGCGCGTGTTCGACCTCTGCCACGGATGCCGCCTGTGCTTCAAGTTCTGCCCGTCGTTCCCGACGTTGTTCAGCTACGTCGACCAGCACGACGACCAGGACGCGGGCAAGATGACTCCCGCGCAGCAGGACCACGTCGTGGACGAATGCTTCCAATGCAAGTTGTGTTACGTGATGTGTCCGTACATCCCCGAGCTGCACGAATGGGCTCTCGACTTCCCGCGCCTCATGTTGCGCGCTGATGCAATGCG
>CAYFJS010000040.1:0-7862 GCA_964343495.1 uncultured Acidimicrobium sp. | reverse complement strand
GCGCGAGCGCTCGCGCCACTCGTTTGATCTCCATTCGGGTATTTCCCTGATGGTCGGTATCGAGCGGTCGGGGTTGGCGCACAACAACGCGAGTTCGCGACCGTTCGGATGGATGGGCCGATACACCCCAAGGCCATGGGTGATTTCGAGCTCCCCGGCATGGCTTGCAAGCCAGTACTGGAGCGACGTCGACCCGGTCTTGTGGGTGCCGATGTGCACGATGGCCCGGGGTTCGCCCATGGGATCCAGTCTTGCCCACGTGGCTAGCGTGATTCGGACAAGGGGGAAACATGGCGCGTGAATTGTGGTCTCGATCGGCTCTCGAATTGGCCTCCAACATCGCCTCGAAGGAGGTGTCGTCGGTCGAGGTGGTGCAGGCTCATCTCGACCGCATCGCCGAGGTCAACCCGACGATCAACGCGGTCGTCAACGTGCTCGCAGATTCTGCGATCGCCGCGGCGAAGGTCGCCGACGAGGAGACCGCACGCGGTGTCTCCCGCGGGAAATTCCATGGAGTTCCGTTCACGATCAAGGAGAACATCGACGTCGCCGGGCAGGCGACGACGCAGGGCATTCCCGCGTTGGCCGGAGCGATCCCGCCGCAGAACGCACCGGTCGTGGACCGCATGCTCGCCTCGGGCGCGATTCCGATCGGGCGCACCAACCTGCCCGATCTCGGTCTGCGCATCCACACCGACTCGACGTTGTATGGGCGCACGAAGAACCCTTGGAGCCTGGACCGCACCGCGGGTGGCTCGAGCGGTGGGGAAGGTGCCGCACTCGCGAGCGGCATGTCGCCGATCGGCCTCGGCAACGACATCGGTGGCTCGCTGCGCAATCCCGCACACTGTTGCGGCATCGCCTCGATCAAGCCGTCCACGGGCGTGGTCCCCGATGCGCAGTACTTCATCACCGAGGACATGACACTCGCCGCCCAGATCATGCTCAACCAAGGCGTGATGGCTCGCACCATCGCCGATGTGCGCGCAGGTCTCGGCGTCGTCGCCGGGCCACACCCGCGCGATCCGATCAGCGTGCCCGCGACGCTCACCGACCTGAAGCCGAACGAGAAATTGACGGTCGCGGTGATGGCCGAGCCTCCTGGTGGATCGACGCATCCCGGCGTCGCTTCCGTCGTGCGTGCCGCCGGCGAGGCCCTCGCCAAGGCTGGTCACCGCGTCGTCGAAGTGACGCCACCGGAATTCGAACTGGCGTGCCTCACGTGGGGCGCGCAGATGAACAACGAACTCACGCCGAACCTGGCCCTGCTCGAATCGGTGATGGGCGAGGGTGGAGTGAAGTTCTTGAAGCTGACGCAGGAGGGGATGCCGAGCGCGGGACTGCCGGAGCTCCTTGCATCACAGTTGCAGCGCAACGGACTCGGCCGCAAGTGGGGGCTGTGGTTCGAGGACTATCCGATCCTGCTCTGTCCGACCTGGACACAGCCGGCCTTCGTGGCCGATGCCGACATCGCCGATGCGGCAGGTGCGGCCGCCACGGTCGAGTTGATGCGCCCCGTGCTGCCTGGGAACCTGCTCGGTCTGCCGAGTGTCGTGGTGCCCGCCGGAATGGCCGACGGACTCCCCGTCGGCGTGCAGGTGATGGGCGCCCGCTACACCGATCTGCGGTGTCTGGCGATCGCCGAACAAATTGAAACGGCGTGCGGAATCCGCACGCCGATCAATCCAAAGTTGTGAAGTTTTTCGCTGAACTTCGTCGGGTCAGCTGACCACGACGACGTTCTGTGCTTCCTCGCCCTTACGGCCAGGAGCAACGTCGAACTCAACGGTCTGGCCTTCGAAGAGGGTCTTGTAACCCTCGGCCTGGATGTTGGAGAAGTGGACGAACACGTCACTTCCTCCTTCACGAGAGATGAACCCGTAGCCCTTCTCTGCGTTAAAGAATTTGACCGTACCGCGCATGTGATGTTCTCTTTTCTTGACTTGCCGACATCCCTTGTGAATGTCACTTGACAGGCTATGCGGTCGCACGGCCATTCGCACTACATTGGCACAACTTATGTCGGCCTCGATCCTCGTGGTGAGCGGGAGCCTGCGTTCTGGGTCGTTCAACAGCCACTTGGCGCGCCAGGCCGTGGCACGAACGCCAAGCGGTATAACGGCGAGACTCAGCGATGCCCCACGCACCTTGCCCCTCTACGACGGGGATCTCGATACCTCGCATCCGCCACGCGAAGTTGCGGCTTGGCGCGACTCGATCAGAAGTTCCTCGGCGCTGCTCTTCGTCACGCCGACCTACAACCATGCGCTTCCGGGGGTGCTGAAGAACGCACTCGACTGGGCGTCGCGACCGTTCGGTGCGCATTGTCTCGTCGGCAAGAAGGTGGCGGTGCTGGGCTGTTCGCCGGGGACCTCTGGCAGCAAGCAGGGGGTCTCATACCTGCGCACGATCCTTCCGTTCCTCGGCATGACGCTCGTCGGCGAGGACGTGTCGTTGCCACAGATTGCCGACAGGGTCAATCTCGAGACAGGGTGGGTCGACGACGACCTCGATGCGTTGCTCGTCGAGACGATGCGCCTGCTCGCCAGTTGAGCGCTACTTGCCGGCGAGTGCCGCCACGACCGGGGCGAACGAGTCGACGTCCTCGCCGCCCACGATGACGTAGGAAAAGCCCCATCGCTCACGTCGGGCAAGCAGGTCTTCCACGAGCTTGGCAGGCGGACCCATGAGGGCGAACGGTGTCTCGGCGATCATCTTCGGCTCCACGCCGATGCCCTTGGCGAGGCGCGAGATCGCACCCTCGGCATCGTCGGTGACGTTGACCATGAACGCCCGGATGTTCATCTCGACATGGTTGAGGCGACTGCCGACCGCACCACGGACGATGTCGACCTTGGCGTCAACTGCCTCTGCGGTCATCGTCGAGATCGCCTCGGGGCCGACCGCGCCTGCAGTGAGCGTGGCGTTGATGCCGATGATGTCGGCGTGGCGGGCTGCATACGTGAGCACGCGCTTGCCACCACCACCGATCAACAGTGGTGGCCCCGGCTTCTGCACCGGCTTGGGAAGTCCGTCGTAGTTGGTGACGTGATAGTGCTTCCCGGAAAAGTTGGCCTTGCCATCGGCGAAACATTGGCGCATCACGTCGATGCCCTCGATCATGCGATCGATCCGCACGCCTGGCGAGTCGTACGGCATGCCGGCCTGCTCGTAATCGGTCACCATCCAGCCGGCGCCCATGCCGAGCTCGACGCGACCGCCGCTCAACACGTCCATCGTGGCGACTTCCTTGGCGAGCACGACGGGATGCTTGTAGTCGTTGTCCCACACGAGCGCGCCGATGCGCAGCTTCGTCGTCGCATCTGCGGCGCTCATGAGCGCGGGCACGGGTGCGAGTTGGTCGGTGAAGTGGTCGGGCATCGTGAGCACATCGAAGCCGTTCGCTTCAGCTCGCTTGGCGAGTGCGACCCACGTCGCAGCATCGGGGGCGCCGTGTGCCTGCACGCCGAATCGGAAGGGTTTGATGGGGAACTGAACCGAAGAACTCATGGGCGCAGAGTAGCCTTGCGAGTGTTGTGAACCCCTCATTCAGGCAGTTCCAGCGGCTGGCAATCGTGATCGTGGCGGGGGCGCTGGCGATCGTCTCGCTCGTCACCCTGATGGCTCCGCGCGCATGGGGCGCATTGAATGCTCACCGCCAGGTGCCCGTCGGGCTCTATCAGTTCAGCGGTCTCGCCCAGCGCAGCACCGTGTACGACGTGAACGGTCTGCAGATCGGCGCGTTCCAGCGTGAGAATGCCCAGCGCACGGTGATCGCGAGCGTCCCCGCGGACGTGATCGCGGCGATCCTCGCCGTCGAGGACGACGTGTTCATGAGCCACGACGGGGTCAACCTGCGCGCGATCGCCCGAGCGCTGTTGTCCAATTCCCAGGGCGGAGCACGCCAGGGTGCGTCGACGATCACCCAGCAGGTCGCCAAGAACGAGTTCCTCGGCGGGACGATCTCGGGTGGGCGAACCAAGATCTTGCAGGCCCGTTACGCGACGATGCTGGAGAAGATCCTGAGCAAGGACGAGATCCTCGAGCGTTACGTGAACACCGTGTACTTCGGCAACAACGCCTACGGGCTGGCGGCGGCTGCAGAGACGTACTACGGCAAGTCCGTTTCCGAACTGAACCTGATCGAGGGTGCATTCATCGCCGGTCTCGTGCAAGCGCCGTCCACGTACGACCCGTTCTCGACGAACGGCTACAAGTCGTACTCGGTGCGCAAGCGCTACAAGATCGTGCTCGGCCGGCTCGTACACAAAGGCCTGCTGACTTCCGACGAAGCGACGGCGGCATGTGCCGATTGGCAGGAGCCCAAGCGCAAGGTCGACGACCCGGCCAGCTGTAGGTTGCCGACGAAGGCCGCTCCCGTGACGAGCGAGGATTCCACCGTCGTCGACACGCGTCAGGATGCCAATCGCAGTTACTTCAGTGAGTTCGTGAAGGAATACCTGCGCACCCACGGCGTCGACATGGGCATCGGCGCCACCGAGGAAGAGGTGATGGCGCGCCTGTATCGCGGCGGACTGAAGATCTATACGACGCTCGACAAGAACGCCCAGCTCGCCGCAGAACGTGCTGCCGCTGAACAGATGCCCGACAATGCGACGGGAATCACCGCAGCAGTGCTGTCGCTCGACACGCAGACCGGTGCGATTCGCGCGATGGTCGGTGGCGAGGGCTTCGTGCCGAACACGAACGAGGTCAACCTCGCACTGCGTCGGCGCCAGACGGGATCGAGCGTGAAGATGTTCGTCCTCGCCGCTGCACTCGAGGCGGGTGTCCTGCCCGAAGACGTCATCGACGGAACCTTGCCGTGTACGTTGCCGAACCCCGGAAACGCCGAGGAGCCGACGTTCCTCATCTCGAATGGAGTGAGTGAGCCCGTCGGCACCCTTCGTCGCATGACGGCCCTGTCGATCAACTGCGCGTATGCGCGCCTCGCCCAGGTCGTCGGTCTCGACAAGATCGTCGCGTTGATGTACGGGATGGCGTCGTCTGAATTCCTGCCCAAGCCGAACTTCGGCACCGACCTCGAACGGGCGAACCTGATCAAGCCGTATGCGTCGCTCTCGACGGGTGCGAACGAATTGAGCCCACTCGACATGGCCTCGGGAGCTCAGACGATCGCCAACGGCGGCCTCCATCGCGAGCCCTATGCCATCGAGCGCATCGAGGACTCCAACGGCACAGTCGTCTGGAAGCGCGAGGAGCCGAAGGACCCCGAACAGGTGCTGACTCGCGAGAACGCGCTCCGTGCGATCGACGTGATGAAGGGCGTGATCAAGTTCGGCACCGCGCGACGCACGCCGCTCGCCAACGATCGGCCGGCTGCTGGCAAGACCGGAACGCAGGACGACAACACGAATGCCTGGTTCGTCGGCTTCACCCCGCAACTCACGACCGCGGTCTGGGTCGGGGACCCGAAGGGCTACACGCCGATGGTGCGCATCCCCGAGTTCGTGAAGACGGACGGTTACGTGCGCATCCAAGGCGCGATGTATCCCGCTCGGATCTGGAAGCAGTACATGGACGCCGCACTCGAGAACGTGCCGATCGTCGACTGGGATGCACCACCGCCTCCGCAGCCGACCGAGGCGCGCCCCGACACCTCGCCCTTCCGCATCTATCTGCCCGGCAACGAATGCTTGGCAAGCGTCGTGTCCGGGACGATTCCACCGACGACCACGACGATCGCAGGGAAGAAGTCGACGACCACGACACAGCCGGGTGCGCCGGGGGACACCGTCGTCGTCAACCTCGTCGATCCGCCAGCACTCCCGACGCTGTCGACGACGACCTCGACGACCATCGCCTCTCCGACGACTCTCGATGGAGATCATGCGCTGCGTCAGATCTTGCGCGACCGCTATCCGCGCGGACCGGTGAACACCGTGCCACCGAACCAATACTGGGTGTATGAGTGCGCGGCTGGCTTGCCGGCGTCCGCACAAACGGTCCCGGCTGGTCAGTGATGGGTGCGCTCAACGATCTCTTGGCGGTGCAGACCACCGACATCGAGCTCGCTCAAGCGATCTTTCGTCTCGCCCATCTGCCAGAACGTGAGCGTTTCTCCGACGCCGAGAAGATCCTTCGTGAGGTGACCGCACGACGTGATCAGCTGATTGCCAACTGCGCCGCGATCGAGACCGAGATCACGACCCTCGAAGCCGACTCCGCAGCCCTTGACGCCCAGATCGCGCGACTCGAGAAGCAACTGAAGACGGTGATCGCCCCGCGCGAAGCGGAGGCGTTGCAGCACGAGATCGCCGACCGCCGTCGAGCCCGCTCCGCCCACGATGACCGCGAGCTCGAACTGATGGAGGAACTCGAGGCGAAGCGCGCGACCCTCGAGGACTGCGCACGCGAAATCATTGCTGCGACGCAACGCCGTGAAACCGATGCGAAGGCGCTCAAGGCGGCCAAGGCGGTCGTTGATGCCGAGATCGCCCGGCTCACCGAACAGCGCAGCGCGCAGAGCCTCGTCGTGCCGTCGACGCTCCTCGAGGCCTACGACCGAAAGCGCAAGTCGCGACCTGACGGCGCGGTTGCGACGTTGCACGGGCCGACCTGCGGTTCCTGCCACATGGACCTCGCCCGTACGGAACTCGACGCGCTGCATGCACTTGCGGAGGGGGAACACCCGGAGTGTCCGCAGTGCGGATGCTTTATCGTGCTCTGATCATGTTGCTCTGGTTCGTCGGCACCTCCGTAGCCACCGTGTGGATCGTGTTTCGTGATCCGACGTTTCGGTTCCGCCTCGTCGTGCTCGGAGCGCTCCTCCCCGACGTGATCGACGGGGTGAGCGGCCTGCGCGTCGCGCACAGCGTCGTCGCCGTCGTGGTTGCGATGGGGGTGGTGATGCTCGCGACGTACGGGCGCAGGCCGGCACGCAAGGCGTGGCTTGCGGTCGTGATCGGGTTGTTCCTCCACCTCGTCTTCGACTTCGCCTTCGCCAACACGGCGATGTTCTGGTGGCCGATCGGCGGTCTCGACGTGGTCGACGAGGCGTTGCCCGTCGTGACGAGGGGTTGGATGAACGCCCCGCTCGAGATCATCGGTGCCGTGCTTGCGATCTGGACCTCGCGTCAGGTGGCGTTTTCGAAGTCGGCGGACTGAGCGGCGCTCAGTCGGATCTCCTCACTTCGCCATCGAGCAGACGAACACGACTGCAAGCACGACGAACATCGGCCAGTTCAGTCGAGCACCAGGTGGCGTCCTCGTCGAGGACAGCTTCTTCATCTTTGACGCAAGAGCCCTCGTCAGCGGGTCGAGTGCGAGCGAGGCCACGACGAGAGGGGTAAGGCCGGGGTAGCGAACGAAGAGGACGCCGAGGACGACGACGAGGCTCAACTGCACCGCGCCCCACTGGTGGAACATGGCAATGATGTTGTCGCCACCCTCGACGGAGGTGTCGACGCCGGCGATTCGTCGTGCGCCGCCGTCAGACGCAAAGAGATGGATCACACTCCTTGCGACGATGAGTACGAGCACGATTCCTGTCACGATGCGCACGAATCCAAGGCCGGAGTAGTGCGAGATGTCGTCGGGTAGGAACGTGCCGAAGTCGATGTCCATCTGGCCTCCACTCGCGAGCGTACGTGTCCGGCCGAGTCGGTCGAGAATCGACGGCGATTGGTGACGGTGAGTCGGTCTGTAAGCGGGGTTCTGTAGTTGCGAGTGAACGCAACCGATGACCATCCCTCTATGCGACCTACCCGAGGGGTGCACCCCATCGCTGGGATGCGGACGGACCGCCCATGCCCTCTGCATGGTCTTGCTTCGAGTGGGGGAACCGAGCCATGCGGATCGCTCCGCATGCTGGTGCGCTCTTACCGCACCGTTTCACCCTT
>CAYFJS010000039.1:0-8065 GCA_964343495.1 uncultured Acidimicrobium sp. | reverse complement strand
CGAGCCAGGCGACGAGGCCGAAGGTGCAGAAGCCGATGATCCATCCGTAGGCGACCGCTGCATGCCCGCGGAGGGCAATCACCGCCTGTGCAAGGGCGAGGGCGAGCATGTAGATCGCGCTCGCTGCGGCAAGTAAGCACATCGTTCGGCGGTCGATCCCGCCGTCATAGACGAGGTCGAGAACCCACGGGCCGATGGCGAACGCGCCGAGTGTCCCGACGACACCGACGCCGACGACGAGGAGCACCAATCGGCGGAGGCCATTGCGGAACTCGGCCATGTCTCCTTGGGCGGCGAGCCGAGCGAGCTTGGGGAGGAGCGCTGCTTGCACGGCCTGGAAGAGGAAGAGCGGGATGCGGGCGAAGATGACCGCATTGCCAAATCGAGTGACGACCGCCGCGGGCTCGTTCGAACCGAGGATGTCGACCGTGATCGGGCCCGCATTGACGAGTGCTGCCGCGAAGAGTGAGCCAAGGAGCAACCAACCCAAGTTCGGGGTGATCTCGGACCACGATGCTGGGGGACCGTCGTGAAGTCGAAGGTCACCACGGATGGCGACGAGGATCACGCCGACGATCGGGGAGAGTCCGACTGCGACCGCGTAGACGCCGGTGTTCTCGATCCCACCGAGCCACAACGCCGCGCACACGGCGACTCGGATCGTTCCGTCGAGTCCGATGATGAGCGCGTAGTTGGAGAACTTCCCTTGGCCCGACGAGAGTCCCCGAGCAATGTGCATCGGTGCATACGTGAGCAACATGAGGAGGAGTGCGAGCGTCACCGTCGCGTTCGACTCGAACAGATTGCTTGTCACGCTTCTCGCCGCGATGGCGAGTGCGACGAGGAGACCCCCAAAGATCATCGCTGCGAGGGGAATGATTCGTTTGATGACCGGTAACCCGCCCTGACCGAGTGCCCTGCGGTGTGCGAGTGCTCGGCTGGTCTCCTGCTCGATCGGGAGGAAGAACCCGGGAACCAATGCGAAGGCGATGAACCACATCGTCACGATCGGCTTGAACCCGTCCTGACCGAGGGCCTGTTGACCGATCTTGAAGAAGACGTAGGTGGAAATGCCGTTGATGAAGAGTCCGACGGCGACGGAAACGGTTCCTTCGGGAACCGGGGCGCGAGAACTACTCGCAGTTGATGAGTCTTCGGGTGACAAGCACCCGAAGACTACTTCATCGACTTACTTGGCTGGAGTGCTGACTCCGCGACGCGATTGCACGGTCGACACGACCTTGCTCACGACCTTCTCGGCGTGTGCGAGCGCTTCGTTGGCGACCTTCGGCAGTTCGGTGGCGAGCTGGTCGGTCACTTCGCGGCGACGAACCTGCACCTTCTGGAACCCGAGGACTCCGAGGCCGATCGCGGTGTATGCAACTTCCTTCGCGGTCGTGCGAACCTTGTCGGCGTCGATGTGTGGTGCGACGAACTTCGGCATGTCGATCTTCGGCAGCGAGATGTTGCGCAACTGCTGTGGCACGACCTTGTTCACGTCGAACGAGGTGAGGTCGATGCTCGGGATGGTGGGGAACTTGAGTGCTGGCATGGGGGCTCCTTGTCTGGATGGGTGCTAGCAAGGATATCCGAAAGTGCTAGCAAATGCAAGCAGTAGCGGATGGCATCACGTCAAAGGGGCGCTCCCGGGGCCCGAGAGGGCAGAACTAGCCTGTAGAAACCGTGTCCGAGTCCCCAGCCCCTGAGGCTCGCCCCGCTCCCGAGCGCCTCGCAGCCGCCCCGCCGGTCGTGTGCGCGATGGCCGTGTACCGGCCCGGACCGTGGTTCGCCGAGACCCTGTCGAGCCTGGTCGCGCAGGACTATCCCAACGTCCACCACCTGTTCTTCGTGGTGCAGGGGGACGACCAAGGGGCGCCGACGGACGAGGAAGTGGCGAGCTCGATCACGGGTGCGCTTCCCGGAGCGGTCGTGCGTCGGGTCGCGGGGAATCCGGGTTTCGGGCCGCTCATGAACGAAGTGTCCCGACTCGTCCAGGGCGACGGCGGCTTCTTCTGTTTGATGCACGACGATGTCGCGCTCGCTCCGGACGCCATTTCGCGGCTCGTCGAGGAGGCCTTTCGGTCGAACGCGGGAATGGTCGGACCAAAGCTCATGGAGTGGGACGATCCGTCCATCGTGCAGTCGGTCGGATTCGGGGCTGACCGCATCGGCGACACGACGACCACCGTCGAGCCGGGTGAGCGCGACCAGGAACAACACGATGCCATTCGCGACGTGTTCGTCTTGCCGTCCGCGTGCGTCGTCGTGCGCAGCGACCTGTTCCGCGAGGTCGGCGGCTATCCACGAGAGATCGGCTTCTACGGTGAAGACCTCGACTTGTGCTGGCGCGTTCACTTGAGCGGGGCTCGTGTGCTCGTTGTGCCGAGTGCAAAGGCGCGACATCGAAATGCCCTCGCAACTCGACGAGAGGATCCCGATCGACACGTCTTGCAGGCACGTCATCGAGTCCGCACGGTGGTGTCGCTCTCCGGGCGCCTGCAAATTCCATTCGCGATCCTGCAGATGCTCATCACCGCAGTCGTGCGCGTCGTCGCTGGCGCTGCGACGGGCAAAGTGCGCGAACCCCTCGCAGCGCTTCGTTCGTCACTGGCGGTATGTTTCGACACCGCATTCGTCATCCGCCGCAGAGGCGAGGTGCGACCGTTCCGCCGGGTGCCGGCAGCCGAGATCCACGACCTGCAGGAGAAGGGGAGTGCGCGATTCGCGACGTTCGTTCGCGCCCGCAGGTTGCGGCTCGCGCGTCGCTCGCGCGAACTGACTCGCACCACGACCGGCTCGGCGTCCGCGCGCCAAGCAACGCTCACGGTGCTCGCCGCGATCGCCGTCATCGTCGTCGGGAGTCGTGGATTGCTCCTCGGTGGAACACGCGTCGTCGGTGAGTTCCTTCCGTTGCGCGACGCGACAGAGTCTCCCCGTGCACTCGTGTCGACGTATTTCAATGGCTGGTGGTCGGGAGGATTCGGACACGCGACTCCGGTCCCGACGGCTGCACTGTTGACCGCGGTCGCGGGAGCGCTCACGCTCTTCCAACTCGGTCTCCTTCAGTCACTCGCGATCGTCGGCGCAGTGCTCGTCGGGTGCATCGGGATGTGGCACGTGGCGAGCGGATTCTTCTCCCATCGCGCGCGAGTAGCCGCATTCGTCGTCTACGCCGCGACACCGCTGGCCTATGCGGCGATCGGGCGCGGGGAGTGGAGCGCGCTCTTGGTCTCTGCGGCGTTGCCGTGGGTGCTCAGGCTCTTCGTCGTCTCCGGTGAGCAACACTCCGGTGCTCGCCAGACGCAGATTCGAGCAGCGATCGTCCTCGTGGCCGCGATCGTCGTGGCGTACGTCCCGACGTTCCTCGTCCTCGCCCTGCTCGCATCGCTTGGTTGGTTCGTCGGCTCGGTGCTCGGTCGGCAGCGCGTGCGCGACGCGACGGTGTCGCTCCGAGTCGTCGCGCTGATGATCGTCGGCTCGATCGTGATGCTGTCGCCGTGGTCTCAAACGCTCATCACTGGCGGATGGATGACGACGCTGATCGGGGAACGCCCGGGTGCCGGGGATGCGGGGCGATTGCACGACGTCGTCTCGCTCGGTGGCGGTGCGAAGACCATCGGAATTCTCGCCGCAGGGTTGTTCGTGCCACTCGTCGTCAGTCAGGCAGTATCGCGCTCGACGCGCGTCGTGTGGACGATGCGGTCGCTGATGCTCGTCGTTCCGCCCATGGCGCTCATCGTGCTCAATTCATCGTCAGTGATCGACATCCGCACACCGAGCGTGGAGCTGCTCCTCGTCGTCGTGTCGTGTGGCGCCGCGCTCGGGGCGGCGACGTTGGCGAGCTTCGTCTTCGACGACGAAATCGCGACCACGTTTCGGTGGTGGAAGCCACTCGTTGCGCTCGCGACTCTCGGCGTCGTCGTCGGGAGCGTTCCGACCGTCGTCGCGGCCGTTGGCGGCCGTTGGGGCCAGCCCGAGACGACGCTCTCGCAGCTCCTCGCCCAGTTGCCGACGAATCCCCCGGAGGGCGATTTCGTCACGTTGTACGTCGCGCGACCCGAGGTGCTGCCGTTGCGAGGCGAGCGACTCTCGAGCGACGTCGCGTTCGGCGTCGCGCGGGACGGCGAGCTGACGCTTCGCGACCAGTTCGTGTCGGCACACAGCGAACTCGACGACGCAACCGGACGGATCGTCTCGCTCATCATCGACAACCGCACGATTCGCGCCGGTCGACTGCTCGCGCCGCTGTCCGTGCGCTACATCGTGGTGCCGATCATCGATGGTGGGATCTCGACGGCCGATGCGCCGTTGGTGCCACCGGTCGGTCTCCTCGACGGGCTCGCGCAACAGCTCGACTTGCGTAGGACGTACACCGCGAGCGATCTCGTGATCTTCGAGAACACGGCCTGGATCCCGACGCTTTCCGTACTCGACGAAGCATCCGCCCTCGCGAGTCAACAAGCCGGGGATTCGGCGCTGGTATCGGCGCGACTCCGAGCGCTCACGCCACTCCCGCTCGTCGGAGACGTCGCGAGTGAGCGTCGCGCAATCGATCCGTCCACGGTGCACCTCGCCGCGCCGTACGACGACGGACTGACGTTGCGTGTCGGAGAGAGCGACGTGAAGGCCCGCGTGGCTTTCGGCGGCACCACGGCGTTCGATTCGCCATCCGGTGGCATCGCCCAGATCAACTATGACACCCCGTTCGGATACCAGATTCAGATCGCGATCCAGGTGTTGCTGTGGATCGCGCTCGTGGTCGCGACGTTCGACATCGGGCGAGTGCGGCGAAGGATGCTCGCCACTCGAGCGAGGGCGATCGTCTTTCGCGACGAGGAGGTTGCCTCGTGAGTGCGCCACTCGAGCAGCGGGGAGGTTCGCAGCCGACGCACATGACGATTCGCCAGCTCGTCGTGATGGTCCTTGCCGTCGCGTCGATCGCGGCTCTCGTCGTCGTCGACCGGAACCAACCCGACCCAGGTGCGGTCGCGGCACCCATCGACCAACCGATGCCGTTCGTGCACACCGAGGATCGATCCGCGGCGAACTGGTTCTGTCCGGGGGTCCCTGCGAATGACAGCGAGGTGAGTTCCTCGATCGTCGTCTCCAATGCAGGGGACACCGATCTCTCTGCGACGATCACCTACATGGGTCGGTCGTCGACGACGTCGACGGGTGTCGTCGTGCCCGCGCGTTCGCGCGCGACCGTGGACGCTCGAGGTGGCATCGAGTCGGGCTACGTGTCGACCCTCGTAGAGATCGCCGGCGGCGTCGGCACGGCAGAGCAGGTGATCGTCCATCCCGCAGGCGATGCGACGACCCTGTGTGCGACGACGCCGAGCGACACCTGGTACTTCGCAGATGGCTTCACCGGGGCCGACAGCGTCGAGACCATATTGATGACGAATCCGTTCAGCGATGCCACGGTCGTCGACATCACCTTCGTCACGAAGGACAGCGAGCGTGAGCCCTCGAACCTGCAGGGATACGTGATCCCCGCCTACACGACGATCGCCCTTCCGATGGCCGAACAGGGTGCGCGCAACGAGCCCGTGCTCGCAGTTGCGATCAAGGCCTCTTCCGGTCGTCTCGTGGCAGGTCGCGTGCAGCATTACCTCGGCCAAGGTCGACTCGGCTATGCCGTGAGCCTCGGTGCACCGCGCGCGGCGACGCAGTGGTGGTTCGCCGACGGCGAAAAGTTGCCTGGCGTCTCCGAACAACTCGTCATCTTCAACCCGAGCGATCTCGACCGACAACTGAGCGTGGTGTTCCTCAACGGGGCGACCACCGAGAACGCACTCGAGCCGGCGCTCATCACCGCGCCGGCCCATCGCGTCACCACGCTCGATACCGGCACGCTCGCCACGTTGCCCGACGGAAGGTACGGGATCGTGGTCGGAGTGAACGATCTCGACGCCACGAACGACACCGGCATCGTCGTCGAACAGGTGGTCAACCGGCGGGTCGGTGACACCGTCGGAACCTCGGTCGTCCTCGGAACGCCCGGCGACGCGGTCTCGACCGTGTGGTCCGCACCGTCTGGCGTGAGCGTGGGAACCGCCGATGCGCTCGTCGTCGTGAACGCCACGCCGACTGATGCGGTGCTCAACGTCGCGCAGGTCGGACCCGCGGGAATCGTGTCGATCTCCGGACTGGATGCCGTCACCGTGCCCGGCGGTGGCACCGCGCTCCTCGCGATGCCAGTCGGCGTGACCTCTGGTGAGGTGATCGTGACGTCCACTCAGCCGGTCGCGGTGCAACGTCTGCTCACCCGCGGGCACGAACTCGTCGGGCGCGCAGCCGCCCCGATGCTTCCGCACCTGCCGATGCCACAGGTGGGCGAGTGACGCGGATTGCAATCGTCGTCGTGGTGGTAGTCATCGCGCTCGTCGCGAATCGCGTCGTTCGCCGACGCGACACGAACTCACCGACGCAAGGCGATGCGCAGCTTCCGACGCAGCTCGATCGGTCCGACTTTCTTCGCCCCGAAGCCTCTTGGCTCGTCGCCGCGTTCACCTCGAGTTCGTGCAACACGTGCGCCGACGTCGAAGCAAAGGTTCGAGTGCTCGAGTCGAACGCGGTCGCCGTGCACGTCTCTGAATATCTCGCCGAGCGCGCGCTGCACTCCAAGTATTCAGTCGAGGCGGTGCCAGCGGTCGTCATGGCCGACGACAGGGGAGTCGTGCGTGCAGCGTTCCTCGGTCCGGTCAGCGCGACGGACCTGTGGGCCGCCCTTGCGCGCGTGCGCGACGGCGGAGACGCCGCGTGTTCGACTGACGCGAACTAGACGTTCGTCGACTTGCTCGGTTCGCCGAGACCCTGCTGGATGAGGCGCGACACCATCGCACCGTCGATCGTCTCGTTGTCGAGGAGCGACTGAGCGACTAAGTCGAGACCACGGCGGTGCTTGAGGAGCAGCTCGCGGGCGCGCTGTTCCTGCTCGCGCAGGATGCGTCCGATCTCGTCGTCGATCTTGCGGGCCATCTCGTCGGAGTATTCGCGACCGCTCGTCATCAGGTCCTCGCCGAGGAACACCTGCTGCTGACCCGCGAAGGCCATCGGACCGACGGCGTCGCTCATGCCCCACTCGCGGACCATGCGCCGCGCGATCATCGTGGCCTGCTCGAGGTCGTTGGCGGCGCCGCTGTTGACGTGGTCGAACACGATCATCTCCGCGACGCGACCGCCCATCGCCTTGCAGATCACGTCCTCGAAATATTCGCGCGAATACGTGTGGCGCTCCTCCGGGAGCGTCCAGGTCACGCCGAGCGCCATGCCACGGGGGAGGATCGTCACCTTGTGCAGCGGGTCGCTGTGCGGGAGGACCGTGGCGAGCACCGCGTGGCCGCCCTCGTGGTATGCGGTCGCGCGCTTTTCTTCTGCGTTGAGGATCAGGCTCTCGCGGCGGGCGCCGAGCACGACGCGGTCGCGCGCATTTTCGAAGTCGATCCGCTCGATGTGGGTCGAGCCGCGGCGAACGGCGAAGAGCGCCGCCTCGTTGACGAGGTTCGCGAGGTCCGCGCCGCTCATGCCGGGCGTGGCCTTGGCCATCGTGTCGAGGTCGACGTCGGTGCCCATGCGCTTGCCGGTCGAATGCACCTTCAAGATCGCGAGGCGTTCGTCGGACTCGGGGAGCGGCACGACGATCTGGCGGTCGAAGCGGCCCGGACGCAGGAGCGCGGGGTCCAAGATGTCGGGTCGGTTGGTGGCGGCCATCACGACGATGCCTTCCGTGGCCTCGAAGCCGTCCATCTCGGCGAGCATCTGGTTCAACGTCTGTTCGCGCTCGTCGTGTCCGCCGCCGAGCCCTGCACCGCGCTTGCGACCGATCGAGTCAATCTCGTCGATGAAGATGATCGCGCGACCCATCTTGGCGGCCTGCTGGAACAAATCGCGCACGCGGCTCGCACCGACGCCGACGAACATCTCCATGAAGTCCGATCCGGTCACCGAGAGGAAGCCCACTCCGGCTTCGCCAGCGACCGCACGGGCAAAGAGCGTCTTGCCCGTTCCCGGAGGACCGACGAGGAGGATGCCCTTCGGCACGCGAGCACCGATCTCCTTG
>CAYFJS010000038.1:0-8241 GCA_964343495.1 uncultured Acidimicrobium sp. | reverse complement strand
GCCGGCTGGGCGTTCAACAGGATGTCGACGCGCACGAGGTCGCTCGTGCGGTAGCCAGCGAGCTCGTAGTCGAGCGAGGCATAGCCCTGCGAGCGGCTCTTCAGCTGGTCGAAGAAATCCACGACGACCTCGGCGAGGGGAAGTTGGTACTGCATGTCGACCCTCTCGGGTGAGAGGTACTCGAGCTTGATGAGCTCGCCGCGTCGGTCCTGACACAGCTCCATCAACGAGCCGGTGTATTCCTTCGGGGTGATGATGCTGATGCGAAAGAACGGTTCTTCGACCGAGTCGATGTACACGGCCGACGGCAGGTCTGCGGGGTTGTCGACGACGAGCACCTCGCCGTCGGTCTTCACGACCCGGTACTCGACGCTCGGGGCCGTCGCGATGAGCGCGAGGTTGAACTCGCGCTCGAGTCGCTCCTTGACGATCTCCATGTGCAACAACCCGAGGAAGCCGCAGCGGAATCCGAATCCGAGCGCGCCGGAGGACTCCGGCTCGTAGGTGATCGAGGCGTCGTTCAACTTGAGCTTCTGCAAGCTCTCGCGCAGGTTCTCGAAGTCGTCGCCGTCGATCGGGAACAGTCCGCAGAACACCATCGGCTTCGGGTCGCGATAGCCGGCGAGGGGTTCGCTCGCGGGATTGGCAAGCGACGTCACCGTCTCACCGCTGCGCGCCTCGCCGACGTCCTTGATGCCGGCGATCAAGTACCCCACCTCTCCGGGTCCGAGCTCTGCGACGGGAGTCGGCGCCGGCATGCGCGCGCCGATCTCGATCACCTCGTGCGTCGCCCTCGTCTGCATGAACAACAACTTGCTGCCTGCCGACAAGCGACCATTCATCACGCGCACGCTCGAGACCACGCCGCGATACGTGTCGTACTGGGAATCGAAGATCAGTGCCTGCAGCGGGGCGTCGACGTCGCCCTTCGGTGCGGGAATGCGTTCGACGACCGCATCGAGCAACTCGGGCACGCCGACACCCGTCTTTGCCGAGATGCGCAGGATGTCCTCGGCGGGGATGCCGAGCACCTTTTCGATCTCCATCGCGTAGCGATCCGGGTCGGCCGCGGGCAGGTCGATCTTGTTCAGCACGGCGACGATCTCGAGGTTGTTCTCGAGGGCGAGGTAACAATTCGCGAGCGTCTGGGCCTCGATCCCCTGCGCTGCGTCGACGACGAGCACGACGCCCTCGCATGCGGCGAGCGAGCGGCTGACTTCGTAGCCAAAGTCCACGTGGCCGGGCGTGTCGATCAGGTGCAGCCAGTTGTCCCGCCACGGCACGCGCACGTTTTGTGCCTTGATCGTGATCCCGCGCTCGCGCTCCAAGTCCATCGAATCCAGGTACTGGGCGCGCATGTCGCGGGCCTGGACCGCCCCGGTGATCTCGAGGATGCGATCGGACAACGTCGACTTGCCGTGGTCGATGTGGGCGATGATCGAGAAATTGCGGATGTTGGCGAGATCCATTGGACCGTTTCTGTCGTGCAGTCGGGCGAATGTGGGGGTCACACGAGCCGCTGGTGACCAAAATTCTACTGTTGGGAGCCCCACGGGGTCGCTGTTAGCCTGAACACTCCTGTAGGGCCAAGGTTTTTCGAGAAAGAACGGTTATTCGACGTGGCAAACATCAAGAGCCAAAAGAAGCGCATCCTCACCAACGCGAAGGCGACCGCGCGCAACCGCGCGACCAAGAGCGAGGTTCGCACCCGTCTGAAGAAGGCCAACGAGTCGATCGGCACCGAGGAGAACCCCGAGGCCCTGCGCCTCGCCGTCAAGCGCCTCGACATGGCCGCCGCCAAGCGAGTCATTCACCCGAACCAGGCCGCCCGCAAGAAGAGCCGCCTGATGAAGAAGATCAACGCCGCTTCGAAGAAGTAGCCGGCACTCCCGCGAGGCGCGACAGCCTCGCGACCAAGATCTCCATCACGAGTTCGTCCTCCAGGTCCTTGCCTCCGCGTAGGTCGACGTCCGCGCGGGCGAGTAGCTGAATCGCCCCGGCGACGTTCTTCGAACCCAGCCGCCGATACGTGTCGAGATACTTGCGGGCCTGGAACTCGCTCTTCGATCCGATGAGCACCATCGCCTCGTTCGAGTTCGCCACGTTCGGACCGTCGAGGCGCAACAGCCGTGAGTAATGGTTGTGCAAGAGGGCCATCAGCTGTAGCGGGTGGTACTCGCCGCTGCGCACCATCCGGCGCATCATCGTGAGGGCCGTGGTCGCATCCCCGCGATCGATCGCATCCGTCAAGTCCCACGGGAGCACGCTCCCCTTGTCGCCGAGGAACGGCTCGACGTCCGACGTCGTCAACTTCTTCGTCGATCCGTACGTCGACACGAGCACCTCGATGAGCGAAGGCAGGCGCGCCTGGTCCTGACCGAGCCACGAGATCACCGCGGCGATCGCGGCTGCATCGATCTTCAATCCGGCCTCGGTGAACTTGTCTGCGAACCAGTCGTGCAGGTCCGCCTTCTTCGACGGTGGCGACGTGGAGAACACCGTCGCCCCGGCCTTCTTCAGCGCATCCGTCGTCGACTTGGCGAGCTTGCCGAGCGAGGTGACGATCAGATGATTCGCGTCACTCGGGGTGGCGAGATAGTCGACGAGCGACCGCAACTGATCGACGGTGGCCTCGTCGATGTTGCGCAGCACGACGACGCGCTTGTCGCCGAAGAGCGACTCCGTCTGCACCCCCATCACCGCAGTCGAGACGACGCTCGCCTTGTCGTCCGCACCGGTGTCGGCGAGGTCGTGGCTCTCGAAGAGCGAGCCCCGATCGCCGTCTCCGATCAGCTCGGCGACGAGGTCGGTGAGTCGCGCCGACACGAGCCGCGCATCGCCACCAGAAATATGGAAGACCGTCACGGCACCATCATTCCAGATCGGTGCAACGCCCTTCAGAGTGACGCGGCGATCACCGCCACCCACCACACCCAGCGCACGCCAGCGCGCAACACGAGCATCGCCACGCTCGTCGCCTCGAAGGCGAACGGAACGCCGAGACCGATCAGGATTCCGCACACTCCCATCACGGGGAGTCCGCACAGCATCACGAAGCCAGCGACGGGAACGGCGACCAGGTTGCTCGCAAGTCCGACGACGTTGAACGTGCGGAACACCGCCCACGACACCGGCATGACGGCAAGCTGTGCTCCGATCGTGACGCCGAGCGCCTCGGCGAACCAGTGTGGCCCCGGAAGTCGCTCGGCGATTCGTGGCGAGATCCACACGAGCCCCGCTGTCGCCGCAGTCGACAGCGCGAACCCGACGGACGTCGAGAGCAGCGGGTCGATGAAGAGAGCCCCAATCACCGTTATCGCAAGCGCGCGCTCCCCCGAGGACTCGAATCCTCGCGACGAGCCGTAGCCCGCGACGACGGCCATCACCCCCGCGCGCACGACGGACGGCTCACAGCGGGTGAGGACGACGAACCACCCAACGATCGCGACCATGACACCGAGCCGGAACCGAGATGGAACGCGACGCAACAACGGCGCGAACACGGCGAGGACGAACGCCACGTTCTGGCCGGAAACCGCGGTGAGGTGCGAAAGACCCGCCGCGCGAAATGCCTCGACCATCGAGGTCGGCTGATCGGAGTCGTCGCCGATCACGAGACCGAGCAGGAGCGCCGCTTCGTCCGCTTCCAGGGAGACCACCGACGAGGCGAGCACGTCGCGCACGCCGTTCGCAGACCGCGACAGCACCGATCCGGCGTGGCACGACGAGCGGACGTTTCTCACCGTCAGCGTTCCGACGACGTGACGCGACGCGAGCCGTCCGTGTTGCACACGCGAGAGTTCCGAGCGGATTCCGTCGAGCCGGATCCGCTCGCCCACCCGACAGCGTGACACCGCGCCGGCCGACCGGGAATAGAGGTATGACACGTAACGCTTGCCCTCGATCGAAAACACCACGCGGGAGGCGCCGACGTGAACCGGTTCCTCGACGATGACTGCGACTCCCGCATAGTCGCCTTGATCGAGGTCGTGACTCGCAGACCACGCGGGAACCCCGACGACGACCGCCGCGAGCACCATCGCAGTCGTTGCCCGACGCCACTTGGTGGTGACGAACCACCAGATCGCGAGTCCGAGACTCGATCGGATCACCCAGTTCACCGACGCAACGTCGGTCGTCACGACGAAGCGCAAGAGATACAGGACACACCACATGACGACGGCACACGACACGAGGCTCGTCGTCGAGAGCGGAGTTGCTCGATGCCCCATTCGGCGCGGGGCAAGACCGTACGATTGAAGCGTGACCCCCGTCGATGAAGCCGAACGACCTCGCTCGCCGCGCGTCGTCGAGGACGGGATCATCTTTCACCGCACCAGACTCCGCACCCGCGGAGGCCTGTTCGCCCTCCTCGGCGGTTTCGGACTCGCGATTCTCGGCGCGATCCTCCTCGCGCTCCCCGGCACCCTGCTCGGGTTCGTCGGCTTCGCACTCGTGTTCGCGGGCCTCCCCGTGTTGCCGATGACCGGCGTGCCGATCGTGTCATCGACGTCGAGTTACATCCTGGCGATCCTCGCCAGCGGTGCGCTGTGGTTCGCACTCGGTCACGTCTCGGCACTTCGTGCGACGCGCAGGGCGGTCGCGAGTTGGCCGGAGTGGCTGCGCGAATTCCGCCCACTCGCCCTCGGGGTGTGGGCGGGTTCGTTGCTCGCGCTCGCGCTCGGTGCGCTGATCCTCGGCGCGCTGTAGTTCACACACCGACGCGCGAACGGATCGCGGCCAGTTTCGCTTCGCCGATTCCACGCACATTGAGGAGGTCCTCGACCGTCTTGAAGCGACCCTTGACGACCCGATAGTCGATGATCGCCTGTGCGGTCGACGGACCGATTCCCGGCAGCGAATCAAGTTCGGAAAGCGACGCAGTATTCAGGTTGACCACGGGACCGACCGGTGCGGAGTTGATCGTCGACGTGGGCTGTCCGACCGGTGTCGGTGTGGTGTTCGTCGGGGGCGGATTGACGCCGGGTTGCGGTCGCGCAAGCGTCGTCGTCGTGGTGCGCCCGCGATTCGGGATGTACACCTGTGCGCCGTCGACCAGCGTCGCGGCGAAGTTCACCGCGATCGTGTCGGCGAGTGGCGTGGTGCCACCGGCGGCCGCGACGGCGTCCACCACCCTGGCATCGGGTGCGAGTCGAAACACCCCGGGCGAGCGAACGGCGCCGGTGACGTAGACGACGAGGAGTGCGCCCGCGGGCGACGTCGTCGCTGCCGAAGGCTGTGATGGATTCGCCATCGGAAGCTGCTCATCGATCGGAGGCGGCGGCACTCGCACGACCCACCACGACCCGATCACCACGACGATCACACCAACCGCGGCGGCGAGCACGCGCGACATCCCAAACCACCGTAAGGATTCCGTCACGCGTGCCCGCACGACCCAGATGTGTGCGCGACTAGAAGAGTTGTGCCGTCAGTTTCTTGCGGTGTCCCGCGACGCGGGGATCGTTCGGGCCCATGGTCTCGAGGATCTCGAGGTATCGGGCGCGCTTGGCCTCGTCGGTCTTGACGTGCGGGAGGAGTTCGCCCAGTTCGGCGTCGAAGTTGTCGTTCACGACGAACGGCTGCTCTTCTGCGACTTCCTCGGTCGGCGGCACGAGGAGCGGGGATGCCGCCGGTTCGTCCGGGAGGAGCTTGTCGACGAACTCCTGCACGAAGTGCTCCGGGTAGCTGCCGGTGAAACCGTCCACCGGTCGACCCTTGTCGATCGCGACGACCATCGGGATCGACTGCGCACGAAACGCCTGAGCGATCGCGGGGTTCTCGTCGACGTTGACCTTGGCGAGGACGACCTTGCCGGCCTTTGCGCCGACGACCTTTTCGAGGATCGGACCGAGCGTCTTGCACGGCCCACACCACGGCGCCCACAAATCGACGACGACCGGTGTGGTCTGCGATGCGTCGATCACCGCGGTCTGGAACGTGGCGTCGGTGACGTCGATGACCATGGCGGTCACGATATCGCCGAGTGTGAATCGGAGCGATCGCCTGACTAGGTTGCCTACGTGGCAACGAACGCGAACACCCCCGCGGGCATCAACGCCGAGCGGGTCAGCGCATGGCTCGAGGCCAACGTCGCCGGCGCGACCGCACCGTTCACTTTCACCTTGATCGCCGGCGGCCATTCCAACCTCACCTTCAAGGTCGACGACGCCGCGGGGCACCACTACGTGCTCCGCCGACCGCCGCTCTCGCATGCCTTGGCAAGCGCCCATGACATGGGTCGCGAGCATCGCGTGATCAGCGCACTGTCTGCATCGCGGGTTCCCGTCGCACCTGCGCTCGGACTGTGCACCGACGTCGAAGTCAACGACGCGCCGTTCTACGTGATGGCCTTCGTCGACGGCCACGTCGTGCGCGACAACGCCACGGCACTGAGCGTCCTCACCCCCGCGACCCGACGCCAGGCGAGCATCTCGCTCGTCGACACCATGGCGGCGATCCACGCCGTCGACCCCGTCGCGGTCGGGCTCGGCGACCTCGGTCGCCACGAGGGCTACATCGAGCGTCAGCTGAAGCGCTGGTACGGCCAGTGGAACGCCTCCAAGACGCGGGACCTCTCCTCCATCGATCGCGTGCACGACGCACTCGTCACGCGCGTCCCGCAACAAGGCAAGACAGCCATCGTGCACGGCGACTATCGACTCGACAATTGCATGGTCGACGACGACGGCAACGTCATCGCGGTCCTCGACTGGGAGTTGTGCACGCTCGGCGATCCGATGGCCGACCTCGGGCTCTTGATGGTCTACTGGACGGGTCCGAACGACGAGCCCTCGACGACGAACTTCGCCACGACGACCGCCGAAGGTTTCCTCAATCGCAACGAACTCGCTGCGCACTATGCCAAGGTGTCGGGCCGCGACATTTCGCAACTCGATTACTACGTGTCGTTCGCCTACTGGAAACTTGCCTGCATCATCGAGGGCGTGTACGCGCGCTACATCGCGGGGGCGATGGGTTCTCACGATCCGTCCTCGTTCGATGCGTTCAAGACGCAAGTGGAAACGGCTGCACAACGAGCCGAGGAAGTGTTGACGCGCCTACACTGAGCGCACGATGAGCGACGCATACCGCATCTCGCCGAGTTTCGCCGGTGCGCTCCCCACCCTCGACGATCCGGTCCTCGTCATCATGTTGTCCGGTTGGATCGACACCTCGAACGCTGCCGCGACCGCGATGGAAGCGCTCGTCGCCGAGACCGGGGCGACGACGCTCGTGGAGTTCGACGCCGACACCTTCATCGACTATCGCGCGCGTCGGCCGATCATGGAGCTGCGCGCGGGAGTGAACACCACGATCGACTGGTCGCTCCCCAAGATGCTGCTCGGCCGCGATGAATCCGACCGCGACGTCATCCTCCTCACCGGACCCGAGCCAGACACCCGCTGGCAGCACTTCGCCGCAACCGTCGCGGCACTCGCCGACCAGTTGAAGGTGCGCTCCGCGTACGGCCTCGGCGCCTATCCGGTGGCGACGCCACACACGCGCGCCGTATACATCTCCTGCACGACCCCGAGTCCCGAATTCGCCGCCCGCGTTCCGTTCCTGAAGAGCACCCTCGACGTGCCGGCGGGAGTGGAGGCAGTGCTCGAACACGCGTTGCACACGCGCGGGGTGAACGCGATCGGGCTGTGGGCACAAGTTCCCCACTACGTCGCCTCGATGGCCTACCCGGCCGCGTCCGTCGCACTGATCGATGCGCTGTGCTCGACGAGCGGTCTCGCCGTCGACGTCTCCAGCCTCCGCGACCAAGCGTCATCCCAACGGGAGCGCCTCAATGCCCTCGTCATGGCGAACACCGAACACGCCGCGATGCTCGCCAAGCTCGAGGAGGCCTTCGACGCCCAGCACGCCGCATCGAATCCCGCCGCCACCGGACTTGCGGGCATCTCGTTACCCAGCGGGGATGAGATCGCGGCCGAACTCGAGCAGTTCCTTCGCGAGCACAACACCGACTCATAAGCGCGCGACCCCCCCCCTTGCTAGGGTGAGGCGAACGTCCACGGACGAGGGACATCGGGGGAACATGCCGCACCGGAGCGACAACAGGGATTTCGTCGAGGCGCTCGCGCGTGGACTGGACATCATTCGGTCGTTCAATGAGTTCAAGCCCATCCGGACCGTCAGTGACCTCTCGGCCGAACTCAACCTCGCCCGACCGACCGTTCACCGCATCATGCTCACCCTCGAGCAGCTTGGCTACGTCGTGCAAACAGACGA
>CAYFJS010000037.1:0-8350 GCA_964343495.1 uncultured Acidimicrobium sp. | reverse complement strand
GCGTATCTCGCCGCCTTCATAAGTGTGGCTGTGTGGTGCGTCGCGTGTCGTTCGATCCTGCCCGCAATGTTCATCGGCCTTCCGACGATCTACGGAAGGTGGCTGATGGTCGTGTACGGAATCACCCAACACGCGGGTCTCGCCGAGGATGTACTCGACCACCGATTGAATACCCGCACGGTGATGATGAATAGGCTCAACAGGTTCATGTACCTGAACATGAACTACCACCTCGAGCATCACATCTTCCCGACGGTGCCGTACCACGCGCTGCCGGAATTGCACCGACTCGTGAAGGACCAACTCCCTACACCGCATCGAAGCATCGCTCATGCGCTCTCGGAGATCCTTCCGACGCTGCTTCGCCAGCGAACCGATCAGAATGTGATGATCCCGCGGAGTGTGGCATGACAGAGGATTCCTGGCACCCGATTTGCGAACTTGGCGCGGTCCCGGAGCACGATCTGATCGGCGTCGAGGATGACGGTTGCGAACTCATCATCGTGCGCCTCGACGGGGATCGTCACTTTGTGCTCGATGGGCGGTGCACCCATGGCAAAGCGAGCCTCGCCGAGGGTTTCGTGGTCGGGGACGAGATCGAATGCCCGAAGCACAATGGCCGGTTCGATGTGGCCACAGGTGATGCAATCGCGCGTCCGGTGACCGTCGGTCTGGGGACGTATCAATGCCGCGTCCGCGATGGCAAGGTTGAGATCCGGCGCTGATCCGCGACCCGTCGGGGTCCGAAATTCCGATGTGATGGGGCGTGTTAGTCTCGTGGCGCGCTCAAGGGCGCGGAAATTACCGGGCATCTGCACTTCGCAGAGGGGGAGACATACATGAAGGTACGGAACATTAAGGGCATTGCTCTCGCTGCCGTCGCGGCATTGACGCTCGCGGCGTGCGGTGGAAGCAATGACGCGGCGACCGACACCACGGCCGCGGCCGAGGCTGGCGCCGACTACAGCAACCTGAAGGTTGCGGTCGTCTACATCGGCGTCCCTGACGACAAGGGCTGGACCTACCAGCACGAACAGGGCATCCTGGAACTCGAAAAGGAACTCGGTATCGAGGTCAAGCGAGTCGAGAATGTCCCAGAAGGTGACGAAGCAGAAGCAGTGATGGAAGAGCTCGCCGCTGGCGGCTACAACCTGATCTTCGCCACTTCGTTCGGTTACGGCGCACCAATGGCACGCGTCGCTGCGAAGCACCCAGAGGGTTGCTTCCAGTGGGCGACCGGTGCGAAGTTCCTCCTCACTGCGGATGCGGGCGGCGAGTTCGCAACCTTCGGTGACGTCCCGGCGAACTTGGGCACGTACTTCGGTGCGGCAGAAGAGGCCCGCTATCTCTCGGGTATTGCGGCAGGCAAGGCGAGCAAGTCCGGCAAGATCGGATACGTCGCAGCCTTCCCAATTCCGGAAGTGATTCGCGGCATCAACGCATTCACCCTCGGTGCGCAGTCGGTCAACCCGAACGCAACCGTCCAGGTTTCGTGGACCAAGACATGGTTCGATCCAACGCTGGAAAAGGAAGCGGCTGAGTCGCTCCTCGACGCTGGCGTCGACGTCCTCGCCCAACACCAGGACACCACCGCAACCGGTCTCGCGGCCGATGCTCGTGGCGCCAAGTGGGTCGGCTACAACTCCGACGTCTCAGAGGCGGCACCGAACGCATGGTTGACCGCGCCAACCTGGGACTGGGGCCCCTTCTACATCCAGACCGCCAAGGCGGTTGCTGGTGGCACCTGCCCGAACGAGGAGTACTACGGCTCGATGGCTGACGGAATGGTCACCCTCGCATCCTTCGGTTCCTCTGTTGATGCAGATACCCAGGCGTTGATCGAGGAGAAGAAGGCCGCGATCATCGACGGTTCCTTCGCTCCGTTCCAGGGTCCTGTCACGGATCAGGACGGCAAGGAAGTGGTTGCAGCAGGTGCACGTCCGGAACTTCTGGACCTGCTCGGCATGAGCTACTTCGTCAAGGGAGTCATCGGCTCGCCAAAGGGCTGATCTTCACATGAGTCAGGCCTCACATGAGGTCGCGCGGGGGCCACACCAGACAACTGGTGTGGCCCCTAGTGCGCTCTCGGCACATCACATCGTCAAGCGGTTCCCCGGGGTCCTCGCCAACGACGACGTGAACTTCGACGTCCGTGCGGGGGAGGTTCACACCCTGCTCGGCGAAAATGGCGCGGGGAAGAGCACTCTCGCGGCGGTGCTGTGTGGTCTGTACCAACCCGACTCCGGACACCTCATGCGCAACGGCAAGCCGTTGCACCTTCCTTCGCCCCGCGCAGGGCTGCAGAACGGGATCGCGATGGTGCATCAACACTTCCGACTCGTCGATCGCTTCACGGTGTCGGAGAACGTCATCTTGGGAAGTCGCGACCTCGATTTTCGACTCGACCGTAAGTTGATCAACGACAAGGTTGCGGAAGTCGCCGAGTCCTACGGTCTCCCAATCAATCCGTCTGCAACCGTTGGCGATCTCTCGGTCGGTCAGCGTCAGCGCGTGGAGATCGTCAAGGCACTGTACCAAGGCGCGGAAATCCTTCTCCTCGACGAGCCTACGGCGGTTCTCGTACCTGACGAGGTGGACAAGCTCTTCGAAAACGTGCATGCGATGACCAACGCCGGCAAGTCGATCGTGTTCATCAGTCACAAACTCGGCGAGGTCGTCGAGATCTCCGATCGGGTGACCGTCTTGCGCAATGGTCGAGTGACGGGGCACGTCGATGGGAAGGGCACGGCCGACACTCGCGAACTCGCGCGATTGATGGTCGGTCGCGACATCGAACTAAACCCACAACGTGCGACGCACCCGATCGGTCACGAAGTCCTGCAGATTCGTAACCTTTCGCTCAGTATCAGCGAAGTCGAGGTGCTTTCGAACATCTCCTTCAACATTCACGCAGGCGAGATGGTCGGTATCGCTGGTGTCGCAGGCAACGGCCAGCGTGAGCTCGCCGACACGATCGCAGGGCTCATCGCGCCAACGAGTGGCTCGATCACCATCGCCGGTGCGATGACCGCGGACCGCGGACCCATCCAGGCACGCGAACTCGGTCTCGCGTACGTCCCAGAGGACCGCTTGGGCATGGGGCTGGTGCCGTCAATGTCGATTCTCGACAACCTGTTGCTCACCCGTGATCGGGAGGTGCTCGTCGACCGTGCCGGGGTTCGCCCCGAGGCCACGCGCTTGATCGAGCAATTTGAAATCAAGGCCAACGGCCCCGATCACCTCGCGAGGAAACTTTCTGGCGGTAACGCCCAGAAAGTGCTCCTCGCGCGTGAACTGTCGGGTGGCCGCACCGCAACGAAGTTGCTCGTCGTATGTTCACCAACACGTGGTCTCGACGTCGGCGCGATTGAGACCGTGCGCAGGCTCCTGAACGACGCCCGCAGCGCTGGCCAGGCGATCCTCCTCATTTCCGAGGATCTCGATGAGGTGATGTCACTCGCGGATCGCGTGCTCGTCCTCTACCGAGGCGCCATCGTGCACGAAGCCCCGGGCGCAACGGCGAATTTGGCGACGGTTGGGGCGGCCATGGCGGGCGTCCTCGAGGGAAGTGGCGGCTGATGCGTCTACCAGTTCGAATTGTCTTCGAGCAGCGCGGTGAGGCGCCGAAGCGGCTCTCGGCGATCGTCCCGCTTGCGAGCGTCATTGCGGCGCTCTTCTTCGGTGCGATCTTCCTTGTCGCAACTGGCTATTCACCTCTCGACACCTATTCGAACATGGTGCATGACAGTTTCGCCTCCTCGCGTGGTCTGACCGACACCCTTGCGCTCGCCACGGTCCTCATCTGTACCGGGATCGCCGCTGCATTCGCCTTCCAGATGAACGTCTACAACATCGGTGGCGAGGGCCAGTTGTATCTCGGGCTCATCGGAGGTTCGTGGGCCGGTATCGCCCTCGGAGACCATCTGCCGTCGCTCATCATGGTTCCGCTCGTGCTCATCGTCGGTGCCCTCGCCGGTGCCGCGTGGATCTTCGTGCCGGCTTTCGTTCGTTCCCGTCTCGGTACGAGTGAGATCGTGTCCACGTTGCTCCTCACCTATGTAGCGGCAAGTCTCATCGACTACGTGATCTACACGCCGGGAAGCTTCTTCCGCAATCCGAATACGTCATTCCCACAGGGTCGTCTCGTTGCGGCGTCGGCCAAGTTGTCGCCATTCGGCGATTCTCGGTTGTATCCGACGATCTTCTTGTCGATCCTTGTCGCCGTCGTGTTGTACTGGATGGTCAAACGAACCGAGTTCGGCTACCGCATCAAAGTGATTGCAGACTCGCCACGTGCGGCCCACTACGCGGGGATCAATGCGTCGCGCACAACGATGTCGGTGATGTTGATTTCCGGCGCACTTGCGGGTCTCGGTGGGGCACTGCTCATCGTCGGGCCATACGGCAAGATCGAGCCGAGCATCGTCAATCTCGGCTACGGCTACGCGGGCATCGTCATCGCGGCCCTCGCACGCAACAATCTCGCCGCGATCGTGGTGAGCGCGATCCTCTTCTCGGGATTGCGCGTGGGCGGGGAGAAGTTGCAGATTTCGACGAGCACGCCGATCCACATCGGCGTCATGCTGCAGGGTGCGATCCTCCTCTTTGCCCTCGGTGGCGAGGCCTTCCGTCGTTATCGAATTCGTCTCGTGCGAGTACAGGCGGTAGCGACATGAACAGCAACATCTGGCTCTTGACTTTCGCCGACTCGATCGCGATCGCCACGACGCTCATCTTGGCCGCGCTCGGTGCGCTGTTCACCGAGCGTTCTGGAGTACTCAATCTCGGCATCGAGGGAATCCTCCTCACGTCGGCGATCTCGTCGTTCCTCGCTGCGGACGCGACCGGCAACGTCTGGGTCGGCCTCGTCGTCGGATCTCTCGTCGGTGCAATCATGGCTTCGATTCACGCCGTGTTATCAGTCGTGTTCCGTGCGAATCAGATCGTTGCCGGTCTCGCTCTCGTCATATTTGGAACCGGACTCGCCAACTTCCTCGGTAAGCCGGCAGAGGGCAAGCCGATCACTACGGTCATCAAGCCCATCAACTTTGGACCACTTTCGGACATCCCGCTCCTCGGGCCCGTGGTTTTCGGGCAAGACCTGGTCACCTATGGTTCGCTCATCGTGGCCGTCATCGCTTCGCTCTATCTCTTTCGCACGCGGCCCGGGCTCGAGTTGCGCGCGACGGGTGATGATCCCGCGACAGTGGACGCCCAAGGGTTGTCGGTGGCGTCGATTCGTCTGCGCTACACGATCTTCGGTGGACTGCTCGTCGGTCTCGGCGGTAGTTGGTTGATGCTGGCGCAAAGCGCCGCGTGGCACCAGGCCGCGACCACCAATGGGCTTGGATGGATTGCCCTCGCGCTCGTCGTGTTCGCGGGTTGGAGACCGAACCGCATCATCTTCGGTGCGGTCCTCTTTGGTTTCACGCTGCAGTTGCCCTTCACTCTGCAGGCGGAACAGATCACGATCATCCCGTCGGCGTTCATGCAGATGCTCCCGTATCTCGCCACGCTGGTCGCCCTCATCGCGCTGAGTCGTCCGGGAAGCCGCAATCTTCTTGGTGCGCCTAAGTCGCTCGGCATCCCCTTCGTGCGCGACGAGCGCTGATGGCTATCGACGCCTCGAGCTCCGACGAGGAAATCCTCGACGTCCTGCACCGCACTGCCGATGCAGTTGCAGGTGTGCTGTTAACGAACACCGACTGGTCACTGTCGGGGAAGCGTGCGACGCAGTACTCCGTCGACCTCGCCGCAGATGCTGCCGCACTCGGAGTGTTGCACGGCGCAGGTTGTGCCGTCCTGAGCGAAGAGAGTCAGATCACGGGTGAATGGAAATCTGGCGGATTGTTGGTCGTCATGGATCCGCTCGATGGTTCGACGAACGCAAGCAAACGCGTGCCATGGTACGCAACGGCACTTTGCGCGATTGACAGCGAGGGGATGCGTGCGTCGCTCGTCGTCAATCAAGCATCCGGTCGCGATCGATACTGGGCTGCACGCGGCGGAGGCGCGTTCCACAACGGCATCCGTCTTGCGCCGACGGAACGCAACACCCTTCGTCAATCAGTGGTGGGTATTTCCGGTTTGCCAAATTTTCGACCGGGTTGGGGCCAGTTTCGCGCTCTCGGCGCAGCGGCGCTCGACATTTGTCTCGTCGCGACCGGGGCGCTCGACGGCTGGATCGATTTCAACAGTCACGGCGTGTGGGACTATCTGGCAAGTGTGCTCGTGTGTCAAGAAGCGGGAGTCATCGTTGAGGAATTCTCACAACGGAGTCTCGTCGTCACCGAATATGCGGAGAAGCGAACACCTCTCGTCGCAAGTTCGAAGGAATTGATGGCGGAGTTGCGCAGCGTTCGCGAACGCCACGAATCTATTTAGGCGACTGCGGCGCCGAACAGCTTGCCAATCGCCATCGTGATAGCCATCGCGATGAGACCACCGATGATCACGCGCGCGATCGGACGCTGAGGCTTTGCACCTCCAAATCGGGCACCGCCGAAGCCGAGGAGTGCGAGACCGACGACGACGATCCCAATCGTCGAGACGTATCTGACCGACTGTGTCGCGAGCCACATCGCGAGTAGTGGGATCGCGCCACCGACCGTGAACGCAGCTGCAGAAGAGACTGCGGCCTCGACCGGTCGTGCGGTCGACTGCTCGGTGATGCCGAGTTCTTCGGCCAGGTGGATAGCGAGCGCATCCCGCTCTGTGAGTTCAATCGCCACTTGCTTGGCGAGGTCGTGGCGGAGGCCCTTCGACTCGAAGATCCCCGTGAGTTCTGCGAGTTCGCGCTCAGGGGTGTTTTCGAGTTCCCACTTCTCCTTGGAGATGTCGGCATGTTCTGTATCGCGCTGCGAACTCACCGAGACGTACTCGCCGAGAGCCATTGATGCTGCGCCAGCGACGAGAGCGGCGACTCCGGCGGTCATGATTGCTGACTTCGAAGCATCGGCAGCTGCGACTCCGAGGACGAGGCAGGCAGTTGAGATGATCCCATCATTTGCGCCGAGCACCATCGCCCGGAGGACGTTTGCGCGGTGGCTGGAGTGGGACTCGTCGTGCGTGGCCATACGACAAGTCTCGCAGACGCGCTGATGAAAGTCATAGTGAAGGTCACCACTCGCTTCCTGCGAACTCACTTGAGCGCCGTAGACTGAACAACCAACGCGGAGGAGTTCGCGGAAGATGGGCGTTTAGCTCAGTTGGCTAGAGCATCTCCCTTACAAGGAGAGGGTCGGGGGTTCAAGTCCCTCAACGCCCACCATTTGGTACTTGTCGAAATGGCAGTATGGGGATCTCGCAAGGAGACTCCCATGACTGCATACGATCCTGACAACGATCCGCGCCTCGATCCACGCGTTCGAGCGATCCTGAAGATGGTGCCCTCTGGTCCTTCGCCGACATACGCCTCGCGCGAGGCGACGATCGAGGCCGCGCGATCTCCGGAGGCGCTCGCGAATGCCCAGACCGCGCGGGACCTCATGGAGCTGTGCGACACCGAAGAGGTCGTGACGTCTGCTGGGCTCGAACTCTGGGCAGAGAAGATCGAGTCACAGCCTGATGGAAACACCATCCATCTCCAGATCGTCCGTCCCGCTGGGAATGCGGTAGTGCCGTGCGTGTATTACATCCACGGCGGCGGCATGGCGTCGCTGTCCTGCACGATGGGCAATTACCGAGCGTGGGCCAAGATCATCGCCCACCACGGCATCTGCGTCGTCATGGTCGAATTCCGCAATTCGATGCAGCCCAGCTCGGTCGAGGACATCGCTCCCTTCCCTGGTGGATTGAACGATTGTGTGTCCGGCTTGAAGTGGGTCGAAGGCCATGCAAACGAGCTGCACATCGACCCGAAGAGGATCGTCGTGAGCGGTGAGAGTGGAGGCGGAAATCTCGCACTTGCCGTCGGGCTTGAGTTGAAGCGGCGTGGCGAAGAGGGCTTCGTGAAGGGCATCTACGCGTTCTGCCCCTTCATTGCCGGTGAGTACCCACGTCCAGAACTCCCAAGTACTACGGAGAACAACGGAATCTTCATCAACCTCGGCGGCAATGGACCAGCCATGGCCTACGGCATCGAACACTTGACGAGCCGAAACCCGATCGCATGGCCGTACTGGGCGTCGAGCGATGACCTCGCAGGATTTCCCACGACGGTCATCAGCGTGAACGAATGCGACCCCTTGCGCGATGAGGGGATCGCCTTCTATCGAAAGCTGATCCAGGCAGGCGTGAACGCCCGCTGTCGAAACGTGCTCGGAACGATGCACGCGACAGAGGTGATCCCGATCGTCTGCCCCGAGATCACTGCCGATGCGGCGGCGCATCTGGCCGCCTTTGCGACGAA
>CAYFJS010000036.1:0-8738 GCA_964343495.1 uncultured Acidimicrobium sp. | reverse complement strand
CCGATCTATGCGATCATGCCCGGTCGAGTGTTTCGCCGTGACACCCCCGATGCCACGCACATGCCGGTGTTCCATCAGATCGAGGGACTCGTCATCGACAAGGGCATCACGTTCGCTCATCTCGCAGGGATCATCGAGGCGTTCACGAAGGCATTCTTCGGCAGCGATTTCACCAGTCGGCTACGACCCTCGTTCTTTCCGTTCACCGAACCGAGTGCAGAATTTGATATTCGGCGAGCGAATGGCTCGTGGATCGAACTTGGTGGGTGTGGGATGGTGCATCCGAACGTACTCACCGCAGGCGGCATCGATCCAGAGGAGTACACGGGCTTTGCGTTTGGCTTCGGAATCGACCGGATGGCCAAGGAACGTCACGGAGTTGACGACATCCGTGAGATGTATACGAACGACCTTCGATTCCTGAGGCAGTTCTCGTGAAGATCCTGCATTCGTGGCTGAAGGAATTCGGGGATTTCGGCGATGACATCCACGCAATCGCTGACCACATGACCGCGCTCGGACTCGCGGTCGAGTCGGTCGACAAGGTCGGCGCAACCTTTCCTGGTGTCGTTGTCGCCGAGGTCAAGCGTCTCGAACGTCATCCGGATGCAGCCAAGGTGCAGCGAGTGTTCGTTGACGCGGGCGACGGAAAAGAGCGCCATGTGTGGTGTGGCGCGAACAACATGGTCGTCGGTGACAGGGTTCCGCTCGCGACTCTCGGAACGGCGATGCCCGACGGGCGCACGATCGCCCAGCGTGGGATCCTCGGAATCGACAGTGAGGGAATGCTGTGTTCGGCGATCGAACTCGGGATCGGCGCAGATTCTTCCGGCCTCATGATCCTGCCGTCGACGGCAACGCTCGGACAGGACGTGTTCGCGGCGATCGGTGTGACACCGGACGTGGTTTTCGACCTCGACGTCACGCGCAATCGGCCGGATTGCTTCGGGCACCTCGGAGTGGCGCGTGAGCTCGCCGCGCGAATGAAGGTCACCCTCGTTGCGAAGTCGACGACGATTGAGGCGAAGGGGGAGGAGAAGTCCATTCCGGTCGACATCCGTGACGCGAATGGCTGCCCGCGCTTCACGGTGACGGCAATGTCGGGAATCAAAGTGTGTGACTCACCGGACTGGATCGCCCAGCGTCTGGCTCACGCCGGAATGCGGGCCATCAACAACGTGGTCGATGTTTCCAACCTCGTCAATCTCGAATTGAACCAGCCGAACCATGCCTACGACGTGCGTTCGGTCGAACGAGGCTTCATCGTGCGCCGAGCGGTCGAAGGTGAGCGATTCACGACGCTGGATGGGGTGAACCGTGTGCTGTCTGTTGAGGATCTCGTCATCTGTAACGCGGAGAATGCGGTCGTCGGTATCGCAGGGATCATGGGTGGTCTCGATTCCGAGGTTCGTGCCGATACGACGACCATCGCCCTCGAAATCGCCCACTTCGATGCGTCAGCGATCGCCCGAAGCGTCTCGAACCACGGTCTTCGTACCGAGGCCTCGCTGCGCTTTGAGCGAGGGGTCGACCCGTACGGCGCCGAACGTGCTGTCGCTCGCTTCGCCGAGTTGCTCTCATTGACGTGCCCAGACCTCGTCGTCCATCGCGGAATGACCGATGCGCGCACGACCGGACTCGTGCCATCGTCTTCACAGGTAGCCGTCCGGCTCGGTCGAGTAGAGCGTGTGCTTGGTGTGTCGCTTGACGTCTCTGGAGTACGAGCTCTCCTCGTCCCACTCGGGTTTTCGGTCGAGGGTGGAACCGATGCGGTCGTCACGGTTCCGTCGTGGCGCCCGGACTGCGTGTCGGAAATCGACCTCATCGAGGAACTCGCGCGTCACATCGGGTATGAGAATCTCGGAAAGATTGTGCCAACCTCGCCGGTACACGGACGATTGTCAGACGTCCAGCTCCGACGACGCTTGACGCGTCAGGTGGTGCGCAGTTTGGGGATCAGCGAAGCGATGCCGAATCCATTCTTGGCACCGGGTGACCAAACGGCCGTCGGTGTGGACGAGTCAAAGGCTCTGCGTCTGGCAAATCCGCTCGTCGCCGAGGAGAGCATGCTGCGCACGTCATTGAGACCCGGTTTGCTGAAGGCAATCGCCTACAACCAATCGCATCGCAACGACAACATCGCATTGTTCGAGATCGGCCACGTCTACCCGCAGGGAAATGAACAGCTTCCGGATGAGTTCGAGGCGTTGTGCATCATGATCGCCGACGCGGATGCTTCGCGCGCCGCCGCGGTCTGGTCGCAGGTATCGAGTGCCCTTGAGATAGGGGCCCAGCTTGTCGGTGACGCCGCTCCGTCTGGTTATCACGCGACGCGGAGTGTTGCCCTACGACGCGGAAAGATTGAGCTTGGCGCGTTCGGAGAGATTGATCCTGGTGTGCTCCATCGCCTCGGGATCGTCGGTCGGGTCGCGTGCCTCGAACTCAACTTGTCGATCGTGCTCGCTGAAAGCCCGAAGCCACACGCAGCACAACCCGTGAGCAAGTTCCCCTCGTCGGATTTCGACCTAGCCTTCGTGGTCGCAGACGATGTTGCGGCGTCTCAGGTCCAGCGCTCCCTTCGTCAAGCAGGTGGAACGCTGGCAGTGGAAGTTCGTCAATTCGACGTCTATCGGGGCAAGGGAGTCCCGGAAGGTCACCGCAGTATTGCCTATCGCATTCGGTTGCAGGCGCCAGACAAGACCTTGACCGACGAAGCCGTTTCAGAGGTGCGTGCCAAGTGCATCCAGGCGGTGGAGAAGCTCGGGGGCACCCTTCGCTGAGGTCGTTGTATAACTATGCAATTCGCTGTATAGTTATTCTCTATGTATCGGGTTGGCATTCTTGGCGCTTCGGGGTTCACCGGCGTGGAACTGTTGCGCCTGTGCGCAAGCCATCCTGACTTCGAAGTGGTCTACGCCACCGGCGATTCCCAGGCTGGCACGAGAGCGGCATCGGTCTACCCGTCGCTTGCGACTCGCTATCCGAATTTGGTCTTTTCGCAGTTCGAGTTGTCCTCGGCACTGAACTGTGACGTCGTCTTTTTGTGTCTGCCGCACGAGGCGGCCCTCGAACTCGCGCCACAGCTCGTTGGCAAGGTGAGGCTTGTCGTCGATCTTTCGGCGGCGTTTCGGCTTCGAGACACCACGCTGTATCCGCGATGGTACGGATTCGAACACACACATCCCGAACTCGTTGCACAAGCCGTGTACGGGTTGCCGGAGTTGTATCGGTCGAAGCTCGCAGGGGCGTCGTTCGTCGCGACTCCCGGTTGCTACGTCACTGCGGCGAGTCTCGCTCTCGCGCCACTCGTCGCGGGAGGTGTCATCGATCCGAGTGGAGTCATCGTCGATGCGGCCTCCGGGGTGTCGGGCGCGGGACGCGCTCTCAAAGCATCGACCATGTTCACGACAGTTGATGAGGACTTCACGGCGTATGGTTTGCTGGACCATCGCCATACACCCGAAATGGAGCAGGTGACGGGGGCCCAGATCCTCTTCACTCCGCACCTCGCACCGATGAATCGTGGGATCCTGGCGACGTGTTACGCACGGCCTGCGGCAGGAACGTCGCCAACGACACCGGGTGTCCTCGCGACATTGGCCAAGGCCTACGCAGGGGAGCAGTTCGTGTCGGTCTCGCCGACGATTCCGAGCACGAAGGCGACGCTCGGGACGAATTCAGTGCATCTCACCGCACGTTACGACGAGCGGTCCGGATACGTCGTCGTGCTTTCGGCACTCGACAACCTGACCAAGGGCGCCTCCGGCGGTGCGTTACAAGCGGCGAACGTCGCCCTTGGCCTGCGCGAGGAGAGCGGTCTCAGCCAGGTGGGGATGTATCCATGACGACGTCTACTGGCGTGAAGTCCCACCACGAACAAACGGGTTCGCTTCTCATCGAGGCGCTTCCATACATTCAGCGATTCGCAGGCAAGACGGTGGTCGTCAAGTACGGCGGAAATGCGCTCGCTGGGGCAACCGATGCCGATGCGGCGGGAACATTTGCCCAGGACATCGCACTCCTTCATGCTGTCGGAATTCGTCCCGTCGTCGTTCATGGTGGCGGACCGCAGATCAGCGCGATGATGGAACGGCTCGGCAAGAAGGCCGAGTTCCGCAACGGTCTGCGCGTCACGGATGCCGAGACGATTGAAATCGCGAGCATGGTTCTGCTCGGCACGGTGAATCCACAATTGGTGTCGGCGATCAACGTCCACGGTGCTCAGGCGGTCGGGGTATCCGGCCAGGACGCAGGCCTCCTCAAGGTGGCGCAACGGGACCCCGATCTCGGATTCGTCGGGGACATCGTGTCGGTCGATACGACGGTGTTGCGGTCGGCGATCTCCGATGGGTCCGTCCCCGTTGTCGCGACCATCGGTGCAGATTCCTCGGGCCAGGCCTACAACGTGAACGCGGACACCGCAGCGGCGGCGATCGCCGTTGCGCTCGGAGCAGAGAAGCTCGTGTACCTCACCGACATCGACGGATTGCGGCTCGACAAAGACGATGCGACATCACTCCTCCGACGGGCGACAGCCGGGGAGATTCGCTCCATGATGGCGAGTGGAGCGATCGAGGGGGGCATGATCCCGAAGATGGAGAGTTGTCTCGAAGCGCTCGAAGGGGGAGTCAAACGCACCCACCTTCTGGATGGGAGGATCCCACATGTATTGCTCATCGAAATGTTCACGGATGCTGGTGTCGGCACGATGATCACCAAGGATGCACAGTCATGAGTTCGCACCAATTCATCGCTTCGCCAGTCGCGTCGTCGACGTTGCGCGATCAGTCTGACAAGAGCGCGGGGCACTGCCCGTTCATTCCGGTCTTTGGCGCACCACAGGTGATGTTCGTCAAGGGCTCAGGAACTGAATTGTGGGATGCGAGTGGCAAACGATATCTCGACTTCCTGAGTGGGATCGCCGTTACGTCCCTCGGCCATGCCCATCCCGCCGTTGCCGACGCGATCGCCGAACAGGCTCGAACGTTGCTTCATGTCAGCAATTTCTTTGCGAACCCAGTGGCGACGAAAGCAGCCGTCGAAGTTGATCGGCTTGTCGGTGGTGGAGGACAGGTGTTCTTCTGCAACTCGGGTGCCGAAGCGAACGAGGCCGCGATCAAACTCGCACGCAAGTTCGGAGGACGCGGACGCCACGTTGTCGTAAGCGCCCTTGGGAGCTTCCACGGAAGAACGCTCGCTGCACTTGCTGCGACCGGACAGCCAGCCAAACACGAACCGTTTCAACCGATGCCTGACGGCTTCCGGCACGTTCCATTCGGTGACTTCGACGCGTTGGTCTCCTCAATCGATGACACCGTCGCGGCAGTCCTCCTCGAACCAGTCCAAGGCGAAGGCGGAGTTATCCCTGCGACGAACGACTACATGAAGGCGGTGCGTGCTCTGTGTACTGAGCGGGGGATCCTGCTCATGATGGACGAAGTGCAGACCGGATTCGCGCGAACCGGACGTTGGTTCGGCTTCGAGCATTTCGATATCGCGCCGGACGTCGTGACGATGGCCAAGGGGATGGGCAACGGCATGCCAGTTGGTGCGCTGTGGGCGCGACGGGAGGTTGCGGGTGTCTTTGCACCCGGGGACCACGGGAGCACGTTCAGCGGAACCGCGCTGGCAACGTCTGCGGTATTGGCGACGATCGCGGAGATGAAGCGCATCGATGCACCCTCACGAGCGGTTGAACAGGGAGCGCGATTGCGGACCGGGCTCGAGTCGATGCCGTCGGTGGCAAGCGTCCGCGGGTTCGGTCTGCTGCTCGGTGCTCAGCTCGTCGATGGGGTCGATGCAAAGTCGATGCAGATGAAATTGCTCGACGCGGGACTCGTCACGAACGCCGTCACGCCGACGGCGTTGCGATTCGCTCCGCCGCTGAACGTCTCGACCGACCACATCGACGAGGCCTTGGCGATCCTGCGTGAGGTTCTCTCGTGACGCGACACTTTCTCTCAACGACCGATTTGTCGGCCGCCGAGCAGCAACACGTCCTCGACCTCGCCCGAACGCCGATCGAGTCGCTCGGGGCTCCGCTGCGTGGGCAAGGGGCTGCACTCATCTTCGAAAAGCCGTCGAATCGGACAAGGCACAGCATGGAGATGGCGGTCGTGCAACTTGGTGGGCACCCGGTGTACACGAAGGGCGAGGAAATCGGTCTCGACGTTCGTGAGCCGATTGAGGACGTCGCTGCGGTGATGTCGGGTTATCACTCCGTCATCGGCGCTCGGGTCTTTGCTCACTCGACCGTCGAGCGGTTAGCCAACGCCTCGGCTGTGCCCGTCGTCAACATGCTCAGTGACCTTCAACATCCACTCCAAGCGCTCGCGGACGTTCTCACGATGATTGAGGAGTTTGGCTCGCTTGCAGGCAAGACGGTGGCATATGTCGGCGACTACAACAACGTCGCGCGGTCGCTCGCTCAAGCGAGCGCGCTATGTGGCGCCCACGTGCGAATCGGATGTCCGAGTGGGTATCACCCATCAGCCGAGGAATTGGATCTGCTTCGGACATTGGGGGCCGCCTCGGTCAGATTTTCCAACTCCATGGACGAAGCTGTCGAAGGAGCGCATGCAGTTCATACCGATACATGGACGTCGATGGGCCAGGAAGCAGAATCCGGGAAACGCGAACACGATTTTTCCGGCTGGACGGTTTCATCGTCCACGATGGCCCGCGCGCAGGACGGCGCGATTTTCATGCATTGCCTTCCAGCGCATCGGGGAATGGAGGTGGCGAGCGACGTGATCGACGGACCGTCGAGTCGAATCGTTCGCCAGGCTCACAATCGGATGCATGCGGCCCGCGGATTGCTCGCATTCTTGATGGAGGTGAATTCGTGACGACGAAAGCACAACGCCAGCGAACGATCAGCGAAATGATCGCCAAGGGCACGGTGACGAGCCAGCCACAATTGCAGAAGTTGCTGAAGTCAAAGGGAATCGTTGCCACACAGGCGACGGTCTCGCGCGACCTCGAGGATCTCGGGGCGGTGAAGGTGCGCACAGCTGGTGGGGAGACCGCCTACGCCATCCCTGAATTCGCACCGGAACGCATCGCGCCACTCGAGCAACTGAAGCGTGTCCTCGCTGAATGGGTGGCTGACATTCAGGTGAGTGATCCGATCGTCGTCGTGCGCACTCCTCCCGGTTGCGCCCACGTCGTCGCATCCGCCCTCGATCGGTCGGCTTTGCACGGCCTGATCGGAACGGTTGCAGGTGACGACACGATGTTCTGTGTCGCGAGCTCAAGCTACGGCGCAACTAAGTTGGCAGACGACCTTGCAACATTGGCAGGTCTGAGTAGATCGAAGTCGAAACGATGACCACGCCACATTCATCCCAGCCCCTGTGGCACGGGCGGTTCAGTTCAGGCCCGTCGGACGACCTCCTCGCGTTCACCGAAAGCCTTTCCTTCGATGTGCGATTGTGGCGTGACGACATCGATGGGTCACTCGCACACGTTCGTGGTCTCGGGAGAGCGGGAATCCTCACGAACGAAGAGGTGTCGATCATTTGCGGCGGGCTCGATCGAATCGCCGAGGAGTTCGCCACGAAGACCTTCGACTTCGTCCCGGGTGAGGAGGATGTGCACACGGCAATCGAACGCCGGTTGACCGAACTATGTGGTCCTGTCGGGGGAAAGGTGCACACTGGTCGGAGCCGCAACGATCAATGTGTGACGGCTCTTCGACTGTGGTGTCGGCGCGAACTGCGAACGATTGCCAACGAACTGTTGCAACTATGCGAAACCTTGCGCGACCGGGCTAGCGAGGCGGGCTGGGGTGCCGATGCGGTGTATTTGCCGGGTTACACGCACGTCCAGCGCGCGCAGCCAGTGCTCCTCGCACATCACTTCCTCGCTCACGGGTGGGCGTTCATGCGGGATATCGAACGCCTCGCCCAGACGATCAAACGCGCGGATGTTTCCACGCTCGGAGCAGGAGCGTTAGCGGGTTCTTCTCTGCCGCTCGAGCCAACGTCGGTCGCCGCAGACCTCGGTTTTGGGTCGACGTTCCCGAACTCATTGGACGCAGTTTCCGATCGGGACTTTGTCGCCGAAGCGTTGTTCGACCTCGCGCTCGTTGGAACGCACCTGTCGCGCCTGGGCGAAGAGTGGGTGCTGTGGACGACGGAGGAATTCGGTTTTGCCACCCTCTCGGACGGCTATTCGACGGGCTCGTCGATGCTCCCGCAGAAGAAGAATGCGGACATCGCCGAGCTCGCTCGTGGAAAGGCTGGAAGGCTCCTTGGCAACCTTGCCGGGTTCCTTGCGACGCTGAAAGGTCTTCCCCTCGCGTACAACCGTGATCTTCAGGAGGACAAAGAACCACTCTTTGATTCTGTCGACCAGACGCGTCGCGCGATCGTGGCGATCCGGGGCATGATCGCCACGGCCACGATTCGTGCAGACAGGATGAAGGCTGCAGCGGACTCCGAACTACTGGCCGCAACGGATATCGCCGAGTGGCTCGTCGGGGAGGGCATGCCCTTTCGTGAGGCCCATGCCGTCGTCGGTGGTCTCGTGCAACGAGTGGTTGCCGGGGAAGGATCGCTCCATGACTTGGTGACGCAACACGCTCAACTCGGTTCACGAGCGGCAGCGGTCATCTCGCGCGGGGTCCGCAACAGGACGTCACCAGGTGGCGCAGGACCGGACCCCGTGGCTCGACAGTACGAGCAGTACTGCGCACAAATGAACACCCTTCGTAACTTGACCGACCTCTAACATTG
>CAYFJS010000035.1:0-8896 GCA_964343495.1 uncultured Acidimicrobium sp. | reverse complement strand
GTGCCGACCATGTTCGTGAGGATGCTGAAGCTGCCCGACAACGTTCGCGAGCAATTCGATGTCTCGTCACTCAAGTGCGTCTTCCATGCCGCGGCACCGTGCCCCATACCCGTCAAGCTCGGAATGATTCAGTGGTTCGGTCCAATCATCCACGAGTACTACGCGGGCAGTGAAGGAAATGGTTTCGTTTACTGCAACTCAGAGTCGTGGCTCGCCCACCAAGGCACCGTCGGACAGGCTTTGAACGCGGTCATTCACATCTGCGACGACGACGGAAACGAGCTTCCGACAGGCGAATCGGGAACCGTATATTTCGAATCGAATGCACAGTTCGAGTATCACAACGATCCCGAAAAGACGAAGGCCTCTCGGGATCCACGGGGTCGCGGATGGACGACCTTGGGCGACATCGGCTATCTCGACGAGGACAAGTTCCTCTATCTCACCGATCGCAAGGCGTTCATGATCATCTCTGGTGGAGTAAACATCTATCCCCAGGAATCAGAGAATGTGCTCATCACGCATCCGCTCGTGACCGATGTGGCAGTTTTCGGAATTCCCCACGAGGAATTCGGCGAAGAGGTGAAAGCCGTCGTCCAACCAGTCACGATGCCGACCTCCGACGTAGAACGGCGCCAACTGGAGCAGCAACTCATTGCATTCTGTAAGGAGCAGCTCGCCGACCTCAAGTGTCCCCGCACGATCGATTTCCGTCCGGAACTCCCTCGACACCCGACGGGCAAGCTCTACAAGAGACTGCTCAAGGACGAATACTGGGCGCAGGCCGGCCGGAGCATCTGACAGTTGCCTGCCACACACCCCTACCTCGACTGGCCCGGGCCGATCGCCTTTGCCCATCGCGGAGGCGCTTCCGATGCGCCAGAGAACACGATGTCGGCATTCGCCAATGCGGTTGAGCTCGGCTATCGGTACGTCGAAACCGACGTCCATGCATCCCGAGACGGCGTGCTCTTTGCCTTTCACGATGATGACCTGCAGCGAACATGTGGCGTCGACGGCAAGATCAATGATCTCACTGCTAAGGAAGTTGCCGCAGTCCGAATCATGGGCGACGAACACATACCGACTCTCGGGGAGCTCGTGACTACATGGCCCCATTTACGCATCAACATCGACTGCAAAGCCGACCCAGCAGTGGCACCCCTTATCGAAGCAATTCACACCTACGACCTCTTTGATCGCGTGTGCATCGGATCATTCAGCGATCGTCGCTTGAGGGCGATACGCGAAGCCTGTGGTCCACGCCTCTGCACGTCGATGGGCCCGAAGGAAGTGGCGATGTTGCGGCTCCGCAGCTGGACGCGTTCAACTGGAAAGGAACTTGCACCGCTTGCGGCTCAAGTTCCTCCGCGCCAAGGGCCACTACCGATCGTCGACTCTCGATTCATCTCGCACGCCCACGACCTCGGACTCCATGTTCACGTGTGGACGATCGACGATCGCTCGGAAATCGACGAGCTTCTCGACCTTGGCGTCGACGGAATTATGACCGACTCGCTGCCCACTCTCGTGACGGCGCTCCGTGATCGCGATCAGTGGATCTGATCAGGCGTCTCTCACGCTCCAAGCGCGTTTTGCGACAGGCTCCTGATCACTCCACGGGAAATTGATCCATTTGTCGGTGTATTTCCAGACGTAGTCGCACTTGATGATCGATTGCGACTTCTCGTAGAGAACCGCGATCCTGCTGTCGGCCATTTGCCCCCTGCAGAATTCGAGAACGTGGTTCAAGGTATGTCCCGTGTCGGCGACGTCGTCCACGATGAGCACTTTTGAGTCCTTGAGGTCGACGAGGCTCGGGACAGGTGGCAGGATCATCGGGACCGCAAGGCGCTCGTTCACACCGGTATAGAACTCCACGTTCATCGTGTATGTGTTCTTGACCGACAATGCATAACCGAGAGCACCTGCGGACAACAGTCCGCCACGCGCAATTGCAAGGATGATGTCGGGTTCGTAGCCACTGTCCGCCACCTTGATCGCCAGCTCACGACTCGCCACCCCAAAGGACTCCCAGGTCATGATCTCGCGGTCTTGGCTCACCCTTGCTCCCTTTCGATTCGTTGCGCCAAATCTAGTTCATGCACCCTGTTCATATGGGCAGTGACGACACCCACTCGAACAGCAATACCCACGAGTCGCCAAGAATGCTGCAGTCATCACCGAGAGCCCCGTCGCAGGGTCCCGGTAACACGGTTCCCCCTTCGCACAGGCGGCACCGTGAAGGCTCATGATTTGGGCGAATCGAGGATGGTTCTGGTGCAAACGGTGCTCGAGAGGGACGTCGATGCCATTGGGACGCAGTTGTGCCACCCGATGACCATAGTTCAGGAATTGTTCACTGTGATTGCTTGCGACACCGATCTGCGACACTTACCAAGTGAAAAGCAAGGCAGCGACGACAGTCGAAGTCACCGTTCCGTGGATTCATCATCCTTCCACCTTTTCGATGCTGAGCCTTGGCAGCACTGATCCCACTGTGCGGCATGGGCCGGCCTGGATCGTTGCAGCCCTCGCGGACTGCGTCGTCACCCTTCGTTGGGACTCGATCGGAGGGGCAACGACCTATCGCGCGACATTTGATGGTGCCGTTGCACGGCCGGATTCCCTCGTCCGACTACTTGTCGGCTCTGAGCCGCCTCCGCCGCAGCGAACGGAGCATCAAACGCGGGCCACCGCGTCACTCCGGCGCCATAGGAACCTGAGGATTGCCGGAAACGGACTTGTCTTCATCGAGGCCGTCAAGGCCGTTCTCGGTCAACGCATCACTGGTCGCGATGCTGCTCTCCAGTGGAATCGACTCGTTCGCGCTAGCTCGGAACCCCTGGTCCACTACTCGGATCTTGGGCTCTATCGCCTTCCCCATCCTGACGACCTTCGTCGCATCTCGACGTCTGGCTTCCATCAACTTGGGATTGAGGAACGCAGAGCTCGCACGATCCGTCACCTTGCCGATCTCGCATCCCGCGGTCACCTCGAGGACGTGACGTCCACTCCTACGTTGGCTGCTCGCACACGAGACGTCTATGGCTTCGGCGAGTGGTCGGTCGCCGTTGCAGGAGGGAACGCTTTGGGTGATCCCGATGCGCTCCCCATCGGGGACTTTCACTTGAAGAACACCGTTTCTTGGGCACTAACCGGCCGTCCTCGCGGAACCGATGAGGAGATGATCGATCTGCTCGCGCCATATCACGGTTGGCGTTGGTGGGTCACCCGATGCCTCAGTCTTGACTACCGCGCCCCACGCTTCGACCATCGTCGCCGAAACATCGACATCAGGACGATGTAGCGATGCCCATCGTTTCCCAGTAGGACGGCCAACTCTTCGACACCACTGCTCGATCATCCAGTGACACCCCATCAACGACCGAGCCGAGCACACCGAAGGCCATTGCCAATCGGTGGTCATCGTGTGTTCTTACTTCCCCGCCGTGAATTTCACCACCGATGATCTCCAACCCGTCGTCAAGTTCTGTGATCCGCACCCCGAGCTTGCGGAGTTCGCTCGCTAGGTCTCCGATGCGATCGCTCTCTTTGTTTCGAATGAATCCAATCCCCGAAATTCGAGTAGCACCAGTGGAGAACGCAGCGACGATCGCCCACGTCGGGACGAGGTCAGAACAGTCGCGCATGTCCACATTGACTGCCTGCAATGGCTTCGAGGGATCTCGCGTCAAGACGATGTCCTCACCATCTGCCGCAATCGTGCATCCACTTTGTTCGAGAAGTTGCACGATGCGATAGTCGCCCTGATCAGTCGCGCGACGAAGTCGTGGCACACGGACCGTTCCTCCGCGAACTGCTGCCAACGCAAGTGGATATGAGGCAGACGAGGCATCGGGTGCGACGTCATAGTTCGCGGGTCGATACGAGCCATGTGGAATCTCGATTCGTGAGCCACGAATCGTCGGATTGACACCGAAGTGGCGCATCACGGAAGCAGTCAAGGCGATGTATGAGGCAGAAACCTGATCACCCTCGATGTTCAGCACCAGGCCGCCTGCAAGATACGGGGCAATCATCATCAACGCTGAAATGAATTGGCTGGAAACCCTTCCTGGGATCGATACGTTCCCTCCCGACATCCCAGCGCGAGAAATCGTCACCGGAAGTCGCCCATCGGCACTCACAACATGTGCACCACTCGCCGTCAAGGCATCGAGGAGGTCCCCCATAGGTCGACGACGGAGAGCTTCCTCACCAGAAATTGTGGTCGGTCCAGCAATGACACTCGCCAAGCCGACGAGGAATCGCGATGTCGTCCCGGCAAGTTGGGCATCAAGTGTGAGTGGACTCGTCCGCTCTCGATCAATTGCTTCGCCGATGGACACTGTCGAGCCCGATACTCCAATACCTGCACCGAGCGCCGTGATCGCCCGAACCATCGCGACACAATCGTCACCGTCGGGTACGTTGCTGATCGCCGAATGGCCAGCCAATCCACCGATTATCAATGCACGATTGGCGAGGCTCTTCGATCCCGGGACGGTGATCGTCGCCGCGACGAGTCCACGATTCGACTGGATGATTGCCACACCTACTCGATTCGTTGGACGATCGGCCTGAACCCTCGGGCCAACAGGCCTCCACGGAAGACGTCCGATTGAGCGGTATCGACTACCACGATGAGCACTCCTCGCGAACCCTCTGCAGAGTGCGAGACCTCGAAATTCGCGATGTTCACACCGAGTTCGGCAGCGAGTCCGAATATCTCGGCCGCTGCCCCCGACCTGTCAGGGATCGGGATGCGGAATTCACAGACGTCGAGGAGGTCCTTGACGCGACCCGGAATGTTCGATCGCGCCACTCGTGCTCGTTGAAGGCGATCTTGGAGTCCTTTACTATCGCCGCGTTCGACGATTTCTCGCATCTCCTTCAACCCGGACTGCATCAAGTCCAATGCTCCGAGGATCGCCGACTTGTTTTCCCTGCAGACATCGAGCCAGATTCCGGGGTGACCACTCGCTATACGGGTCATGTCTCGGAACCCACCCGCTGCGAGCCTCAAGACCGCAACATGCTCCTGTGATCGATCACTCGCGAGACCCATCAACGTTGCAGCAGTGAGGTGCGGGAGATGACTCACGATCGCGACCAGCTCATCGTGCCTGGTTGCATCGAGCGCAATGATCTCAGAGCCGAGTTCCTTGACCACGGAGGCAACTTCTTCGAACGAGGAATCGGCTGTCGTCGCCGAAGGACACAGCACCCAAGTCGCGGCCTGGAAGAGATCAGGATCTGCCCCAGCAAGGCCGACAAGTTCGCTTCCCGCCATCGGATGCCCTCCGACGAATCTGGGATCGGCTATTGAGGACACGACAGGACTTTTCACTCCACCGACATCGGTGACGACGCCCGTAGTCCGCGAGAGGGCCCCTCTCACCGCTTCGATCGTTGCCGATACTGGCGTGGCAACGAAAGTGACCTTCGCCCCCGGGTCGAGTTCACCATCCTTGATGAGACCTTTCTCGAGGGCTTCGGCGACCCTCGACGCGTCGACGTCGATGCCGTGGACCGCCCACTCGCGCTGCCCGAGCGCCGCGCACAGCGACCCACCGATCAGCCCGAGACCGATCACGTTCGCGCTACGCATCGCGTTACATGGTATCCGTGGGGTCGCCCGCGACAGCCTCAATTAAAGATCGCACCTCCGCCAACTCGAGATGACGCCACTGACCCGGTCTCAGAGTCTTGTCGACGATCGGGCCGATGCGCGTACGCACCAGACGCATCACCGGATATCCAACGGTTTCACACATCCTTCGCACCTGGCGATTTCGTCCCTCGTGAATGACGATCCGTAATACCCCTGGCTGTAGTTCACCCACCTCCGCCGGACTCGTCACTCCATCACCGATGTCAACGCCTCTGCGCAGAGCAGCAAGGGCCTCTCGTGAGACAGGTCGACCCCCGGAATCAACGTGCGCCACATATTCCTTCTCCACGCCGAACTTCGGGTGGGTCAGACGATGCGTCAAGTCCCCGTCATTGGTGAGGAGCAGCAAACCTTCGGTTTCCGCATCGAGGCGGCCCACTGGGTACACCCGTGGTTCGGATGGGACGAGGTCGACGACCGTTTCACGATCGTGTGTGTCCTTTGCAGTCGACACCGCTCCTGCTGGTTTGTTCAAGAGGTAGTAGACAAAGTCTGGTCGAATCCCGACGGGTGCCCCGTCGACTTCCACGACGTCATTGGCGGTATCTACGCGACGACCCAGTACAGCCACCTCGCCGTTGACACGGACACGACCCTGTTCGATCATCTCCTCGCACACCCGCCGCGAGCCCCAACCGCGAGCAGCGAGAACCTTCTGTAAGCGCTCCCCCTCAGGGGAACCGCCCTCGATCATGCTTGCTCGGTGTCGCTCGACGACTGCGGAACGATCCGTAGCCCCTGCTCGAGGGCCTCAACGACGCGGGCATCCGGCACGAACTCGGCGATCGACGGCAACGCCTCGATGGATTCGAGTCCGAGTCGCTCCAAGAAGAGCGTCGTCGTGCCGTACATCACTGCCTGACCGGGACCATCGTCTCGACCGACCTCCGTGATGTATCCGCGAGCTTGGAGCGTACGCATCACTGCGTCGGGGTCGACTCCACGGATCGCCGCGACTTGACCACGCGATATGGGCTGCTTGTAGGCGATGATCGCCAACGTTTCAAGAGCCGCTTGTGAGATACGCGCTTGTTGACTGTCGAGCACGAAACGTTCGACATACGGAGCGACGTCGGGATGGGACTGCAGTCGATATCCGCCAGCCACCTTCACCAACTCGAAGCCATGTCCCGCTTCCCGATATGCGTCTGCGAGCCCCGTGCACAGCGAATCGATGACGGAAACCGGCTGCTCCAGCAACTGTGCAAGGAGTGAAGGGTCGACGGGCTCCATTGCGACAATCAGGATCGCCTCCAGCGCCCGCACGATTTCGACGTCTTTGTTCATCTCGCCTGTCCCCCCGTCACGTGTCTCATCCTTCGTAGTCGTCAATTTCGAACGTCGGATCGAAGCCTGTGCTCTCGCCACCAATCCACGTCACCACGATGTCGCCGAAGCGCTCGTGTTGCTCGAGGTCGACGCGTCGCTGCTTGTACAACTCGAGGAGCGCTAGGAATCTCACGACCACATGGATGCGATCCCTGATCACTTCAGTCAGTTCGCGGAAAGTGACACGACCCATCGTCGGCAAGGTCTCCACGAGATCGAGCAAGGCGTCAGCGACGCTCACTCCGATTGGAGCTACGTGGTTCAAGAGGATCGACGTCGGAGGCTTCGGCATGATCGACCGCACGAATGCCCGCTGAAGACGAAGTGGTGTCACCCCTTCGAGGATGTCCGGCATCAGGTCTGCAAAGCGCTCATCTGGTCCGCTACGACGCGGGAACGACAGAGCCGCACGATCCATCAGCGACGAAAACAGTCCCGCAACGTCCTTGAAGGTCTTGTGATCGAGCAATCTCGACAGCAAGAGGTCGCGCTGTTCCCACAGGGCAAGTTCTTCGTCGAGGTCGACGTTTTCCCTGCTCGGCAGGAGGCGGCGAGTCTTCAATTCAACGAGCGTTGCGGCGATCAGCAGGAACTCCGTGGCGACGTCGAGGTCGAACTTCTCCATCTTCGACACCTCGGCGAGGTATGCCTCCACGATCGTCAACAGGCTGATCTCGTGGATGTCGACTTCTTCCTTGAGAATTAGGTGCAAGAGGAGGTCGAATGGTCCGTCATAAACGGGGGTTGCCACCTCGTACGTCACGGACACATCGTAATCAAGCCTCAGTACGCGAGAAGCCTTCCACTAGCGTGGCGATGTGGCTCGCGTGCTCTCCTGTATTCAACCGACTGGACAGGTGCACCTCGGCAATTACCTCGGTGCGTTACGGAATTGGGTCGCTGGTCAGCACGCCGGCGACGTCTTCCACGGCATCGTCGACTTACACGCCCTCACGGTCACCGAAACCCCTGGAACGCTGGGGACGAACACCCTCGATCTTGCGGCGATGCTCTTTGCGGTCGGTCTCGATCCCGACGTGGCAACGATCTTCGTCCAGTCGCATGTCCCCGAGCACACACAACTCGGCTGGATCATGGAATGCACGGTCAGCTTTGGGGAATTGAGCCGAATGACGCAATTCAAGGACAAGTCCGCGCGGAAAGAGGCTGATTTCGTCTCTGCTGGCCTCTTCACCTATCCCGCCCTCCAAGCCGCCGACATCCTCCTCTACGACGCCGAGGAAGTCCCCGTCGGTGACGATCAGCGCCAGCACATCGAGATCACTCGCGACATTGCACTTCGGTTCAACCATCGCTTCGGTGACACGTTTGTCGTCCCGAAGGCAGTGACACCAGCCGCAGGTGCGCGGGTCATGGACCTCCAGAATCCCACAAGCAAGATGTCCAAGAGCACCGACACCGACGCGGGCATTATCTATCTCACCGACAGCCCATCTGACATCGAGAAGAAGTTCAAGCGTGCCGTCACCGACAGCGACAACTCGGTGTCGTACGATCGCGAACGAAAACCGGGCGTGAGCAACCTGCTCGACATCCTCTCCGTGGCAACGAACACGCCCGTCGCAGCACTCGCGGAGAACTACTCCCAGTACGGAAAGTTGAAGACCGATACTGGCGCTGCCGTAGCCGCGATGCTGGAGCCAATTCGGACGCGGTATGAACAACTGAAGGGCGACCCCGGTGAATTGAGCCGACTCCTTCGCATCGGCGCCGAACGAGCACAAGGCGTCGCTGCAACAACGCTGGATCGCGCGTATCGCGCCATCGGTCTTGCGCCCCGCTGACGACAAACGATTATTCGTTGTCGGCCAGATGGAAGGCGTGTATGAATACGCCGCGTCCTCGTCCGCTCATCGCGGCGATCACCTG
>CAYFJS010000034.1:0-8954 GCA_964343495.1 uncultured Acidimicrobium sp. | reverse complement strand
GCGCTCATCGACGACCTCGAGTTCCCCGGTGAGTTTCCCGAGGCGCGCAGGGAGATCGAGGGGGAGCGTCACGTCGATGTGTTGTATCGGCGACTCGAGGAACTCGATCCACTCGCCGCGTCACGGATCGAACCGACGAATCGTCGCCGCATCGAACGCGCACTCGAGGTGACGATCGGGAGCGGCAAGCCCTTCAGTTCCTTCGGTCCCGGCACCGGCGCATACCCCGACAACGGGGTCACCCAGATCGGCATCCTGTGGCGCCGTGAGGTGTTGGCCGAGCGTGTCGAGGCCCGCGTGCACCGCATGATGGAGATGGGATTCCTCGCCGAGGTGAAGTCGCTCGTGGAATCGCGGGCGCTCTCACACACGGCCCGCCAGGCGCTCGGTTATGCCGAGTTGATCGATCATCTGCACGGTGAGTGTTCCCTCGATGAGGCCGTCGCCGACATCGTGTTGCACACGCGCCAGTTCGCGGTGCGCCAGGAGCGGTGGTTCCGTCGCGACCCGCGCATCCGATGGGTGACGGTGAACGAAGATCCCGAAACTGAAATCGCCCCCATCCTTGCTGAGTTTCTCCACTAGACAATGGGCATGGACTTTTCGGTCACGGTCGAGAAACTCTCGGGTCTCGGCAACGACTTCCTCGTGATCGAAAACCCACCGTCGGGAGTGGACTGGGTGGAGGTCTCGCGCCGACTCTGCGATCGAACGTCCGGAATCGGTGCGGACGGGCTGTTGCTCCTCGGGAACCCGGGAACCGAGTCACTCACGATGAAGCTGTACAACTCGGATGGTTCGATCGCCGAGATGAGCGGGAACGGGATTCGCTGTCTCGCCCAGGCCGCGCACCGCTCCGCGGGCCGCACCACCTCGTTCGTCTATCAGGTCGCCACCGATGCGGGCATGCGACGAGTCGAGGTGACTCCGCGCAGCGAGACCATCGTCGATGCCTCCGTCGACATGGGGGAAGTCTCCGTGATCGACGCCCCTGGCGCATGGTCGTCGCTCGGTGCGGATCCCAATCGACCCGTCATGCATCTCTCAACCGGAAACCCACACGCCGTCGTCGGGGTCGAGGACGTCGCCGTCGTGCCGCTCAAGGAACTCGGCGAGCGCGTCCCGATGGTGAACCTCGAGATCATCGAGCCGGGTCCGGAATCGAATGCGATCACGATGCGCGTGCACGAACGCGGAGCGGGAATCACGCAAGCGTGTGGCACCGGCGCGTGTGCGAGTGCGTGGGCCGCGGTGCAGTGGGGTCTCGTGAGCGGCAAGGCGAACGACGTCGTCGTGCACATGGACGGCGGAGACGTGCGCGTGCGGGTGAATGATCCCGCACCTGGTCGCGTCACGTTGATCGGGCCGTCGGAACACGTGCTCTCGACGACAGCGGTGTTGCACGCGTGAGCAATCCATACCAGGAGGCGCTCGGGCGCACGCTGATCGAACGCAGCTTCCGCGAGCGCATCGTGCTCGTGGGGGTCACCTTGGACGGCCACGACGATCGCGAGACGCAGGAGTCGTTGGACGAACTCGCCCTCCTCATCGACACCGCTGGCGCGGACGAGGTCGCACGCATCACCCAGCGCAGGGACGCACCCGATCACACGTATTACATCGGCAAGGGCAAGGCCGAAGAGTTGCGCGAGTTGTGCCTGCAGGTCGACTCCGACACCGTCGTGTTCGACAACGAGCTCTCGCCCGCGCAACAGTTCAACTTGGAGAAACTGCTCGGTCGCACCGCCATCGACCGCACCGCGGTGATCCTCGACATCTTCGCCCAGAACGCCCACACGCAAGAGGGCAAGGCGCAGGTCGAACTCGCGCTCCTCAAGTACCGCCTGCCGAGACTTCGTCGCGGTGTCGCGGGTGCGATGTCGCAGCAGGGTGGTGGCATCGGCACGAGGGGCCCCGGCGAAACCAAACTCGAGGTCGATCGTCGACGCATCCAGGACAAGATCGCCAAGTTGTCGAAGGACCTCGCACACCTCGCGAGCACGCGACGAGAACAGTCCAAGGGACGCAACAGGTCTGGTCTCGGCAGCGTGACGATCGTCGGCTACACGAACGCGGGGAAGTCCACGCTCCTGAACACCTTGACCGACGCAGGAGTGCTCGCGGAGAACCGACTGTTCGCCACGCTCGATCCGACGACGCGGCGACTCTCCCTCCCGGGTGGTGAACCGGTGTTGCTCTCCGACACCGTCGGATTCGTGCGTCGACTCCCACACGGTCTCGTGGAGTCGTTCAAGAGCACGCTCGAGGTGGCCACGACGAGTGACCTGCTCGTGCACGTCGTGGATTCGACGTCCGTCGATCCGCTCGGCCAGATCGATGCGGTGCACGAGGTGCTGGACGAGATCGGCGCGGGGCACGTGCCCGAGTTGCTCGTGTTCAACAAGGCCGATGCGGCGCCCGACGAGGCCGCGCGTCTGGCACGCGAACACTTCGGCTCGGTGGCGATCGCGGCGCGCACGGGCGAGGGAATCGATCTGCTGTTGCGTACGATCGGGGATCGCATGCGGGCGATCACCGCGGTGGTGGAACTCCTCGTTCCCTACGACCGCGGCGACGTCGTGGCCGCCATCCATCGAGAGGGAGAAGTCGTGTCGACAGCCAATGAGGAGACCGGGATGCGCATCCGCGCGCGCCTCGCGAGCGCCTCCGTCGGTCGACTCTCGGCTTTCGTCGTCGAGGGGGCGAAGTGAGCACCGGTTTCGTTCCGCCGCCGTATCCCTACGACCGGTTGGATGCGTTCAAGAAGCTGTGCGCGCAACACGAGGGCGGCATCGTCGATCTGTCCATCGGGGATCCCTGCGATGCCCCGGCACCGGCGGTCGTCGCCGCGCTGTCCACGTCGAATGCCGAGCGCGGCTATCCGCCGAGCATCGGAAGCGAGGCCCTGCGCACCGCCGCGCGCAACTGGATGCAGCGGCGCTTCCTAGTCGACGTTCCGCTCGCGCAGGTCGCGGCCTGCGTCGGGAGCAAGGAGTTCGTCGCCACGACCGCGCACTGGTTGCGCCTCCGCGACCCATCCCGCGACACCGTGCTCTATCCCGCCGTTGCCTACCCGACCTATGAGATGGGTGCGATCTTTGCCAACTGTCGACCCGTCGCCGTGCCGATGCGCGCGGACGGTTCCCTCGATCTGGATGCGATCAGTCAAGACGACGCCAAGCGTGCGGTGATGATCTGGTCGAACTCGCCGTCGAATCCGACCGGCGCGCTCGACGACCTCGGCGCGGTCGCAGCGTGGGGTCGCGCGCACGGCGTGCCCGTGTTCTCCGATGAGTGTTATGCCGAGTTCACGTGGGCGAGCGAACCGCGCAGCGCACTGCAGCACGGACTCGATGGGGTGGTGGTGCTGCATTCGCTCTCCAAGCGTTCGAATCTCGCGGGCCTGCGCGTCGGGTTCTATGCGGGGGATGCCGATCTCGTGCACTATCTCAAAGAGGTGCGCAAGCACGCGGGAATGATGGTGCCCGGTCCTGCGCAGCGCGCGGCCGTCGTCGCACTCGATGACGATGCGAGCGTGGCGGTCCAGCGCGAGACGTATCGCCGTCGACTCGAGCGCACGGCACACGTGCTGTCGAAGTGGTCGGGAATTTCGATCGACCTTCCCGCCGGCGGCTTCTACTTGTGGTTCGACGCGAGTGACGGCTGGGCGTTCGCCGAGCGACTCGCACGCGAAGGCGGTGCGCTCGTCAGTCCCGGAGACTTCTATGGTGCGGGTGGTGCGAACAACGTGCGTGTGGCCGTCGTGCAGCCAGATGAGAAGATCGAACTGGTGGCGAAGCGACTCGGCGTCAGCTGAGGCGGCGCAACACCGTCACGAGCTTGCCGTAGACGTTCACTTCGCCTGAGTCGAACACCATCGGCTTCATCTTTTCATTCGACGGGGTGAGCGTGATCTTGCTGCCGCTCTTGGTGAACGTCTTGATGGTGGCCTCGTCGCCGGGGATGCCCGCGACGACGATGTCGCCGTTGTTCGCGGTGGTCTGCTGGCGGCAGACGACGTAGTCGCCGTCCAAGATGCCGGCGTCGATCATCGACTCGCCGCGCACGCGCAACATGAAGAGTTCGCCGTCGCCGGTGAAGTCCATCGGCAGGGGAACGAGCTCTTCGACGTTTTCCTGGGCGAGCACGTTGACACCGGCGGCGACGTCACCGACGAGCGGGACGTGCTTCGTTGGGCGGCGCTCCATGGCGACCCCACTCGAGGCCTCGTAGCGGACCTCGATGGCGCGGGGCTTGGTCGGGTCGCGGTGGAGGTAGCCGAGCTTCTGGAGGGCGGCCAGGTGGTTGTGGACGGTGGCCGAGGAGCTGAGGCCGACGGCCTCACCGATCTCGCGCACGGAGGGGGGATAGCCCCGCTCCCGCATGTTCTTTTCGATGAAGTCCAGGATCCCGCGCTGGCGGTCCGTGAGGGCTGGGGTCTGGGCTGGCTGGCGGCTGGTCATGGGTCCATCGTACGGGTGTTCGCCCCCCAGGTCAAACACCTGTTCGGAGAACAAATGTTCGCACAATCCGCCAACTGCGAACACCTGTTCGCTAGGGTGGGTGGTGCCAGGAAGTCCAGTACCAGCCAGCCAGAAACCCCGCACAACCCCCCGACTAGACCAGATCCTCCCCCAAAAACCACCCGAAAGGACCCACCCCATGGCCATCGCACTCGACTACCGCTCGATCGACCCATCCACCCCGACCCGTCGGGCGCCCCGCCTGCACGTGATCGAGGGAGGCTCGGCGAGCCCCGTTCGCCGCGTCCGCTCGGCCAACCACCCGACGATGCGTCCACGCCCGGTCTCGGCTGCCGTCTACGCCCGCCGCCGCCTCGCCGCCGTCGGTCTCCTCGTGGCGATCCTCGCGCTCGCCGTCACCACCGTGGTCGGTGCGACGGGTTCGCAGGCCGATGCCGATCCGGCGGTTGCCGGAGCGGTGATGGAACCGCAGTACGTCATCGCCCAGCCGGGCGACACGCTGTGGGCGATCGCGCAGCGCATCGCACCGCAGGCCAACACCGCGGATCTCGTCGATGAACTCGTGCGGCTGAACGGTGATGCAATCGCCGCCGGTCAGCAAGTGCGCATTCCATAACTCGCGCACCATCGCACAACTGATATATCTCGCAGGGGTACTGTTGAGCACAGTGCATTGCCCATCGTGCTCATGCGTTGACACCAAGGTCATCGACTCTCGGGAATCCGAGGAAGGCGCCGCCATCCGCCGCCGGCGCAGCTGCACCGACTGCGGGTACCGCTTCACCACCTACGAGCGCCTCGAGAACCAGCCACTGTTCGTGATCAAGCGCGACGGGGCCCGTCAGCCGTTCGATCGGGCCAAGGTCGCCTCCGGCATCCAGGCCGCCGTCAAGGGTCGCCCGGTCGAGGACATCGACATCATGGCGATGGTCGAGCGCATCGAGGACAAGTTGCGACTCGTCGGTGGTGACGTCACCACGTCCGACGTCGGCCACAGCGTGCTCGATGAATTGCGCGCCGCCGACGAGGTCGCCTACATGCGATTCGCGAGCGTGTACAAGAACTTCGACGATGCCGCCGACTTCCGCCGCGAGCTCGCGTTGTTGCAGAAGCGTTCGACCCGCGCCTAACGCGCGCGCAGGTACCGCAAGAACACGAACCCGTCGTCGGTGACGACGTGTGCCAACTGGTAGCGATGCATGAGCGGGATCGTCGAGCTGACGAGAGCGGGCCCCTTGCCACCGACGAGGCTCGCGCTCACCGTCACGTTGATCTCATCCACGAGGTCGGCCGAAAACATCGCTGCATTGAGCGTCGGTCCGCCTTCGAGTTGGGCGAAGTTGCCCTCGATCTGTTCGAGCGCACGCGTCAGGTCGACGGTGCCACGACCCGCGCGAACCACGCGAAACCCCTCGGGCACGACCGTGTCCTCGGGGGTGATGAGGAAGCCCGGGCCCTCGGCAAAGAGCGGTGCCTTGGGGCTCAGGCGGACTCTCGTCGTGACCACCCCGATCGGGAGGTCCTGGCGCACCGTCTGGTCGTAGGTGTCGATGATCGCCGTCGAGGCACCGACGAGCACGACGTCGGCCAGGCGACGCAACGCGACGAGCATCGCGAGGTCCTGGGGACCGGAGAGTTGTCGGGAGTGCGAGTCGACGACGGTGCGGCCATCCAGGCTCATCACCATGCACAGCCCGACGTGCGGTCGGGTGCCGTGCGCAGTCGGGATGCGGGTGCGCGTCATCGTTGCCACCTCGGCTGGCGTCACCTCGCGTTGCGGTGCCGGATGTTCATGGCGCACGACGAATGAGCCTATGGCACGATGGGGAGATGGCATCCACCGAACGCACCGTGTTTCGTACGTGTCCACTCTGCGAGGCGACGTGCGGGTTGGAGATCACCGTCGTCGGTGACGAAGTCACGCGCATCCGTGGCGATCGCGACGACGTGTTCTCGAAGGGCTTCATCTGTCCGAAGGGGAGCACGCTCAAGCAGTTGCACGAGGATCCGAACCGTCTGCGCGTCCCGCTCGCGAAGCGCAACGGCGAGTTCGTGCCCGTCTCCTGGGATGAGGCGTGGAGGATCGTGGATGAGGGTCTGAACGGCGTGATCGCCAAGCACGGTCGCGGCTCGATCGGTGCGTACGTCGGCAATCCGAACGCGCACAATCTGTCACCACTCATCTACAACCGCGTGTGGCTGCAGGCGCTCGGTTCCAAGCAACGCTTCTCGGCCTCGTCGGTCGACCAGTTGCCCAAGCAGATCTCCTCGGCCTACATGTTCGGCACGCCGGCGAGCGTGGCGGTGCCCGACATCGATCGCACGCACTACATCGTCCTCCTCGGCGCGAATCCGTACGAGTCGAACGGCAGCTTGTGCACCGCGCCGGATTTCCCGGGTCGCCTCGAGGCGGTGCGCGAACGTGGCGGCAAGGTGGTCGTCGTCGATCCGCGCAAGTCGAAGACCGCAGAGCATGCCGACGAGTGGATCGCGATTCGCCCGAACGGCGACGCGCTCTTCCTCGCCGCACTCGCCAACGCGATCATCGCCACCGGTCGGGCGGATACCGGCGATCGGCTGCGTGGACACATCAATGGTCTCGACGAGTTGTCGCGCGCACTCGCGCCGTTCACGCCCGAAGCGGTCGCGCGTGCGACCGGGATCGAGGCCGCGGTGATTCGACGGATCGCCACTGAATTGTTGGACGCCGAGTCATCGTGCGTCTACGGACGCATCGGCACCTGCACGGTGAGCTTCGGCACGACCGCGTCATGGCTCGTGGACGTCGTCAATGCGCTCACGGGCAACCTCGATTCACCGGGCGGGGTGATGTTCCCGATGCCGGCGGCGGGCAACCCGACGACGCGCGGCGAGAAGGGTCGCGGCAAGGGCTTCCGCATCGGTCGCGGGCACTCGCGCGTGCGCAAGTTCCCCGAGGCGATCGGGGAGTATCCGGCCGCGGTGATGGCCGAGGAGATCCTGACCCCGGGCGAGGGCCAGATTCGCGCGATGGTCACGGTGGCGGGGAACCCCGTGCTCTCGACGCCGAACAGCGATCAGCTGGATGAGGCATTCGAGAGCCTCGAGTTCATGGTCGCCGTCGACATCTATCTGAACGAAACGACGCGTCACGCCGACGTGATCCTGCCGCCGCCGTCGCATCTCGAGCGCAGCCACTTCGATCTCGTGTTCACCGCGTTTTCGATTCGCAACGTGGCCAACTATTCCGAAGCGGTGTTCCCGTTGCCCGAGGGTCAACCCGACGAGTGGGAGATCCTGGCCAAGTTGGCGGGCATCGCGCAAGGTCTCGGAGCGGATGTCGATCCGCAGGTGGTGGACGACTTCACCTTCGGTGCGCTGCTCGACAGTTTGTTGAAGGACTCGTCGTCGCCGATCCACGGTCGCGATCGCGACGAGATCGCGCGCGCCGTGATGGTCGCCTCACCGCGTGGACCGGAGCGCATGTTGGACCTCATGTTGCGCACCGGACCGTACGGGGACGGTTTCGGCGCGAACCCGAAGGGCATCTCGCTTGCGACGTTGCGCGACAACCCGCACGGCATCGACTTCGGTCCGCTCGAGCCGCGCATCCCCGAGGTGTTGCGCACGGAGAGCGGAAAGATCGAACTCGCACCGGAACCGATGCTTTCGGATCTCCCACGACTGGAGACGTTCATGGGTGCCGAGCCGAGCGACGAGATGATGCTCGTGGGTCGTCGCCACGTGCGTTCGAACAATTCCTGGATGCACAACATCGAAGTGCTCGTGAAGGGCAAGCCCCGTTGCACGCTGCAGATGCATCCCCTCGATGCGGAACGCGTCGGCGTTGCGTCGGGTGGTCTCGCGCGCGTCACGTCGCGCGTCGGGAGCGTGGTCGCCACGGTGGACGTCACGAGCGACATTCGCCAGAACGTGGTCAGCCTGCCGCACGGTTGGGGGCACGAAGTCGACGGCGTGCAGCTCGACGTGGCGCGTCGCTACGCGGGCGTGAACTCGAACGTGCTCACGGACCACGACCAGATGGATCCGCTGTCGGGAAACGCCGTGTTGAACGGAATCCCCGTGCGGGTCGAAGTTGTCCGCAGCTAGTACCCAGGTTTCCCACAGCCTGATCCCCAGAACAAATCGGTAATTCACACGGTTATCCACTTCCTCCACACAGGGGGACGGCCGTATATTTCGGGGCGCAACCGGCAACGGCGCGACGACGTTTCACGGCAGCGTGGGGTTTCGATCCTGGACCTGTGACGGGGGGTCTGCGACGGAGTCGGTTGCATTTTGTGACACTTTGATTTCTTTTTCGAAGGTCGACGAAAGCCAAGCAAGATCAGGACGAAACGAGGTTCGAGAAGGGTTGGGAATGATTGACAGGGGGGAATTACAATGCTGTAATCAATCCCTACCAGTTGTGGGCAAACCTGCAATGGGGCCAGGTTCGACACAACATGTTGTGGTCTCTTTCGAGACCCC
>CAYFJS010000033.1:0-9037 GCA_964343495.1 uncultured Acidimicrobium sp. | reverse complement strand
CGATGAGATGGCGCACGGTTGCGTCCGCGACACTCGTCTCTGCGAATTCAGGTGCGACATCGGAGACCCGGTCGGCAAGCGAGACATCGCCACGCCCGACCGCAGCGCCGAGCACTGTTGCACACAGCGACTTGGAGACACTCATCAACAAGTGCCTCGACGACGGGTCGTGGGCCGCAGATTGATACGCACCGGCGACGCCGACTGGTTTCCATTCGTACCGCACGATTCCGTCACGCACGACGCATAGGCCATCGCAGTTCGTGTGGATGAGATGCTGTTCGAGCGTCTCCATCCCCTGCCCGCCGAGCGCAGGGACGGAAATTCCTCCGATGTTCGCGAGACCGTCGGTGAACTGTCTGACTCGACCGGTGGAATTGAGGATGGGCTTGACGGGGGCAAGGTCACGGACACGCCAGAAGGCCTCACGGTTGTGAGGGGGCGTGAGCCAGGTGTCGAGCGAGACGGAGGTGATGAGTCCAGACCCTACGTGGCGAGCCCGAAAACTGCCGGCCTCCCTCGCGAAACGACCATTTTGTCAACTAGTTTTTCTCCCGTGGCTGACACCTTCGCGCCCCCACTAGCCGTCGCCACCCCGACTCCCGGGCGCTCGGTGCGGATCGGAAATTCGGTCTATCCCGTCGTCCTGCCGAAGATCCGCGACTCACGCCTCCACGTCGCGATGGTCGTCATCACGTTGCACACGCTCGGGCAGGTGGGCCTCGGCTTCCACGTCAGCGTGCCGCAGATCCTCGCTGCGATCCTGACGTCTGCGCTCCTCCAAGTTGCGATCACGTTCCGTCAAACCCGCTCGTTCGTGTGGCCCGCGAGTGCGATGTTGACCGGGAGTGGTATCGCCCTGATCCTGCGCGTGCCGAGCACGCCGGTCGGTGACCATTGGACCTTCCACAAGTGGTGGATGTTCTCCGCGATCGCGGCGTTCTCACTCCTCACCAAGTTCATCGTGCGCAAGGGTGGATCACACGTCTTCAATCCGTCGAACGTCGGACTCGTCCTTGCGTTCATCGTCCTCGGAAGCAGCCGCATCGAACCGCTGGATTTCTGGTGGGCACCGCTGTCGAATCCCTCGATGATCATTGCGTATGCGGTCATCTTGGTTGGTGGCACTCTCGTCACTCGGCGTCTCGGTCTGCTGACGACGGTCATTTCGTTCTGGCTCACACTTGCCGCCGGCACCGCGATCAATGCGGCATCCGGTCAGTGCTTCACCGCGCGTTGGGCATTTGCACCGGTCTGTGGGTCATCGCTGTGGACCGCGATCGTCATGTCGCCGGAGATCCTCATCTTCACCTACTTCATGATCACCGATCCCAGGACCACTCCACAGGGACGCGTCGGGCGCATCACGTTCGGTGTTCTGGTCGGGATCGTGTGTGTCGTCTTGATGGCGCCACAAGACACCGAGTTCGGCGCCAAGGTCGCACTGCTTTCGGGTCTCACGATCATGACGGCCCTTCGGCCACTCCTTGAGCGAGTCGTTCCAGACCCGCGCTCCGCTGGTGACACGCTGCGCGACTGGTCGCGACACGTCATCAATGGTTCCGATGGAAACGTCGCGACCGCGGTCCGCACCCGTCGAGTTGCGACACTCGGCGTCGTAGCACTTCTCGTCGTCGGCGGGCTCTCGTTCGGTGCCCGAACGACGCAGGGAGTCCTCGCCGGAGAGCCAGAGAATCTGATCGGTCGCCTCTCAACACGCATCGACCCCACGACCTTCCCCGACATCACCGTGGACGAAGAGGTCATGAATTGGAACCACGAAATAGATGTGAAGGGCGCACAGGCCATCGTCCTCACACTCGCCGAGAACCTCGCGCTCGAAAAGCAGGCGGTGCTCGAAGGCGACGGAACGCTTCTCACTGCTGTCGACCACGGCGACCGTTTGGATGCGATGCAGGCACGCCTGCGTGAATCGTCCTCGATCGGCCGTACGGTCACCGACACTTATTCGATCGATCGTGTGCGTGTCCGCCTCCTCGTTCCTTTCGGACGCCAAGACGGACTCAGCCTCGGGATGATCTCCGAAGGAACGGTCACCACCGAGATCCGCGACGTCAAGGGATCGGTGGTGTCCAGTTCGTCCGCACCATTCAAGACGATGTGGGCCATGCGCAGGGCCACCGGTTCCCGCTGGCTCATCGTGGCCGAACTTCCACCGACCGACCGCCCGTGACCCGGAACCGTCTGGTCGCACTCGCGGCCGTCGGCGCGATTCTCATCGGGGGGATCGCATACGCCCTCGTCGGTCGAAGCTCGAACGACCCCGTCGTCCCTCTCTTCGTCGACGAGACGGCATCGTCGGGAATCAACCACGTCTACGACGGTGAGTTTCCCTACTTCGTCGGCGGTGGAGTCGCGACGTTCGACTGCAACGACGACGGCAAACCGGAGCTCTACCTTGCCGGTGGCGCCAAGGATGCCGCGCTCTACGTCAACGAAAGTGACGTTGCAGGAGCGCTCCGGTTCTCTCAGAAGTCGTCACCAACGACCGACCTCACCGCGGTCACCGGGGCATACCCGCTCGACGTCGACAGTGATGGCGTGCTCGACCTCGTCGTCCTTCGCCGTGGAGCGAACGCGATCCTGCGAGGACTCGGCAACTGCGAGTTCGAGGATGCGACATCGCAACTCGGCGTCGACCCCGGCGATGATTGGACAGTTGCTTTCTCGGCCATGTGGGAATCGGGTGCCAAGCTCCCGACGTTGGCGTTCGGGAACTATCTCATCCCCGACACCTACGACTGTGCAGCGAACGAACTGTGGAGTCCTGGCATGAACGGATACACCGCACCGAAACTCCTCCCCGCACATTGCACGCTTTCCCTCTTGTTCTCCGACTGGAATGACGACGGCAATGCAGACCTGCGCGTGAGCAACGACCGCAACTATGACCGCAATGCCGAGGAACAGCTGTGGAGAATCAGGACCGGCGAGGAGCCTCGCCAATACGGCGAAGCTGATGGTTGGCGCAAAGTCGTCATCTGGGGAATGGGCATCGCAAGCTATGACCTCACCGGCGATGGCAAGCCGGAGGTGTTCCTCTCGAGCCAGGCCGACAACAAACTTCAGACTCTCGAGGACGCGACGGGCGAACCTCGATATCGCGACATCGCCCTGGAACGCGGCGTCACCGCACAACGCCCCTATACGGGGAGCGACGTCCTGCCATCGACCGCGTGGCATCCGGAATTCGACGACGTCAACAACGACGGATTCGTCGACCTGTTCATCTCGAAGGGAAACGTCGACGCTCAGGTCGACTACGCGAAGGACGACCCCAACAACCTCCTCCTCGGACGAAGTGATGGAACGTTCGTCGAACGCGGAGCAGAGGCGGGCGTCAACAACGAAGCCCGTTCGCGCGGTGCCGTCCTCACCGATCTCAACCTCGACGGTCTGCTTGATCTCGTCGTCGTCAACCGGCGAGTTCCCGTCGAAGTGCGTCGAAACGTCGGCACGGGAACCGCCAGTTCCCCTGCCCCACTCGGACACTGGATCGCCCTCAGCATCGCGCAACCGGCGCCGAATACTCACGCAATTGGCTCAAAGATCGAGGTTCGAGCCGGTGGCCGCACGATGACCCGCGAGGTGACCGTGGGCGGTGGCCATGCGAGCGGCGATGCCTCGTGGATTCACTTCGGCCTCGGAAAAGCCCAGACTGCAGAAGTCAGGGTCACGTTCCCTGGCACAAAGCCTGGACCGTGGATGCCCGTCGATGCGGACGGCTTCTACGCGATCGCTCGCGGATCAACTGCTCCCGTGAGGTGGAGTCCCGGCGGCTGAGTCGGCCGGGCAGAACTTCGTCAGCTTGCTCCGCCGGGTCGCTGGCCCATGATGATCATCGCAAGGACCTCATCCTTGGTCACTTTGGCCTTCTCCACGGTGGCAACGAGGCGGCCCTGCATCATCACGCTGATGCGATCCGCGAGGTCGAACACGTCGTGGATGTCGTGGCTGATCAAGAAGATTCCGATCCCCTCCGACTTCAATTGCTCGATCAACTCCCGCACCTGTGCCGTCTCGGCGGGACCGAGGGCCGCAGTCGGCTCGTCCATGATCAGGATCTTGGCGTTGAAGTGCACCGCACGCGCGATCGCCACCGACTGGCGTTGACCACCAGAGAGCGATTTGACAGGCGTGTTCAGGTTCTTGAACCGCGGGTTGAGTCGCTTCAGCACGTCCCTCGTCGCCGACGCCATTGCCGAGTCGTCGAGCGCACCGGTTCGCGTGCGCAGTTCACGGCCGAGGAACAAGTTGCCCGCGGCATCGATGTTCTCGGCGAGCGCGAGTCGCTGATAGATCACTTCGATTCCATAGGCACGCGCATCACGTGGAGTCGCGATCGTCACGGGTTCACCGTTCACGAGGATCTGACCTGAATCCGCTGGGTGTGCGCCGGCGAGCGTGTGCATCAGCGTCGACTTTCCTGCGCCGTTACCGCCGACGAGCGCAACCACTTCGCCTGGATACAGCGTGAGGGTCACACCGTCGACGGCGTGGAGACCGCCGAATGAAACTCGAATGTCGCGGAGTTCGACGAGTGGCGTTCGTGTCGTCGTGTCCGTCATTGCGTCCTCACTCCCTCATGGTGTCTCATCATTGACGTCCCGTCTGGATCACGAGAGCTGCCACGACCAGGCCGACGACGAGCGCGATCGTCGCCGAACGCCGCTTGCCGACACGGAGCGCGGCGTCGATTGCAACCGCCGAGACCAACACGATGCCCACGACGATGTCCTGGGATGGCGAGTCGATTCGCAGGAGAACCATGCCTGAGCGAAGTGACTGCATGATCACCGCACCGAGCACCGCTCCGCTGATCGTGCCGATGCCACCCGAGAACGACGTCCCGCCGATGACCGCCGCAGAAATGACGTCGAGTTCGTTCTGCACGCCGAGACCCGTGACTGCGGCATTGAGTCGCGCCGTCTGGATCGCCGCGCTCACCGCGCACAGGATTCCCATCAGGATGAACGTGCCCATCACCGTGCGCCGAGTGTCGATACCTCCGAGCTCGGCTGCCTCGGGATTGCCGCCGATCGCATAGACGTAGCGGCCGAAGCGTCGGCGACGCGCGAGATACACCATGCCGATGGTGATGAAGATGAGGATGACGACCGGGTAGGCCACGCCAGTCGGCGAACCGGTGATCGGTGACTCGTATCCGACCGCGACGAAGACGATTCCGGCAATGATGACGACGCAGCCGAGCACCGCGAGCCCGACGTCGACGCCGAGTGGGCGAACTGCGAGGTCGTAGCGACGCCGACGGCGACGCGCAAGAGAGATGGTCGCGCACGCTCCGGCGCAACCCAAGAGACCAAATATCCAGCTGCGCCATTCGCCGAGCGAACCGTTCGGTCCGCCGCCGATCAGCTGGAAGGTCTTGTCCAGTGGCGACAGTGTCTGACCCTGCTCACCCATGCGGAAGATGAGTCCACGCCAGACGAGGAATCCGCCGAGTGTGACGATGAAGGCGGGCACGCCGCCGTACGCGATGATCGAGCCCTGCACCGCTCCAAGGATCGCGCCGAGCACGACGCCGACGATGAGTGCGACGATCCAGATGTACCAATGTTCGAAACCAAATGCGTCAGGAATCCAGCGGGTCTGCACCATCGCCATCACGTAACCGAGGAATCCAAGAAGTGAGCCGACCGAGAGGTCGATGTTGCGCGACACGATGATGAGCACCATGCCCGTCGCCATGACTGCGATTGACGCGCTCTGCACCGACAGGTTCCACAAGTTCCGCGACGTGAGGAAGTCTCCGCCCGACAGGACGTGGAACGCCGTCCAAATCACGATGAGTGCGACGACCATTCCAGCGAAGCGGGTATCGATCTCGGCCGACGCGAGGAACGATCGAACGCGCGCGAGAGCACTCGTCTCGCTCGTCTGTTGTTCGCTCGTCTGCACCTGATTCACGTGGTGTGCTCCATCACAAGAAACTAGTCGTGGTCTAAATGTGAACGTGCCCCCCACCCGGATGGGCGGGGGGCACGTTGCGTCTCAACGGTGACGTCTGCCGATCACGGGCAGGCAGCCACCGAACCAGCTGTGACACCCTGGCAGAGGGTTGCCGAGTCGGTCCAGCCTGCGTCGAGCACGTCATTCAGGTTGTCCTGAGTGATCGGCTTCGGCGTCAGGAACACGGCCGAGATGGAGTTGCCACCAGGCGTGGTGAACGGTGCGGCGCCAGAAACGGCCGCTGCGTCCGGGTTGCTGCAGAGTGCCATTGCGGCCTCGCCTGCTGCCTTGCCCAGGTCACGAGCGTCCTTCCAGATGGTCAACGACTGCGTACCGAGAGCGACGCGGTTCAACGCGGCCTGCTCGGCGTCCTGACCGGATACGGGCACCTTGCCTGCGAGACCCTGGGCCTCGAGGGCTGCGATTGCGCCACCGGCCATGCCGTCGTTCTCTGCGAGAACGGCGTCAACCTTGTTGCCTTCGGCGGTGAGGACCTGCTCCATCGTTGCCTGGGCATTTGCTGGGTCCCAGTTGTCGGTGTAGGTCTCGCTCACGATCTTGATGTCGCCAGCCTTGACAGCATCGCCGATGACTTCCTCATATCCTGCGCGCAGGAAGTCGGAGTTCGCGTCGGCCTTGTTGCCCTTGATGATGACGTAGTTGCCCTTCGGTACGCGCTTGAAGATCTCTTCAGCTTCGAGGCGACCGACGCCCTGGTTGTCGAACGTCAGGTAGAAGGCACGTGGCTCTTCGATCAGACGGTCGTACGCGACCACGGGAACGCCCGAGTCAATCGCGCTCGAGACGGCCGGGATGATCGCCGTGCCGTCCTGGGCGAGAACGATGAGAGCCTTGGCGCCCTGCGAGATCAGGTTCTCGAGGTTGCTGGCCTGCGTCTCGGCAGACGACTTGGCGTCGTTCGAGATGTAGGTGCCACCGGCAGCTTCGATCGCTGCCTTGATGGCGGGCTCATCCCACTTCGCCCAACGCTCTTCCTGGTAGTTGTTCCACGACACACCGACGACGCATCCGCCACCGCTTGCTGCGGTGGTGTCGGCGCTGTCGCTGCTCGATCCGCCGCACGCTGCGAGCAACATTGCTCCCGCAGCCGCGAAGACGGCCAGCTGACTCTTCCTCATGAGGTTCCCCCAAAGTAAATGGATAGTGAGTGCCTGATTGGCACCCCTGAAAGCGTAACACAGCCCACCTCGTTCCAAACCGGGCGCCAGCCAGGAGTTGGCGGACCCGGCCCTCTGGTACGGTCGTCCCGTGCCGCGTGGGTCTCGGACATCAGTCGGCGCCATCGGGCTCATGTTCTTTGCCAACGGAGCCTCGTTTGCCAACTGGCTACCCCGGGTCGATGAGGTCCGTGACGCGATCGGAGTCGGTAACGGCGGCCTGGGGCTCGCCCTCCTGGGGGGTGGGCTCGGCGGCATCCTCGGGTCCATCGTCGGTGGTCGAGTGTTGCGAGCCGGGCTCATCTTGCGTGTCCTGCGCTGGTCGATGACGGGTCTTGCACTGACACTTCCCTTCATTGCCTTCGTCCCGAATGCCTTCACCCTGCTCTTGTTACTCACCGTGCTCGGCTTCTCCGATGTGCTCGCAGATGCCTCGATGAATGCCGAGGCTGCCGCGATCCAGGCCACAACTGACGGCTCGATCATGCACCGCATCCACGCCATGTGGAGCTTCGGCTTCGTTGTCGGAACGATGATCGGCTGGTGCGCGTCCGTGCTCGACATTCCGCTCAAGGTGCAACTCATCGTCGTCGCAGTCGTCCTCCTCACCATCTCCACTCGTTCGGTGGCGAAACTCGACGCAGCCCACATTCCAGAGCAAGCGACGAAAGCAAGTCCGAGCAGCTCGACGAAAGTGACACGCGCAGTCCTCGTCATCGTGTTCTTCGCGCTCGCCGCGGCCGCATTCGAAGTCACGCCGAACGAATGGAGCGCGGCCGCCTTGCGCGACTGGCTCGATGCAGGTCGACTGAAGGGTGCAGGACCCGTCGTGTTTTCCGCTGCGATGCTCGTCGGACGATTGAGTGGTGACCGTGTCATCGATCGCATCGGCGAATTTCGCCTGCTTGCACTCTCACTCGCGAGCATCGTCGCCGGATATGCCGTGCTCATGCTCGCGCCGAATGCGGTCGTCGGTCTCGTTGCATTCGCGCTCTGGGGTCTCGGAGTGAGCGTGATGTTCCCGCAGATCTATCTGATGGCCGCGCGGATGAATCCCGAACGACCGGGCACCGGTCTCGCGGCAATGACGCTCGCGCAGCGGATTGGGTTCATGACCGCAACGTCCTCCATGGGTGCACTCTCCGCAAGCGTCGGTTACGGCGGCGCATTCACCACGATCGTCGGGGTCGCCGGTGTGCTGTGGGTTGCGGGACTGGCGGCGTCGGCGAATCGCGCTTCGACGACCATCGCTGGAGCGTCGTGACCATGCGCTGGGGAATTGCTGGAACGGGGCGCATCGCGAATGACTTCGCACGTGACTTGGCGAACATCACGGATGCGCAACTCGTCGCCGTCGGAAGCCGCTCGCTCGAATCTGCTCGCACGTTCGGTTCGACTTGGAATATCCCGCGGACACACGGGTCGATCACCGAACTCGCCAACGATCCCGAGGTCGAGGTCGTCTACGTCGCGGGCATCCACCCCGTCCACCGCGAGCAAGCGATCCTGATGATGGAGTCGGGCAAGCACGTGCTCGTCGAGAAACCGCTTGCAATGAACCCGGCGGAGGTCGACGAGATGGTCGCCACGTCGAAAGCGACCGGACGTTTTCTGATGGAGGCAATGTGGATGCGGTTCAACCCTCTCCACGTCGAACTGAAGCGCCGGATTGACGCGGGCGAGTTCGGCAAGATCACCACGATCGAGAGCGACTTCTCCTTCGCCGCAGAGCGCAGCCCGACGCATCGATTGTTCGACCCGACCAAAGGCGGCGGATCAGTCCTCGACGTCGGTATCTACCCGATCACCCTTGCGTGGTGGTTCCTTGGTGAACCCTCGACCTGGACCGCGTCGGGTGTGATCGGTCC
>CAYFJS010000032.1:0-9378 GCA_964343495.1 uncultured Acidimicrobium sp. | reverse complement strand
GAGATGCTTTACCGAAGCTTTCATCGACGCCTCGCGCGGGGATGGGACTCGGAGTACGTTGCGAAAAGAAGATCGTTGTCGACACGTGTATACACCTGAGTCGTACTCACCGATGCGTGGCCGAGCAGCTCTTGAACTACCCGCAAGTCGGCACCGTGTCGGAGCATGTGCGTCGCGCACGAGTGGCGCATCACGTGTGGCGAGATGTCCCCGTGTAGTCCAGCAATGCCCGCATATTTGCGGACGATGTTCCATGCAGCCTGACGGGAAATTCGACGTCCCCCACGGCCGAGAAAGACGGCATCTGCGTCCGCGCGGGTGCGCCACTGTCGAGGCGACAACACATCTCGCCCGCCCACCGACAACCAATCCTGAAGTGCACGCTGCGATGGCCCACCGAACGGCACCAAACGCTCCTTGGAGCCCTTGCCGAAGAGTCTCACCACCTGCTGGTCCATATCAAGGTCTGAAAGCGACAACCCACAGGCCTCCGATATGCGCGCGCCCGTTGCGTACAGGAACTCGAGCAATGCCCGATCGCGCCGGGCATAGGAGTCGTCACCTGTGCAGGCAGAGAGTAGGGCTTCGACCTGATCTTCGGAAAGAGCCTTCGGAATACCCGACGGCACACTGACGCCATCGATCACCCCTGTTGGATCGTCTGATCGGAAATTTTCCTGAACCGCGAACTTGAAGAACGTGCGGCATGCAGCAAGCTGCCGAGCGACGGTCTTTGGAGCGCGTTCCGCTTTCTTCAACGACGAAACGAATGACTCCAAGTGGCTCGCATCACAGTCCTCGAGAGTTGTACCAGACGCGAGAAGGAACGACGAAAGTTTTTCCAGGTCGCGTCGGTAGGCCTCGATTGTGCGAGGAGAGCGGCCCTGTTCGATGGACAACCAGGTGAGGAATCCCTCGACCCACGGGTGAGGAGATGACGACATCTACGCTCCCAGGATTCGTGCAACTCGCAGGATGCCGACGACGGCGAGTGAGTTATCGAGCTCACCCGACTCGATCATCGAGAGAGCCTTAACGAATGGCACGTGGTGAACCGACATCGCGTCCTCTTCTGGACCGTGTCGGTCGTCAGCCACCGGGGTCAATCCAGACGCCCAGAAGAGTGAGCCATAGGCATTCGAGATCCCCGATGCCTGCCGCACGCCCCCGAGTTCCTGCCACTCGTGCGCCGCGAGTCCAGCCTCCTCCATCAGTTCGCGCTCTGCAGTCAGGCGCGGTGGCTCCCCGACGACATCGCACATACCCGCAGGGATTTCCCAGCAGAACTTGCGAACCGATGCACGGAACTGATGGACCAATACGACGTTGCAATCCGGAGCCTTGCGGTCAGTAGCGACGACCGCGACCGCTCCCGGGGTCGTGAGCAACGTCCTCGCGAACGTCAGTCCTTGGTCGCCTTCGAAATGGTCGGTAACGAGGGACCACACCCCCCATTCGTGAACGATGCGGCGTTTGAGAAAACGGAAGATTTCGTTCGTCACGAGACGACGCTGTGGTCGACCTCGGCCGACTGCGGCGCCATCGAACGCCCTGAGGTTGATCGATACGCGAGCGAGGCACCGATCAACTCGCGGAACAACGGGTGCGGGCGATCCGGACGACTCTTAAATTCGGGGTGCGCTTGGGTTCCGACCCAGAACGGATGATTGCGGAGCTCGATGAACTCCACGAGCCGTCGATCTGGTGACGTGCCACTACAGATGAAACCTTCAGCCTCGAAGCGCGACCTGTACGCGCCATTGAACTCGTAGCGGTGACGATGACGCTCGCTCACGACTGGTTCTCCGTACGCTTCGGCGACCTTGGTCCCTGGTTCGAGGACTGCATAGTAGGCGCCAAGACGCATCGTGCCTCCCTTGTCAGTGACGTCACGCTGGTCGTTCATGATGTCAATCACGGGGAACGGTGTCGCCAGGTCGAACTCCGTCGAGTGGGCATTCTCCATTCCGAGCACGTGACGAGCAAATTCGATCGTCATCACCTGCATCCCAAGACACAACCCCAGGCACGGCACCCCCGCCTCACGCGCATACTCAGCCGCCCGGATTTTGCCCTCGACACCTCGTAGACCGAACCCACCGGGGATCACGATGCCATCGAGAGACTTCATCTTTTCGTCGGCGAGGAGGCCTTCGACCTCCTCCGCCTGGATCCAGACGATCTCCACCCGAGCCCCATGATGGAAACCGGCATGCTTCAGGCTTTCAACGACCGAAAGATACGCATCGTGGAGCTCCGTGTACTTGCCAATCAGGCCAATCCTCACCGGCGCCACTGACGCCTCGACGCGAGCGACGAGCGCACGCCACGGCGTCAGATCGAGCTCCGTCTCCAATCGCAACAGAGAACAGATCTGTGTGTCGAGCCCTTCGTCGTGGAGGATGAGCGGAAGCTCGTAGATGTTCTTGGCATCAGCGGCGTTGATGACGTTCTTCGCCTCTACGTCGCACTGGTTGGAGATCTTTCGCTTCAATTGATCGCTGATTGGCTCGTCGCTACGGCAGACGATGATGTCTGGCTGGATACCTCGAGACCGAAGTTCGGTGACGCTGTGCTGAGTCGGCTTCGTCTTTTGTTCTCCGCTCGGTCCAATGAACGGTACGAGGGTCACGTGCACGTAACACACGTTGTCACGACCAACCTCGTTCTTGAACTGTCGCACCGCCTCAAGGAACGGAAGGATCTCAATGTCGCCGACCGTTCCGCCAATCTCCGTAATGACGACGTCCACGTCGTCGGTCGCCAGCCGCTGAATACGACGCTTAATTTCGTCAGTCACGTGCGGAATCACCTGAACGGTTCGACCGAGATAATCCCCGCGCCGTTCCGCGGCCAGGACGGCTTGATAGATGCTGCCCGTCGTCGCGTTCGATGCGCGGGAGAGGTTCTCGTCGATGAAACGCTCGTAGTGACCGAGATCCAGGTCGGTCTCGCCACCGTCGTCCGTCACGAAGACTTCGCCGTGCTCGAACGGGTTCATGGTGCCGGGATCGACGTTGATGTACGGATCGAGCTTCTGCATCGTGACCCGCAAGCCACGCATCTTGAGCAATCGACCGAGCGAGGAAGCGGTCAGACCCTTGCCGAGTGAACTTGCCACTCCGCCAGTCACGAACACATGCTTCGGCACTCGCTACTCCCGTCTTGGATCAAGTCATGAAGACCTGTTGTCTGATGACGGGAGATAAGCATACCCGCGCGACGGGCTACGACCGGACAGACCCCTTCTTGGCAGGGCCCGAACTCGCCAGGAGTTCCTGCGCGTGGGCAATGGCCGCCTTTTCCGCTCCGCCCGAGAGCATCCGAGCGATCTCCTGCACACGAGACTCCCCCGACAACGTGACCGCCGACGCCACGGTCTTCCCCGCTCGAACGGCCTTCGAGACATGGACGTGGGTCGTCGCACGGGCCGCTACCTGGGCAAGGTGCGTGACGACGAGGACCTGGCGTCCGATACCGAGGTCCGCCAACGCGGTGGCCACTGCCACGGCGGCCTCACCACCGATGCCCGCGTCAACTTCGTCGAACACCACACATTCCGGACCCGAACCGAGCACGAGGCGCAACGACAACATCGTTCGAGCAAGCTCGCCCCCCGAGGCAACCTTGGTCAATGGCAATGGTGGGCTGCCGGGGTTAGCCGCGATCGTAAACGCCACGCGTTCGCCAGCCTCTCCATCCACGTCGACCCCAACCACCACGTGCGGCATCGCCAGGGTGCGCAGGACCTTTTGGACATCACGGGCGAGTCGCGGAGCGGCCTCTCGCCGCTCACCGAGCACTCGTGCCTGCGCCTTTTGCAACTCAACGAGCGCTCGCTCGCGGTCTACGTCGAGCGTCGCGGCCCGAGCCTCGAGTGACTCAAGCTCTTCCAGCCGACGCCGCGCCTCGTCGCCATAGGCGATCACGTCGCCGATGGCCTCTCCGTACTTGCGTCGAAGGTCGACGAGAAGCTGGCGCCTCACTCGGATCTCATCCAGACGTTCCGGATTCTCATCGATGGATTCAGCAGTGTCACGCAGTTGCGCCGCTACGTCCTGTATCTCCATCTGCACGGTCCGTAACCGTTCGGCAAATGGCGCAAGCGATTCGCGATGCCCAAGGGCCGAGACGGCCCGACCAAGGAGATCCGACACACCTTCATCGTCGGCGAGAAGTGCGTTGGAAAGGAACATCGCTTCACGATTCCCCGAGATGTCCGCCAACAGGTCCTCCTCGGCTGACAACTCGTCATCTTCAGCCTCCGAGGTCAGGCCCGCGTCCGCAATCTCACGAACTTGGAAGCGCAACAAGTCAATCTCACGGGCGCGGGCTCGCTCGTCACCGCCGAGTGTGGCGAGCACCGCGTCGAGTTCAGTCAAACGTTCACGAGCTTTCCGTAGGTCACTCAAGTCGATCCCAGCGAACTCATCGAGTGCATCTCGTTGGGTCTGAACGGAGAGAAGCCCCTGATGGTCATGCTGACCGTGCATGTCAACGAGCGACATACCGAGTTCTTCAAGTTGCCCGACGGTTGCCAGTCGGCCGTTTACGTACGCCCTCGATCGTCCATCCTTGGGCACCACGCGGGAAAGGATCATCTCCTCATCGCCAACGACGAACCGTCCCTCGACACGAGCTTCTTCGCTTCCTGTCCGCACGACCGTTGCGTCGGCCCTCGCCCCGACGAGGAGCGAGATCGCCTCGACGATCATCGTCTTGCCCGCTCCCGTTTCACCGGTCACGGTGGTGAGGCCTGCCCCGAGATCGAAGCGAACATCCTCGATTATTCCGAGGTTCTCGATGTGTAACTCGACGAGCACTACTCGTCCCCGAGGCCGAATTTCTGGCGAACGATCTGGTGGAACTTTGGCGCCCTCACGCGAACGAAAAGTGCCTGCGCGGAATCCGTCGCGAAAGACACGACGTCGCCTTGGGCGAGGCTCGCCACACGACGACCATCGATCGCAACATCCACAGGACGAGTTCCCACGACCCTGATGTGTACTTTTTCCTCAGGGTCAAGGACGAGGGACCGGTCGAACAACATGTGGGGCGAGACGGGCGTGATGAGTAGGGCTCGGTGTCGCGGCGATACTACGGGCCCACGCGCCGACATCGAATAGGCGGTGCTTCCCGTCGGGGTCGCCACGATCACGCCGTCCGCCGAATATTGTGCAAACTCAAATCCATTGATGTCCACGTCCAACCAGATGGTGTGCCCACTCTGTTGCTTCTCGAGGACGACCTCATTCAGGGCTCGCCACGACGTCTGTTGACCCCCACCCGCTGGCGACAGCGTCGCTCGAACCATCATTCGGGAATCGATTTCGTAGTCCGTGCCTTGCTTGCCAGAAATCCATTTCTCGAGCGTTGCGACACAATGAGCAGGTTCGACTTCGGTCAGATAGCCCAGTGTCCCGACATTCACACCGAGGATTGGCACTGGAGCGCCATCGAGTTCGTGGACTGCCCGCAAGACCGTCCCATCACCGCCGAGCGACAATACGAGGTCGGCGTCGCTCGCCGAGCTCGTGCTCGCCAGTTCGCTCCATCCCAGCGCGTTGGCATCCTGAGTAGCCATTGACACCTCGTGGTGGTGCGAACCGGCCCAGGCCACAACCTCGGCGATCAGACCCCGAATCTCCGCGCGAGTCTGGTGTGCAACCACGAAGATCTTGGTCATGACCTCATCCTAAAGTGTGCGAGAAACTCAGTATTGCCGCTCGCACCCGTGATCGGGGACTCGATTACCCCAAGACACTCGCACCCAGATGCAGCCATCGCATCCTTCACCTCCTCCACGACCCTTGCGTGGACCTCCCCTGACGTGATGACGCCGGAGCCCCTGCTGGCTTCATCCCTGGTCGCTTCGAACTGTGGCTTAATCAAAATGACCAAGTCGGAATCCGTGGTCAGGATGGAAGCAAATTCTGGAGCCAACCTCGCCACGGAGATGAACGACACGTCGACCACGACCAGATCAAATGAGTCCGGAAGGCCGCGCTGTTGGCGCGCCTGCACATCCGTGAGTTGTCGCGCGTTGAACTCTTCGACCACGACTACTCGGTCGTCATTCCGAATGCGTTCATGCAGCTGGGTCTTGCCGACATCCAAGCTGTAGACGAGCCGTGCCCCAGCCTGCAGGGTGCAGTCGGTGAATCCCCCGGTAGATGCCCCGATGTCGAGCACCACTTTGCCGGTCACGTCGATCGCAAATGCCTCCAAGGCACGCGCCAACTTCACTCCGCCACGAGAGACGAACTGCTCATGCTCCCTCACGATCAGAGATTCACCCGCCGTCACGAGCCTTGAAGGATTGTCCACGATTGTCCCACCCGCGAGAACGACGTGCCGATCGATCAACTCACGCGCGTGGATTTCGTTCTCTGCGAGCCCGAGGGTGACCAACCGTGCCACAACCGGCACCCGCGACTGTTTCGTCATTCAGTTGACCGCAAAATGAACTCGACCGCTGCCGCCAAATCATCAGCGACGAGCGACGCCTTATCCTCTGGTCGCGACTCGCGAACTACCCCCGTCATGACATGCGCGAAACGGCATCCCACCCGCTGGGCAAAGAGTCCGTCGGTGGACGAACGATCTCCGATCATCCACGCCGAGGACAAGTCCGATTCCCCGCTCACCTTTCGAACGAGGTTCGCCATCGCTTCGTGTGGCTTTCCGGCGATCGTCGGTGCGACGCCAGATGCCGTAGCGACGGCAGCGAGAATCGACCCGCCACCTGGAATGAGACCCTTGGGTGTCGGATAAGTGGCATCGTCATTCGTGGCGATCAACCGCGCACCGCGTCGCACCGCCCCGGACAGCAGAGTGAGCCCCTTGTAGTCGAAAGTCGAGTGATATCCGACGACGACGGTGTCGACGTTTTGCAGGTCGACAGATGCAGTTCCATCAGATTCAGCAATGACTGTTGCACCGCTCGACTCGATCGCTTCACGGACACCTGGCCCACCACCCATCAAGACCCGCTCGCCAGGAGCAAGCAATGAGCCTGCGGCTTGTGAACTCGTTACGACGTCCCCAACGGCTGGAATTCCGATAGACCGGAGAGCTTCTTCCTGCTCCCCAACCGTGGCGAAAGAATTGTTCGTCACGAAGATCACGCGGTGACCTGCATCACGCAATCGTGCGATAGCTGCCACCGAGCCCGGGATGGGCTCATGGAGCAGCCAAACTACGCCGTCAATATCGCACAGAATCGTGTTGGATGGCACACTGTAATTGTGCCTCGCTTCGAACCTTTTCGTGCGACTCGTTTTGCAGACGCCGGTCACCTCTCTGCGCTAAGCGCACCGCCATACGACGTCATCAGCGATGAAGATCGCTCGCGGTATGCATCCCAATCTCCGCACAACGTCGTCCACGTCGACATGCCTATCGATATCGGTCAGGGCGATCCTTATCTCAACGCAGCGCGCACCATTGCCGACTGGAAGTCATCGGGGGTGCTCGTCACCGACGTTTCGCGCTCATTCAGTCTCTACCGACTCTCGTTCATTGACGCAACCGGTGCCCAACGCAATACCGTTGGAGTCATCGGTGCCCTTGAGGTAGTCGATGAAGGTGCTGGTGGAGTCCTTCCGCACGAGCGAACGACCCCTAAGGCAAAGACGGATCGACTCGAACTCACTCGTGCGACCGAAATGAACCTTTCTCCGGTTTGGGGCCTCTCCCTCGCCAGCAACATGTCGGATGCTCTGGAAGCACCGGGAGAGACCGTTGGTTCATTCACTGATGAGAACTCCGTGACCCACGCGATCGAACGTGTGTCTGACCCGGAACGCATCGCACACATCGAATCAGTCATCAGTGCTGCTCCCGTCGTCATTGCGGACGGCCACCATCGTTACGCGATCAGCCGGACGTATCGCGACGAATCTCGTGTTGCGAAAGGAAGTTCGACGACTGGCGCAGAGCTCACAATGACCTACGTCAACGAGCTTGTCGAAGAGCAACTCAGCGTTGCCGCGATCCATCGCTTCTACACGGATACGTCGCCCGATGCGCTCTTGGCTGCGCTCGCAAAGCGATTCGACCTCAGCGACGCTCCTTCGTCCGACGACAAGACGCTCGCACGAATGAATTCTTTCGGCTGCCTCTTCTATAGCGACGTGACAGGTCGTTCGCTTTGGCTCACACCGAAGTCTTCAATGTTCCCCGGTGTACGTGACCTCGACAGCGCAAGACTTGAGTTTGCGCTCGCCGACACTCCGCACACGGTTTCTTACCAACACGGGCAGACCGAGGCAATCGACAAACTGAAGTCACCGGGCTGCGTCGCAGTGATCCTCATCCGCCCAGTCAGTGTTGCCGAAATTCAACGGACGGCGAACGAACGACTGCTCATGCCCCCGAAATCAACCTTCTTCACCCCGAAGCTGCAGACGGGACTGGTCATGAGGGAAATTTTCGCGAGTTAAGCGCCGAGTTCGGCGAGCCGTGAATCGACATCGGCGAAACCCTTGTCCTGTCGGATGATTTTGGTGAACCACTCCCGCGCTTTGATCACGTCGCCAGAACGGTCGTAGAGATCGGCCAAGACGTACCACTCGCGAAGGTGGTGTTCCCGAACCTTCGATGGGTCCTTGCGAGCCTGCTCCATGATTCGCACTGCAGCCTGGAGATCACCCTTGTCGGCAAGGGCTCCAGCCGCAACGATTCTCCCCTCGGCAACGATCGCAGCATCTGGCGACGCGTCCTTCAACTCCTTCCAGAGTTCGTCAACCTTGTCGTAACGTTTTAGGGCCCTGTAGCAATCAGCGAGCATCGGATGATTCAGCGTCGAGCCCGCTGATAACCCGCGGGCCGCTTCCAAGTGTTCTGCAGCGTCCCTCCACGATCCGGTCCGATATAACGACAATCCTGCAATTTCGTGAATGAACTCCACCCCTTCACACTCCCGAGACACGGGAAGGATGATTCGTCGAGCCTCGGCGTACCGACCCTTCTCGAAAGCATCCAGAGCAAGCGCGACGCGCTCGATGACGCGTTTTGACGGAACCTCTCCAACGATCGAGCGAATTCGCTTCCCACAACGCTCCTCAACGAAGTTGATCGAGGTCGCTGACGCACGACGCTCATCATGGCTCAGCCGAATCTCGCGAGTTGACTCCGCACCCGACTTCGAACGGCCGCGCTTCTTTGCGGGACCTTGGTCAACCCAACGCTCCACGAAGTTCGTATTTTCCCGTGGACGATCGCGATCTACCCCTCGTCCACCACCCCGATAGCGGACTTCATCGGCCTTCTGCTGGGCAGCTGTACGGGGACGAGATGGGCGGCTATCCCCACGACGTGGCCCACGGTCGTCATCACGGCGTGGTCCACGCGGTCGATCATCGTCACGGCGGAACC
>CAYFJS010000031.1:0-9439 GCA_964343495.1 uncultured Acidimicrobium sp. | reverse complement strand
TTCGTCACCTCGACGGTGCAGCCGCCTCCGCGGCAATCGAGCACCTTGAACGTCACCCCGCTCTCGGTGACCGTGTCGCCGACCTTCGGGTTGACCTTGAACGTGGTTGCGTCGTTCGTGATGATCGGTCCCGAGCCACCCCACGCGTTCATCAAGACGCGGTACACGACGACGCGCTCGGTTCGCACCTCGGCGACGATCGCAGTCGCAGCATCCTTGCGCACGACGACCATCTTGTTCAGTGAATTCACGGTGTCGAGGTCGTCGAGGTAGTGCACGGTCGTACCCTTCGCGGTTATGCAGTCCACTTGGTTGTCGTCGAACCAACCGGAGATCCACTTGTGCCAAGCGAAGAAGGAGTCCGACTGTTCGCCGGTTGAGCCGGTGCCCATGATGTCCCATCCCTTGGTGAAGTCGCGTGCAGGGGACGAAAAGTCGTAGAGATCGATGAAGCCAAGGAGCGCGTGACCCGTCTCGTGAGGGATGAGTGACGGCGTCGTGATGAGCGAGGAATAGATAGGTCCCGAGGGCGTCGGTATTGGTCGATTCCACGCACCACTGACGTTCGGGTATTCCTCTGCGGCTCGGAACGCGACACCAACGACGCTGATGCGACGATCGTCGAGCATGGCAATGACCGTCTCGTAGCTCGGCAGGTTCCATGAGGCTGGCGTGTGGGAGAGGATTCGTGTCATGAGTTCGGTGCGGTCGCACTTGTCGCATGGGCCGATCAATCCTTCATCGCTTGCGGAGTACGGAACCTTGAGGATCGTCGGCTTTTTGGTCACTGGATCGGTCGGTGGCCAGACGAAGCTCATGTTCATTCGCCCGAGTGACTGCACTCGATAGAAGTCCGCATACTTCTTTGTCATGTCGACGATCTCTTGGTGAAAGCGACCGTTCGTCCCGGTGTCGCTGAATTGGACGGGGATGACCAAGATTCGTGGATTGGTGAGAGAACCGCGGAAGCTCGGCCGTGGGAAGCCGAGTGTGTTCGGTGACTCGAACGACTTCAGCTTGCATTCGCTCGTTGCTGCGAACGCGGAGTCCGGTGACACGCTCGGTGCGGGTCCTTTCGGGACGGTCGTCGTGGTCTTTGCCGACTTCGGTCCCTTGACCCAGACTCGTTTGCTGGAGACGAGCTGACAGGTGTAGGTGACTTTGCCGATCGACTTCGTTGAGCCGAGTGTCGAACATGTTGAACTTGCTGCATGTGCATTCGTCGTGGAGAGTGCGAGCGGCAAGGCGACCGCGGTCAATGTGGCGGCAACGAACTTTCTCATTTCTCGAACTTAGTTCGTAGTACCAGAGAACGTACTTACACCGCCGCAGGGGCTTGCATGCGACGCGCGGCCGATTGCGTGAGGCGGTCGAGGATCGTGGCCATGATGACGACCGCGAGCCCGACTTCGATGCCGAGGCCTGCGCCGTTGGCACCGGTGAGTGCCTCGATCGAGCGATAGCCGAGGCCGCCGCCGCCGACCATGCCGGCGATGATCGCCATCGCGAGCACCATCATCACCATCTGGTTGACGGCGAGGATGATCGAGGGCATCGCGAGCGGGATGCGCACGCCCCACAGCACTTGGCGTTGTGATGCACCGAACGTTGTCGCCGCCTCGATCGACTCGGGGTTGACCTGACGGATACCCAGGGCCGTCAGGCGGATTCCCGGTGGGATCGCATAGACGACCGCGGCGACGACTCCAGGGACGGGGCCGACGGTGAAGATCATCACGAACGGGATCGCATAGATGAGTGGTGGAATCGTCTGCAGCGAGTCGAGGAGCGGTGAGATCGCGGCTTCGACCTTCGGGCGTCGGCCGAGCCACACACCGATCGGCACCGCGATCACGATCGAGAGGATGACCGCGACGATGGTCTGCGACAGCGTCTCGCTCGCGTCGTACCACATGCCGGAAAGTCCGATCGCGAAGAGGCCGACGACGGTCGTCGTGGCCATCTTCCAGCCGGCGGCGAACCACGCGAATGCACCAGCGGCGACGACGATGAGCTGCCACGCAAGCGTGGTGTTGAAGAGTGATCGAGATCGAATGAGCACGTCGCGCACGATGAAGTCGTTGAACGGTCGGGTGATGAAGCTGAACGTGTCGCGGAACCACAACACGAAGTCGTCGATCGGGTTGGCGAAGAACTTGCCCCACGAGAAGGGGAACTCGACCCAGCCGAGGACTCGGCCGACGATGGTGGCGACGATGAGTCCCGCAACGATGCCGAAGAACTGGCGACGCGACAACGAGGCGTGCTTCGTGCCTGGCGTGTTCACGAGTGCGAGGCTGACGCGGTCGAGGACGAAGGCGACCGCGACGACGGCGATGCTCACGACGAGTCCCTTGCCGGGCGAGAGTGCTCGCACCGTCTGATTGATCTCCTGGCCGAGGCCGCCCGCACCGACGAGCGTGGCGATGACGACGATGCCGAGGGCCATCATCACCGTCTGGTTGATGCCGGTGACGATGGAAGGGATGGCGAGAGGCATCTCGACGCGGGTGAGGGTCTGGCGTCGGGTCGCGCCGAACATGCGCGATGCCTCGACGGCGGATCGTGGCACCTGCTGGATGCCGAGCGCGGTGAGGCGGATCATCGGCGGCAATGCGTAGATCACCGTGGCGATGGCGGCGGGAACCTTGCCGATGCCGAACAACAACACGATCGGGATCAGGTACACGGTTGCGGGGACCGTCTGCATCGCGTCCAACACGGGGCGCAGGATCGATTCGGCGCGCTTGTTGAGTGCGGTCCAGATGCCGAGTGGAATGCCGAGGATGACGCTGATCGCCACCGACACCGCCATCAGTGCGATGGTCTCGATGCTCTGCTCCCAGACGCCGACGACGCCCGGATAGATGACGGCGAGTGCCGCGCACGTCGCCATCACCCAGCGCTTGCGACGCGCGATGACGAGGAACACGACGATCGGTGGGATGAACCACGGGAGCCACGTGAGGAAGTCCTCGATCAACGTGAGGAAGAAGTCGACGAGGTCGGTGAGCGGATTGATGAAGAAGGTGAAGGACCAGTGCGTCGCACGGTTGTCACGCAACCAGCCCTGCCATGAATTGACCGGGTCTGCGAGGTGCGCGTACCAATTGCTCGGAAACGACGGCGAGCCGACGATCTGGGCGATGACGAGGATCGCAAGCAGGGCCCCCGCGATGGCGAGGATCTTTGTATTGGACCGTCGCGGCGCGGTGGTTGCGATTTGGTTCATCGCTGCTCGGCGCTGAGGATCGCGGCGATGCTCGAGCGGTCGACGATGCCGAGGTGTGACCCGTCCTCGTCGAGCACCGCGATCGGCTCGTCGCGGTCGAGGAGCATCGGGATGACGGTCTCGATCTTGCTCGATGCGCGCACGCTGCGCGCTCCGCTCGGCGCTGGTGCGTGGACGGCGACGCTGCGCACGCTCAGGACTTTCGCTCGTGGCACGTCATTGACGAACTCGCGCACGTATGGCGTCGCGGGGGAGGAGACGATCTCTTCCGGCGTGCCGACCTGGTCGAAGGCGCCGTCCTTCATGATCGCGATGCGGTCTCCGAGCCGAAGTGCTTCGGCGAAGTCGTGCGTGATGAAGATGATCGTGCGCTGCATCGTTCGTTGCAGGCGGATGAGTTCGTCCTGCATCTCCTTGCGGATGAGCGGATCGAGCGCGGAGAACGGTTCGTCGAAGAGGAGGATCTGCGGATCGACTGCGAGTGCGCGGGCGAGGCCGACGCGCTGTTGCATGCCACCGGAGAGCTGCTGGGGATAGTGGTCGGCCCAGCCGTCGAGGCCGACGATGCCGAGCACCTCGGTCGCGCGTGCGCGACGCGCGTCCTTGTCGATGCCCTGGACCTCGAGTCCGTAGGCGATGTTGTCGATCACCTTGCGATGGGGGAAGAGTCCGAAGTGCTGGAAGACCATCGACATCTGGCCTCGGCGCACGCCCCGCAGCGACTCCTCGTCCATTGCGAGGAGGTCGGTGCCGTTCAGGCGGACTTCGCCACGAGTCGGCTCGACCAGTCGCGAGAGACACCGGATGAGGGTGCTCTTTCCGGACCCGGACAGGCCCATGACGACGAACGTTTCGCCGTGACCGACGTGGAAGGAAACGTCGCGCACGGCAACGGTCTGGCCCGAGGAGGCGAGGATGTCGGCGCGCGACTCGCCGGCTTGTGCGCGAGCGATCGCGGTGTCCGGCGAACCCGAACCGAACACCTTCCAGAGGTTGCGGACATCAATGACTCGCTGTGCATCCCCCGACACGTGGCTCACACTAGTGCCCATTCCCGCTCAGACGGGGTGGTGGGTATGCTTGGGCGACGGCGCATCGTGCGTCGAGCATTTCAAGGGGGAAACATGCGTTCACGCAAGCAAGTGCTCGCAGTCGGTCTCATCGCGGTTGCCTCGCTCCTCGGCGCGGCCTGCGGCGGTGGCAGCGACTCGGCGAGCGACACGACGGCAGCGGCGGGTGGAACCGAGTGCAATGGCACCGAGACCATCAAGATCGCCCGCAACAACTGGTCGGCATCGGCCGTCGAAGTAGAAATCTTCAAGCAGCTGGTCGAGGCCAACCTGTGCAACCCGGTCGAGATCGTCGACATCGACGAGAACGCGATGTTCGCAGGCATGTCCTCGGGTGACGTGGACGTCAACCTCGAGGTCTGGCCGTCGGGCGTCGTCGCCGAAGAGCAGGCGTTCATCGACGATGGTTCGGTTGCCAACATGGGCACGCTCGGCGCGGAGGGCAAGATCGGCTGGTTCATGTCCGATTACGCACTCCAGCAGTTCCCGCAGTTGTCCTCGTGGGAAGGTCTGAAGGACCCGGCAGTCGCCAAGGCGTTCGCCACGGCAGCGACCGGCGACAAGGGTCGCTTCCTCGGCATGGACCCGTCGTTCTCGCAGTACGACGAGGCCATCATCAAGAACCTCGGCATTCCGTTCACGGTGCAGTTCTCGGGTTCCGAGGCTGCGACGCAGGCCGAGATCTCGGCGTTGTCCGCAGAGAAGAAGCCGGTCATCGTGTACTACTGGTCGCCATCTGGCGCGGTCGGCAAGTACAACTTGAAGAACGTCGCGTTGCCGGCACCGACCGTGGACTGTGCGGCGCAGGGCGACAAGTGTGACGGCGACTACCCGGTCGACACGCTGTTCAAGGTCGCCTCGGCCAAGTTGGAGGCAAAGGACGCACGCGTGTTCAACTTCGTGAAGAACTTCGTGCTCTCCACCGACGACCAGCTGTCCTTCCTCGGACCAGTGGACATCGACGGTGTCGAGCCGGCGAAGGCCGCTTCCGACTGGATCGCCGCGAACAAGGCCGTCTGGTCGACCTGGTTCAGCTGATCCAACGACACAACTCGATTCGAAAGTGGCGGGGTGAGAACCCCGCCACTTTTGCGTCTCGCCTGTAAGAATGTCTGCCGTGAAATCGCCCGCGCACTACGACTACGTCATCGTCGGTGGCGGTTCGGCCGGAAGTGCGCTCGCCAATCGATTGAGCGCGGACCCGAAGAACTCCGTGCTCGTGCTCGAGGCCGGGCGTCCCGACTATTGGTTCGACGTGTTCGTGCACATGCCGGCCGCGCTGATGTTCCCGATCGGGAGCAAGTTCTACGACTGGATGTACTCCTCGCAACCCGAACCGCACATGAACGGCCGTCGCGTCTCGCACGGTCGCGGCAAGATCCTCGGCGGATCCTCGAGCATCAACGGAATGATCTTCCAGCGCGGCAATCCGCTCGACTACGAGCGTTGGGCGGCAGATCCCGGGATGGAGACCTGGTCGTACGCACACTGCCTGCCGTATTTCAAGCGGATGGAATCGTGTCTGGCCGCCGAGCCGACGGATGCGTTCCGCGGCAAGACCGGGCCACTGCATCTCGAGCGCGGCGAGGTCAAGAACCCGTTGTTCGGGGCCTTCTTCGAAGCGGTGCAGCAGGCGGGTCATGCGCTGACGACCGACGTGAACGGTGTCAAGCAGGAGGGATTCGCGGCCTTCGACCGCAACGTGAAGCGCGGTCGTCGCTACAGCGCCGCGCGCGCGTATCTGCATCCGGTGAAGCATCGCAAGAACCTGACCATCCAATGCCGCGCGCTCGTCACCAAGGTCGTGACCGAGGGCAAGCGCGCTACGGGCGTCGAGTACAGCCTGCCCTTCGGGCGCACGCGGACGGTCACGGCGCGCGAGGTCATCCTGTGCGGCGGTGCGTTCAACTCGCCGCAGCTGCTGCAGGTCTCGGGCATCGGCAACGAGTCTCACCTGCGCAGCGTTGGCATCACACCCGTTCATCACCTGCCCGGCGTCGGGGAGAACCTGCAAGACCACCTCGAGGTGTACGTCCAGCACGCGTGCTCACAACCGGTGTCGCTGAACCCGCTCATGAAGTTCTGGAAGCGACCGTTCATCGGTCTCGCGTGGTTGTTCCGAAGGGGACCCGGTGCATCGAACCACTTCGAGGCGGGCGGATTCATCCGCAGCAACGACACGGTGAAGTATCCGAACCTGATGTTCCACTTCCTGCCGATCGCGGTTCGTTACGACGGCACTGCGCCGGCGGGTGGTCACGGCTATCAGGTGCACATCGGGCCGATGTATTCGAACTCCCGCGGATCGCTCAAGGTCACCTCGGGCGACGTGCGCGACAAGCCGGCCTTCACCTTCAACTACCTGTCGACGCCCGAGGATCGACAGGAGTGGATCGAGGCGATCTCAGCCGCTCGCAAGATCCTCAACCAGCCCGCGTTCGCGGCGTTCTCGAGCGGGGAGATCTCGCCTGGGCCCGCGGTCGCAACGGACGAGCAGGTGCTCGAGTGGGTGCGCAAGGACGGCGAGACCGCGTATCACCCGTCGTGCACCTGCCGCATGGGCATCGACGAGATGTCGGTCGTCGACCCGACGAGCATGAAGGTGCGGGGGATGGAGGGGTTGCGCGTGGTGGACGCCTCCGTGATGCCGTACGTGACGAACGGCAACATCTATGCCCCGACGATGATGCTCGCGGAGAAGGCGGCCGACCTCATCTTGGGCGTCGCGCCGTTGGCACCCGAGCCCGTCGAGTTCTACCGCCACGCCACGCGTTAGGCGATCGAATCCCGACGGGAGATGGGCGTTGCGACCCACGCCCTGCTAGCCTTTCCCATTCGTGATATATCTCGCGGGCGACTCCGTGGGTCACCGCAACTGAGGGAGTTTTGATGAGCGATTTCGACGACATCGATCTGGCCGCCCTGTCCAACGAGGACTTGGTCGCCCAGATGCACGATGACCTCTACGACGGTCTCGGCGACGAGATCGTCGAAGGCACGACGATCCTCCTCGATCGTGGCTGGGGCCCGGACAAGGTGCTGCAGGACGCACTCGTCGAGGGCATGCGCATCGTCGGCGTCGACTTCCGTGACGGCATCCTCTTCGTTCCCGAAGTGTTGCTCGCCGCGAACGCGATGAAGGCCGGGATGGCGATCCTGCGCCCGTTGCTCGCGGAGACCGGTGCGGAATCCGTCGGCAAGGTCGTGATCGGAACCGTCAAGGGCGACATCCACGACATCGGCAAGAACCTCGTGGCGATGATGCTCGAAGGTGCGGGCTTCGAAGTCGTGGACCTCGGCATCAACACCGACGCCGACAAGTTCATCGCCGCGCTCGAGGAGCACCAACCGGACATCCTCGGCATGTCGGCGCTCCTCACCACCACGATGCCGTACATGAAGGTGGTCGTCGACACGATGAAGGAGCGCGGTCTGCGCGACAAGTACATCATCCTCGTCGGTGGCGCACCGCTGAACGAAGAGTTCGGTGTCGCCGTCGGTGCTGACGCGTACTGTCGCGACGCCGCGGTGGCGGCAGAGACCGCCAAGCAGCTCGTGAACGCTCGTCGCACTCGCACCGCCGAGCCTCCTGGCCCGTCGGTCGCCTAGTCCGATCGCAGGGTTGGTGGGCCGGTGTCCAGCAACTCTCGTCCACTGATCGTCGCCTGCGGCGCACTCGTGTCCGAACTTCGTGCGGTCCTCGCGCGCAACGGGCTCACCGAGTCGATCGAGGTCACGTACCTGCCGGCCAACCTGCACAATCGTCCCGAGGGGATCGTGCCCGCGCTTGCCGAGGTGATCGATGCTGCGTCCGATCGAACGGTGTTCGTCGGGTACGCCGACTGCGGGACCGGCGGCGAACTCGACCGCTTCCTCGCCACGCGCCCCGACGTCCAGCGCATCCCGGGGGCGCACTGCTATGAGTTCTTCGCCGGCTCAGAGCGCTTCGCCGCGAGCCATGACGCGGAGCCCGGCACGTTCTATCTCACCGACTTCCTCGCCAAGCACTTCGACGCCCTGGTCTGGAGCGGGCTCGGTCTCGACCGGCACCCCGAGCTGCGCGACACGTATTTCTCCAACTACACGACGGTCGTGCTCTACACCCAGACCACCGACCCGAGCGTCGTCGAGGCCGGACAGCGTGCGGCGGCGAAGTTGGGTCTAGATTTTCGCCACGAACACGTGGGCATCGATGGTCTCGAGGCCGCCATCCCCGTATCGTTCAGGTCGCATTCAACGACGAAGCGCGAGGAGAGCTAGTGGCACGAGGCGGCAATGCGGTGGTGGTCATCAAGTGGCGTGACATCCCCGCCCAGGTGAACGCCCAGATGGGTCGCGAGCGCCATCAGGTCGTGCTGTCGGCGAAGTTCCAGCGCGCCATCGACCGTGCCAAGCGCAAGGCCAAGATCTACACCGCCGAGGAAGACGTCGCCCAGTGGTGTCGGGAGAACCTGCCGCTCGAGGGCGACATGGCAACGGCTGCCCAGGCCGTCGCCGACCGCATCGAGGCCGAGTACTCCCGTACGCGGCTCGGCCAACTCGCCTACGCGGGCGGCTTCGAGGCCGATGTCGAACTCTTGAGCGTGAACGCCAGGGAGTTGGCCGCGCTCGAAGAACTCGAAGAAGACGAATAGATCACTCAACAATCACAGAAACGGACACCGCGCACCATGACACACACCATCCTCTCCTCGCCGACGAAGGAAGTCGTGATCGGCTTCGACAAGCCGTTCGTCATGATCGGTGAGCGCATCAACCCGACCGGTCGCAAGTTGCTCGCCGAGGAGATGAAGAACGGCGACTTCAGTCGCGTCGAGGCGGACGCGATCGCCCAGGTCGAGGCCGGCGCGCACATGTTGGACGTGAACGCGGGCATTCCGCTCGCCGACGAACCGGCGCTGCTCGCGCGCGCCGTGGAGCTCGTGCAGTCGGTCACCGACGTGCCGTTGTCGATCGACTCGTCCATCATCGACGCACTCGAGCGTGGACTGTCGGTGTACAAGGGCAAGGCCCTCGTGAACTCGGTGACGGGCGAGGACGAATCGCTCGAGCGCGTGCTCCCGCTCGTCAAGAAGTACGGCGCCGCAGTCGTGGCGATCTCGAACGACGAGACCGGCATCAGCATGGATCCGGACGT
>CAYFJS010000030.1:0-9471 GCA_964343495.1 uncultured Acidimicrobium sp. | reverse complement strand
CGGAACCGAGGTCATCGTCGCCGATCTCGTCACTCCGGAAGGAGTGAAGGCGGTCGTCGACCGCATCTCCAATCCACACCTACCCGAGATCGATCTCGTGGTGAACAATGCGGGCTTCGGAACGTCCGGGCACATGCACCGGATCGACCCTGACCGGTTGTCGCGTGAGGTCCGGCTCAACGTCGAGGCCCTCACTCGCATCATGCACGCTGCAGTTGCCACGATGATCCCGCGCGGAATCGGCTACGTGTTGAACGTTTCGAGTGTCGCAAGCTTTCAAGCGAGCCCGGGCCTCGCGGTGTATTCGGCGACCAAGGCGTACGTCACGAGCTTGACGGAGGGAGTGGCGGAAGAACTGCGTCACTCCGGAGTGCGGGTGACGGCACTGTGTCCTGGACTCACCAAGACCGAATTCCAGAGCATCTCGAACACGAGCGGCCTCGCCACGGAGTTTCCGGACTTCGTCTGGACGCCGGTGAAGATGGTGGCAAGAACAGGTCTTCGTGCGGTGGCCGAAGGCAAGACGCTCGCAGTTCCAGGTTTGCTGTACAAGGTTCTTGTCGGTATCTCGACGGTCATTCCACGCGGCGCATCACGAAAGATCACGCGGCTCATTACCCGTCGGGCCTGACGCAGCTCAGGCGTCGGGGGTCGAGAAGTAGGCCGTCAGTCGATCGTGGCGGTGGTGTGTGTCGATGTAGCGGATCGTGCCGCTGCGACTGCGCATGACGAGACTGTGGCTTCGGGCGCCGTAGGCGTCGTAGCGCACGCCCCGCAGGAGCTCTCCGTCGGTCACTCCAGTCGCGGCGAAGAAGACGTCATTTCCACGAACGAGGTCGTTCGTCGTGTGAATCTTTGATAAGTCGTAACCGGCCTTGATTGCCTCTTCACGTTCTGCCTCGGTGCGCGGGCAGAGCCGGCCGAGGATTTCTCCGCCCATTGCTTTGAGAGCTGCGGCCGCAACGACACCTTCAGGGGTGCCGCCGATGCCCATCAGGATGTCGACACCGACTTCGCTCGATGCTGCAGCGATTGCGCCGAAGATGTCGCCGTCGGAGATGAGTCTGATTCGTGCGCCGGTCTTGCGAACCTCGGCGATCAGGTCGTTGTGTCGGTCACGCTCAAGGACCATCACCGTGACCTCACTCACGAGCTTGCGCATTGCGCGTGCGACTTCCTTGATGTTCTTGGTTGGGGAGAAGTCAAGGTCGACTGCACTCGCGGCTTCCGGTCCGACGGCAATCTTTTCCATGTAGAAGCACGGTCCCGGATTGAACATCGACCCACGTTCTGCGACCGCGATCACGCTCAACGCATTGCCGCGACCCATCGCGGTCAGGGTGGTTCCGTCGATCGGGTCGACGGCGACATCCGCGAGCGGGGTGGATCCGTTTCCGACTCGCTCGCCGTTGTAGAGCATCGGCGCTTCGTCCTTTTCGCCTTCGCCGATCACCACGATGCCGTCCATGCTCACGGTGTCCAGCACGTTGCGCATTGCATCTACAGCTGCGCCATCGGCTGCCTTCTTGTCGCCCCTACCGACCCATCCCGCCGCGGCGAGGGCTGCGGATTCGGTGACCCGCACGAGTTCCATTGCCAAGTTGCGATCCGGACGTTCCTTCGCAGGCATCGATGACGAATCTACTCCAATTCACTTCTCTCCCGAAAACAAGTAGCGTCGGGCGTGTGAGCGACTGGAACCCACGCGATCCCGAAGCTGCGTCTACGCGATTCGATTTGGCGGAGTGGTCGGTTGATGAGCGTGCTGACGTCGTTGCGAAGTTGGCCGCCGAGAACATCCAGCACGGTTGGGACGGGGACGAGTTACTCGTTCCACAGTCGGAAGAGGAAGTTGTCGAAGACATTCTCGACGAGCTCGAGGACATGTTCGACAACGACATCGATTCGGACACTGCGGAATTCGACCTCGTGGACTGGAGCGACGAAGAGCGTGCGAAGTTGTGCAACATGTTGGACAACTTGGACATCGGGTATCGCCTCGACGATGGCGTGTTGATTGCCCCCATCGGTGCTGAGCAGGTCATCGAATCGTGCATCGATTCGATCGAAGACGACCTTGACGGCGACGACGCCTGACATCCTCGCCGAAGTCGAAGTCTGGCACTCGCGGCCGGTGACGCCGACGAGGAGGCTCTCGCTCGGCAATCTCGTCCTTCCCGTCGATCCCGCACCGGGGCTCGGTGGAGTGTTGCTCGGCGCAATCGTCGCCAATTTCGTGGCCCAAGTTGACGAGGACCTTCACCCCGACCTCGATCGCCTCGTGTCGCAGGTCGACCGCGGCGAACGCATCGTCCAACCGCGACTTCGTCATCGATTTCAGGTCGACCGTCACGGGCTGGCCCGCAGCGTCCATCGCATGGTGGCTGACGGCGAGACCCTGCGGTTTCAGTTCTCCGAGAGCGGTACACCACTGCAACACACGCTGGCCGCGATCTACAGCTTGGAGCGACTCGACTCGTCGGCAAGGCGGCTGCTCGCGCCCTCGCTCAAGAAGGCGATGCGGTGGCGTGGACCGCTCGATTCGTCGTTCATGGGCTTCATCGCGGGCACGAGCGCGACATCGATTGCCAACATCGCCGATCCCCGTGCGTGGGCGCTCGAGGTGCTGGGATTTCCGGTCGGCACCGTCAAGCCGACGAAGAAGGAAGTGCAGGCACGTTTCAGGGATGCGCTGCGGTCGGTGCACCCCGACCATGGAGGTGACGAGACGAGCGCGAGCCGACTGATCGACGAACTCGGTGAAGCACGTCGCATCCTCCTCGGATGACCAGAGTTCGAGCACTCGTTCTATTCCCTGGCTCGGGAAGTTCCGCCGACCACCCGTCGCTGGTCGCGATCGAACGCGGTGTCGAACCGCTCCCGACGTTTCGTTGCGATTTTGACTATCGCAAGGCTGGCAAGTCGTTCCCGGATCGAACTCCCGTATTGCTCGCCGCGGTGCGCCGTGAAGTAGCTCGAGTGGCCGACGTTGTCGGGTGTTCGACGAGAGAGATCGTCGTCGGTGGGCGCTCGATGGGCGGTCGAATGTGTTCGATGGTCGCAAGTGATCCGGTCGATCCGCTTGCAGTCGCTGGGGTGGTGTGCGTTTCCTATCCGCTCCATCCGCCCAAGAAACCTGACGTTCTGCGAACGGAGCATTTTCCGCGGCTATCGGTGCCGACGCTGTTCGTGAGTGGAACCAAGGATGAGTTCGGCACGCCGAGCGAACTCGAGTCTGCGTTCACGCTGCTCCCAGTTCCTCCGACGGTCGCGTGGATGGAAGGTGCTCGTCACGACCTCGCTCGTCGCGACACCGATGTCGCACGAGTCATCGCTCACTGGCTAGCGGATTTGTAGCCCAACGTCCTCGGGGTTCAGTTCCTCGAGATTGCGATGTGCAGTCTCTGGATAGACGAACGCGACGAGGATTGCGACGAGGACCGGTCCAGAAGCGAACGTGAGCATCACCGTGAAATAGCTGATGTCGCGTTCGAGGAGGACGCCCGCGAGTATCAGGCCGACGCTGCCGCCGAGGAGGGATGCCGTCGTGATCATCGCTGATGCGATGCTGCGCTTCGCAGTCGGGAAGAGTTCGTTTCGGAACACCGACATTGCCGGATAGGCGAGTGCGAGACAGATTCCACCGAGGAGTGCTGCACCCCACATCAATGGTCCCGAGAGTCCGAACGACGATGCGACGAGCAAGGCTCCAAGTGGTGTCGCCACTGCCGCCAAGGTCTTGCGCCCCGTCGTCTCGGCGAGCCTGCCGCCAATGACCAGGCCGAGCGAGGCCGGCATCACAGTGACCACGTTGTAAATCGCGACGAGTGCCGCCGAATAACCTCGGACGTCTTTCAAGTAGCGCACCTGGAAGATTGACGCAGTTGCAATGAAAACGTTGAGCAGGATCGCCACGACGACTTGTAGTGCGAGTCGATCGCCGTGGATGTGCGCAGTAGTCGCAGTGGTGGACGAAGTGTGGGTGAGCGCGTCGAATCGTTCCGTTTCGGGGAGTCTGCGGGTGAGGATGGCGGCGACAACGAGCCACCCCAGTCCGACGAGATAGACGAATCTCCAACTTGACTCGGAAAGTCCCGCGAGTGGAATCGCCGCAACGGCTGATCCAGCTCCGATGCCACTCGCCATGGCCAAGATGCTGAGGGCCCATGCACGCGAATTCGATCCCATTTCCTCAACCGCAAAAACGAGGATGAAGATGTGTAATGCGATGCCAAGTGGCCGACCGACCGCCTGGCTTGCGACGAGGAGTGGAAACGACGGCGCGATCGCGCCAAGAGAAGAGATGACTGGCGCAAGCCATGCCGTCGCGATGATCATTCGACGGCGACCTACTCGGTCCGCAAGGGTGGCGAGTGGGAGCGCAATGATGACTCCCCATCGCACCACTGCAGCACCGAAGCCCTGACCCTGTTCACCGACGTTGAACTCGGTTGCGGCGTATGCAACGGTCTGGGTGAACACCGTGTTGACGAACGAGGAGGGGAAGCATGCGAGAAAGAGGAGGATGATCACCCTTCGTTGTCTCGACGACAACGGTTCTGGTGCGCGCAAACCGCGCCAGATGTGCAATTTCGGGGTACTGGCGCTCGCAGTTGCCACCGCGCGAGCATACTGATTGCCCATGCACATCGTCGTTCGCAGCTCCGAGAATCTGCGCGGCACCGTCAGCGTTCCGGGTGCGAAGAACTCGGTGCTCAAGTTGATGGCGGCAACGTTGCTCGCGCCGGGCCGGTACCGACTGACGAATGTCCCAGACATCGCGGACGTCAACACGATGTGCGAGCTGCTCGCAGCGATGGGGGTCTCAAGTAGTCGGGTGGGGGTGCACGACCTCGTGCTCGAGCATTCCGGGGACATCACGCCGGTCGCACCGTTCGAACTCGTGGATCGCATTCGTGCCTCGATCAACCTTCTCGGTCCATTGCTGAGTCGTTTCGGTCGTGCTGACATCGCGATGCCTGGCGGTGATGACTTCGGTTCACGACCCATCGACCTGCACGTCATGGGACTCGAGAAGATGGGTGCGGTCTTCGATCTCGATCGTGACGGAGTGCGTGCTGTCGCAGAAGATCTCCACGGGGCTCACATCGAATTGCCGTTCCCGAGTGTGGGTGCGACGGAAAACATCCTGATGGGTGCGGTGTTGGCTCGTGGCGTGACCGTGATCGACAACGCCGCACGTGAACCAGAGATCGGTGATTTGTGCGGGATGCTCGTCGACATGGGGGCGGTAATCGAGGGAATCGGCAGTGATCGACTTGAAATCACCGGTGTGTCACCCGATTCGTTGCACGCAGTCGACCACTCAGTGGTGAGTGATCGCGTGCAGGCCGCTACCTACATCTCGGCGGTCGCCGTTGCCAGAGGCGACGTCGTCGTGAGTGGCGCCCGGGCAGAACACATGGAGATGCTCCTCACGAGGTTCTCCGAAATGGGCGTCGACATCACCCCGGTGGATGGTGGACTGCGCGTAGTGAGCACCCGTCGCTTGACCTCGATCGATTTTTCGACGTTGCCTTATCCCGGTATCGCCACCGACTACAAGCCACTCCTCGTCGGCATGCTCGCCGTCGCAGAAGGGGTCGGCGTCGCGACCGAGAATCTCTATCCCGGTCGGTTCCGCTACGTCGATGAATTGATCAAGCTCGGTGCGAACGTGCGCATCGAGGGCCACCACGCAGTTGTCCGCGGTGTAGAGCACTTGGTCGGCGCACCGGTCAGTGCGCCCGACATCCGTGCAGGTGCCGCTCTCGTGGTGGCAGGTTTGGTGGCAGAGGGTGAAACCCGGATCGACAACGTGCACCACATCGATCGCGGATACGACGACCTCGTTGGTCGACTCGCGGCACTCGGCGCCGACGTCAGTCGACGCTAGGTTCGTCGCCGGCTCGGGTGGCTTCGCCCGACATCCGCTCCGCGCGCCGTGTTGCTCGCCACAACGCAAGGACGATCAGCACGATTGGTCCCGCAACGAGCAGAATCTCATCCCAACCACCTTGGTGAGCAAGCACCCCCGTATCGTAGAGGCGTCAGGATGTATTGGAGGATGTCGTGAGTATGCGCGTGCAAGTCGAGGAGACGATCGAGGTCATCCGTCCCGCGCTTCAAGCAGACGGCGGCGACATCGTGCTGAAGGACGTCGACGAGAGCACGGGAATCGTCACCGTCACGTTGGTCGGAGCGTGTGGGACGTGTCCGGCGTCCGACCAGACCCTGAAGGCCGGCATCGAGCGCATCATGCGGGATCGTGTCGACGGCGTCACCGAAGTGGTGGCGGTGTAGTTCGTGGCACGACAGGAGATCGAACCCACTGAGCTGTTCGAAGCAGCACGTGGCGGTGACCGCCTCGCTCGGGCACGATTGCTGTCGGTTGTCGAGCGTGGGGGACATGACGCACGAGCCGTCGGGCGCATCACCTACCCACTCAGCGGATCGGCATATACCGTCGGCCTGACAGGTGCTCCGGGGGCTGGCAAGAGCACGCTGACGAGCGCAGTCACTGCTCATCTCCGCTCGCTCGGTTCACCGGTTGCGGTGCTGGCGATCGACCCGTCGTCACCATTCACTGGCGGTGCGATCTTGGGTGATCGCGTCCGCATGCAAGAACATGCGACCGACGAAGGCGTCTTCATTCGCAGCATGGCGACACGTGGACATCTCGGTGGGCTGTCTCTCGCCACCTCGGAGGCGATCAGGGTGCTCGATGCGCTTGGATCGCCATGGATCCTCGTTGAGACCGTTGGCGTCGGCCAGGTGGAGGTCGAGATCGCCGGCAAGGCGGACACGACCGTCGTCGTCGTGAATCCTGGCTGGGGAGATTCCGTGCAGGCGAACAAGGCAGGCCTGATGGAGGTCGCCGACGTATTCGTCATCAATAAGTCGGACCGGAAAGGTTCTGCCGAGACGAAGCGGGATCTCGAGCAGATGCTCGATCTCTCCGATTTGGGCGAGTCTGCGTGGCGCCCGCCAATTGTGCAGACGACGGCAACGACTTCGAGCGGGATTTCCGAGATGTGGGATGCAGTCCTTGCGCATCGTGAGTTCACCACGAAGAGCGGCGAGTTGCAGAGACGTCGAGAAGTGAGATTGCGCCACGAGTTGAGGGAGATCATCGAACGCCGTCTCGAGGACCGGGCGCGACAGGTCTGTACAGGGTCCCGTTGGGATGAGTTGCAGGCAGAGGTGCTGGCACATCGGACGGATCCGTGGAGTGCCGCCGATGAGATGCTCAAGGGCATCGGTGGATAACCGTTGTCACGATTCACCACTGAACAACGAAACGTCCTGAGCGCGAGCCTCACGCTGAGTACCGCGGTCGGCATCTTCGCGATTGCCTATGGCGTGCTCGCCGTGAGCGCCGGCGCAACGGTCCTCCAGACGTGTGCACTCTCGATCCTGACCTTCACCGGCGCGTCGCAATTGTCGGCTGTCGGGGTGATCGCCACGGGTGGATCAGTAGCGGCGGCCGTCGGTGGAGGCTTGATGTTGGCCGCCCGCAATGCCATTTACGGACTTGCGCTTGCACCGATGATGACCGGTTCGCTCGGCAAGCGTCTCGTGACCGCCCAGTTCGTGATCGATGAGACGACGGCGATGACGACCGCACAACGAGAATCGAAGCTACGAAACTTCGCATTCTGGTGGACGGCGCTACCGCTGTTTTCGATGTGGAACCTCGGCACCCTCATCGGAGCCCTGCTCGGGAATTCGATCGACCCGCAAGCTTTCGGTCTCGATGTCGCATTTTCCGCCGCGTTCGTGGCGATGCTCGCGCCTCACCTTGCGCGCAAGAAAGGTCGCCAGGCTGCGGCACTCGGTGCGGTCATCTGTCTTGCACTCATCCCGTTCGTGCCGGTAGGAATTCCCATCCTGGCGTCGGGACTCGCGATCTTCATCGGTGTCCGCCCGGACGAGGAAGGCCGTTGATCATGTCCTGGTGGGTGGTTGTCTGGCTCTCGCTCGGCGCGTATGCGTTTAAGGTGCTTGGATTTGTCGGGATCGGGTCTCGAAAACTGCCACGGCCTCTCGAGCGATGTCTCTTGCTCATTCCTGCGGCACTTCTTGCGGCATTGGTCGTCAAGGACACGTTTTCATCCCAACACACACTCATGGTTGATGAGCGAGCATTCGGCCTCGCGGTGGCGCTCGTGTGCGTGTGGAGGAAGCGTTCGCTCGTAGTGACGATCGTTGCGGCCGCAGCTGCGACCGCAATCTTGCGCGCGCTCTAGCTCGTCTGCTCCACGATCCGCTTGAGCTGTTTCAAGTTCCGTCGCCAGATTGCGCCCATGACGAGCTTGCCGCCGATCACCTCTCCGAGCCGTCCGCCGAGCCACCACGGAAAGCGCAGGTCTTCGGACCATTCGAATCGAGTTGCGCGACCACTATCGAGTGGGGCGAGTGTGAAGGTGCCGGTTCCGGTCACGACCCCGACGTGGCGCACACCCATCGCCTGACGGGGGTTCCACTCCGTGATCTCCATCTTGTCGGTCAGCGTGATCGGCCCCACCTTGGTGTCGCACAGGAACTTCGTGCCGACACCACGCGTTTGTGCACCCTCGAACCTGATCGCAACCGCGTCGGCCATCCAGTCGACGTGACGCTCGATGGGCTCGACGATCTCCCATACTCTTTCCGGGGATGCGGGGAGGTCGATTCCGACCGTGATGCGTGCCATGGCTCGACCGTAGTACGGGTTGAATCAGCGTGCGTTGCCGTACACGCTGATATGTCTGGCACTTGAATCGTCGAGAATGGCGCGGTCGTAACCACTCCAGCGCTCGACGAGGGTCAGCCCGGCTCGTGCGGCCATTTCATCGATCTGCTCCACGCTCGCGTAGCGCACTTCCCAGTACCGCTCGCATGCGAACCCGTCACTGCGCTCTTCATCGAACATTCCTTCGATGATCTGCGTGTCTGGATGAATAGTGGTTGTGGCAAAGACGCGCTCGGCATCGCTCGCGCGGATCACGCTTTTGTTCATTTTCATCACCTTGGGCTCGAAGGGGATGAAGCAATCGACGATCACGACGCCTCCAGTGCTCAGGCGGGCGGCAGCCCGACTGAGGCATTCGACCTGCTCCTCTTCGGACATCAGGTTGAAGAGGGTGTTGTACGGGAGGAAGACGACGCCGAACGGACCTTCGGGCATGTCCGCGACCATGTGGCCCCGAGTAGCCGTCAGACGATGATGCGGCTTGATCTTGGGAGCGAGTTCGGCGAGCATCAGCGCCGAGTTGTCCACGCCGACCACGTCGAGACCCGCTTCGGCAAGGGGAATCGCAAGGCGACCGGTTCCGACACCAAGTTCGAGCACCCGATTCGAGTTGGCGAAGCTGGAGACGAACGCGACCACTGCGTCGACGTCGTCGAGGTCGTGGTACCACGCGTCGTAGACGTCGGCGAACACGTCGCCGTAGTCACTGTTGGAGAATTCCACGCTTCATTATTACC
>CAYFJS010000029.1:0-10137 GCA_964343495.1 uncultured Acidimicrobium sp. | reverse complement strand
GCCGACAATCGCCCGTTGCGATTCGAAGAGGCGATGCAGCGGATCAACCAGTGCATCTTCCTTTCCGCGACTCCGGCCGACTACGAATTGAAGAACTCACAGCAAGTCGTCGAACAGATCGTGCGACCAACGGGACTCGTCGACCCGGAGGTGATCGTCAAGCCGACAACCGGACAGATCGACGACATCATCTCGCTCGTCAAAGAGCGTGTGGCGATGGAAGACCGGGTACTCATCACGACGCTGACGAAGAAGATGGCGGAGGATCTGAGCGAGTATCTCCTCGAGCAGGGTCTCCGAGTTCGATACCTTCACTCCAACATCGACACGATCCAGCGGATCGAAATCCTCCGTGCACTGCGTCTCGGCGAATTCGATGTGCTCGTGGGAATCAACTTGCTGCGCGAGGGCCTCGACCTGCCCGAGGTCTCGCTGGTCGCGATCCTCGATGCCGACAAGGAGGGATTCCTGCGCAGCGAGACCTCGCTCATCCAAATGATCGGTCGAGCCGCGAGAAACGTGAACGGTCAGGTCGTCATGTATGCGGACAAAACGACCGCTGCGATGACCAAGGCCATCGGCGAGACCAAGCGTCGGCGTGAACGTCAGATTGCCTACAACGCCGAGCACGGCATCGATCCGCAGACCATCCGCAAGGCCGTCGGTGACATTCTCGGAGTTCTGAGACCGAGTGAGTCTGCCTCTGGACAGCTGAAGGGCGACCGACGGGATCGGGATCGTCGCAAGGTGGTGGCGGAATTGAAATCGCTCCCGGAGAACGAACTCGGGCGACTCGTGCAGACACTGGAAGAGGAGATGCACACCGCTGCGGCCGATCTTCGATTCGAGTATGCGGCACGACTGCGTGACGAGATCAAGGAACTTCGACGAGAACTTCGCGACGCTCGTTGAGCGCTAGGTAGTGTCTGTCCGTGGCTCCTCGAACCAAACCTCCGAAGTCCACGACGCCGCGCAAGCGTGCGGACGACGTCATTTCGGTAAAGGGGGCGCGCGAGCACAATCTGAAGAACGTCAGCCTTGAGATTCCTCGCAACAAGCTCGTCACTCTCACCGGTCTGTCGGGCTCGGGCAAGAGCAGTCTGGCTTTCGACACCATCTATGCGGAAGGGCAGCGCCGCTACGTCGAGAGCTTGAGTGCTTACGCGCGTCAGTTCCTCGGGCAGATGGACAAACCCGACGTGGATGTGATCGAAGGGTTGTCACCGGCCATTTCGATCGATCAGAAGACGGCTTCGCGCAATCCGCGGTCGACCGTCGGCACGATCACCGAGGTCTACGACTATCTGCGATTGTTGTGGGCACGCATCGGTGTACAGCACTGCTGGAAAGACGGAACGGTCCTTCAGCGCCAGACGCCCCAGCAGATAGTCGATCGCATCCTGGAGCTCGACGAGGGGACTCGGTTCCAGGTGCTCGCGCCCGTCGTGCGGGCCCGCAAGGGTGAATACGACACCTTGCTCGGAGATCTCCTCGGTCAAGGTTTCACCCGCGCGAAGATCGACGGTGAAACGGTTGACATCCAAGACTTCCTCAAGCGCGACAGCAAACTCGCGAGATACGAGCAGCACTCGATCGAAATCATCATCGACCGTCTCGTGAAGAAGGCGGGGATTTCGCGACGACTGACGGACAGCCTCGAGACTGCTCTCAAGTTGGCGGAAGGTGTCGCGCAAATCGAGATCATGGGATCGACCTCCACCGATGGCGGAGAAGTCGTCACCTTCAGCCAGCATCTTGCGTGCCCGAAGTGCGGTCTCAGTTTCGAAGAACTCGCCCCGAGGAACTTCTCCTTCAATTCGCCTTTCGGGGCGTGTGAGACCTGTGCGGGGCTCGGCACCCGCTTCGAGGTTGACCCCGATTTGGTCGTCCCGGATCCTGAATTGTCCCTGAGCGAGGGCGCGATCGCACCTTGGCGATCTGCGCACACCCAGTACTTCACCCGAATGCTCGAGGCGGTCGCCGACGAGTTCGAGATCGACATGGATCGCAAGTGGTCGAAGTTGTCGGAGAAACACCGCAACATCGTGATGAATGGTGCTGGTGACAGTGTGCTCGTGAAGTATCGCAATCGCTACGGCCGAACGCGGGAGTATTCGACGTCGTACGAAGGCGTCGTGCCCTGGATCAAGCGTCGACATGAGAGCGCCGAGAGCGACTTCTCGCGTGAGCAGTTCGAGTCCTACATGCGAGAGGTTCCGTGCAAGGCCTGCAAGGGTGCCAGACTGAAGCCATCCTCACTCGCCGTAAAGGTGAACGGCATGAGCCTGAGCGAAGTGTGTGACCTGTCGATCGGGAAGTCCGCCAAGTTCCTCTCCGGCCTCACCCTGTCCGACAGAGACAAGATGATCGCTGAGCGCGTGGTGAAGGAGATCAACGCGAGGCTCGGGTTTCTCCTGGACGTCGGTCTCGAATACCTCACGCTTTCTCGTGCGGCGGCGACGCTTGCCGGAGGCGAGGCTCAACGGATCCGACTCGCGAGTCAGATCGGCTCCGGTCTCGTCGGCACGCTGTACGTCCTCGACGAGCCGTCGATCGGTCTCCATCAACGTGACAATCATCGCTTGATCGAAACCCTCGAGCGCCTCCGCGATCTCGGGAACACCGTCTTGGTCGTCGAGCACGACGAGGACACGATTCGCGCGAGTGATTGGCTCGTGGACATCGGCCCAGGTGCGGGGGAGCACGGCGGAGAGATCGTCTATTGCGGTCCGGTCGAGGGGGTCCTCCGAGTATCGAAGTCGGTGACCGGCCAGTATCTCTCCGGCAAGAAGTCCGTCGCGCTGCCGGCAAAGCGGCGCGCCACAGGGGATGACTGGCTCACCATTCGAGGGGCGCGTGAACACAACCTGAAGAACCTGACGGTCAAGATTCCGCTCGGCTGTTTCGTCGCAGTCACTGGTGTGTCTGGCAGCGGGAAGAGCACCCTCATCCGAGACATCCTGCTGCCGTCGCTGATGCAGAAGATCTACAAGTCCAAGGACGCGCCGGGGCGACACACCGCCGTCGACGGGGTCGGAAAGCTCGACAAAGTCATCGACATGGATCAGTCGCCAATCGGACGCACACCGCGGTCGAATCCGGCGACGTACACGGGGGTCTTCGACGACATCCGAAAGCTCTTCGCCAACACTCCGGAAGCGAAGATCCGCGGCTACATGCCCGGACGATTCAGTTTCAATGTCTCTGGTGGCCGGTGTGAGGCGTGCTCGGGCGACGGAACGATCAAGATCGAGATGCACTTCCTGCCGGACGTTTACGTTCCCTGTGAGGTGTGCAAAGGGGCGCGGTACAACCGAGACACGCTGGACGTCACCTTCAAAGGGAAGAACATCTCGGATGTGCTGAACATGCCCATCGAAGAGGCAGTTCAGTTCTTTGCAAACCAACCTCGAATCGCCCGACACATGCAAACGCTCCTCGATGTCGGCCTCGGCTATGTGCGCCTCGGCCAAAGCGCGCCGACGCTGTCGGGTGGCGAAGCGCAGCGAGTGAAGCTTGCCGCCGAACTCGCCAAACGTGGCACGGGCCACACGATCTACCTTCTCGACGAACCGACGACGGGGCTGCATTTCGAAGACGTACGACGGCTGCTCGTCGTCCTGTCACGTCTCGTCGACCAAGGCAATACGGTCCTCGTCATCGAGCACAATCTCGAAGTGATCAAGACCGCTGACTGGATCATCGACATGGGTCCCGAGGGAGGCGACGGGGGTGGTGAGGTTGTGGCCCAGGGGGCACCGGAAACGGTCGCCAAAGTGAAGGCGAGTTACACGGGTCGATTCCTTCAGCCCCTCCTCAAGAAGTAATGGACGCCGCTCCAACGCTGATCCCCGAGGGCCCGGGCTCATATCAATTCAAAGATTCAGTCGGCCGCGTCATCTATGTCGGCAAGGCGAAGAACTTGCGTTCTCGCATCACGTCCTACTTCGTCGATCGCTCGACGCAGCATCCACGAACCGCCGCGATGGTGACCGCAGCACACAGCGTCGAGTGGATCGAGGTACGCAACGAGCTCGAAGCGCTCATGCTCGAGTACAACCTGATCAAAGAGCACCGTCCGCGATTTAACGTAAGACTTCGCGACGATAAGAGCTATCCATTCCTCGCGGTCACGATTTCTGACGAATGGCCGAGGGCGACTGTCATGCGTGGGCGCAAACGTCCGGGGACTCGATATTTCGGTCCCTACGCGCACGCTTGGGCCATTCGGGACACGCTCGACCAGCTCATTCGCACCTTTCCCGTTCGAACCTGCTCGGAGTCGAAATTCGCTCAGCACCAACGACTCGGAAGACCGTGTCTCCTCTTCCACATCGAAAAATGTTCGGGCCCCTGTGTGGGTTCGGTCGATAAGAGTATGTATTCGCAGCATGTCGACGGGATGCTGCGATTCCTCGAGGGCGACAGTGCCGATGTGGAGTCACGCTTGCGCCTCGACATGCAGGACGCTGCGGTACATCAGGAGTACGAGCGGGCGGCTCGGCTCAGGGATCGGCTCGGTGCAATTCAGCGGGTTCTCGAGAAGCAGCAGATGGTCGGTGAGTCGAACGAGTCATTCGATGTGATCGGTATTGCCGATGACGATCTCGAAGCGTCGATCCAGCATTTCTACGTTCGCAAGGGTCGAGTTGTGGGCCGAAACGGTTACATCGTGGACAAGGTCGAAGACCTGTCGGCCTCTCAGCTCTTGCATCGCATCGTTGAATCCACCTACGGCGAGTCGCCGGCACTCGGGATACCCAACCTTGTCGTGACTTCGGGCGAGGTCGAGGACCGGCCTGTCCTCGAGGAATGGCTCGAATCACTCCGTGGGACGCAGGTTGAGATTCGCCCAGTGAAGCGAGGCGAGAAGCGCGAATTGATGGAGATGGTGGTCGACAATGCAACCGTCGAGCTGAAGCGACATCGACTCAGGAGGTCGCGTGACTACAGCTCGCGGAGTAAGTCATTGCAAGAACTTCAGGACGCACTCGAACTGCCTGAGGCCCCGCTTCGGATCGAGTGCTACGACATGGCGCACCTGCAGGGGACGAACTATGTCGGATCGATGGTGGTCCTCGAAGATGGACTGCCCTCGCCGCGCGAGTATCGGCACTTCAAGATCAAGGGTGCAATCGAAAACGATGACTATGCAGCGATGCGAGAAGTGCTTCATCGACGATTGAGCGCATATCTCGCTGACCGAGACGGCTCGTCCGACTCGTCAACGACGAAGAAGCGTCGGTTTGCCTATCCGCCGCAGCTGATCCTCGTGGACGGTGGCAAAGGCCAGCTCGCCGTGGCCGTTGAGGTCGTCAATGAACTCGGGCTCCAAGACGTCGTCCCGGTTGCTGCCCTAGCCAAGCGGCTCGAGGAAGTGTTCGTCCCTGGCCGTGATGAAGCAGTCGAATTCGAACGCGGAAGCGAAGCGCTCTTCATGTTGCAACACATACGCGATGAAGCGCATCGTTTCGCGAATTCCTTCCATCGCAAACTTCGCGCAAAGGCCATGGTTGCATCTCCGCTCGACGGTGTCGCAGGACTTGGACCGGCACGCAAGAAGCGTCTGGTGTCCCACTTCGGGTCGCTCAATGCGTTGCAAGGTGCATCGCTCGAGGATCTCCAGGCGTTGACGTGGCTCCCCGATGACGTCGCTGCGCGCGTCCACCACGCTCTTCATCGCTAGCGTTGAGCTATGGCCGACATCCTCGTCATCGCAGGGCTGTCTGGGGCCGGGCGGTCTCAAGCAGCAGATGATCTCGAGGACCTCGGCTGGTTCGTCGTTGACAACCTCCCCGTTTCGCTCATCGACAAGGTCGTCGAGTTGTCCGAGACGGGATCTGCACCGCAGAACAGATTGGCCCTGGTCGTCGGCGTGGCGTCACACCAGAACGATGCAATCGCGAGCGTCGAGCGGTTGCGACACGCGGGGAATCGGGTGCGCATCTTGTACATGGACGCAGCGACTCCCGAACTGATCAGGCGCTACGGAGCATCCAAGCGACGCCATCCGATGGCGATCGAAGGGGAGAACGTCGAGCGCTCGATCGAGCGAGAGCGTCAGTTGCTGGAGCCGGTCAAGGCCTCGGCCGACCTTGTCATTGACACGACCTCCTTGACCGTCCACCAGTTGAAGAACCAGATAGTCGAGTTGTTCTGGGATGCCGAGGGTCGAGAGGTCCTGCAATTGTCGGTGATGTCATTCGGCTACAAGCACGGCATCCCGCTCGACGTAGATTTCGTTTTCGACGTTCGATTCCTTCCGAACCCGCACTGGATCGACGAGTTACGTTCCAAGACGGGACTCGACGAGGACGTACGGTCGTACGTCCTGGAGTCCGAGTTGGCGACGACCTTCGTCACACAAGTCGAATCGCTCCTCGAACTCCTCTTGCCGGCGTTTCGCGAGGAGGGCAAGAGTTATCTCACGGTCGCCGTCGGATGCACGGGTGGACGCCACCGATCCGTTGCGGTGGCAGAGGAACTTTCTCGGTGGTTGTCGAAGAGCGGCTATCGACCGCGAGTCAGCCACCGCGACGTTCATCGCTCGTAGTTTTCCGAGCGTTTTCGGCGAGCGACTAGTCTGAGCGGTCATGAGTAACTCACCCATTCGCGTCGGAATCAATGGCTTCGGGCGGATCGGACGGAACTTCTTCCGTGCCGTGCAAGCGTCAAAGGCTCCGATCGAGATCGTCGCCGTCAACGACCTCGGATCACTGAAGACAATGGCCCATCTGCTCAAGTACGACTCGGTCCTTGGAATCCTGCCGAATGCGATCACTGCCACCGACGACGGCATCTCCGTCGACGGCAAGACGATCAAGGTGCTCCAGGTCAGGGATCCGAAGGAATTGCCGTGGTCGAGTCTCGGCGTGGATCTCGTCATCGAATCGACGGGTTTCTTCACGGACCGGGACAAGGCCGCTGCGCACCTCGACGCTGGCGCGCCACACGTCATAGTTTCAGCGCCGTCGAATGGTGCCGATGCAACTTTCGTCTATGGGGTGAATCACGGATCGTTCGACCCGAACAAGCACAAGGTCGTGTCGAACGCCAGTTGCACGACGAACTGTTTCGTACCGATGGTCAAGGTTCTCGATGATGCGTTCGGAATCGACCAAGGATTGATGACAACCGTTCATGCCTATACGGGCGATCAGCAGCTCGTCGACGGGCCGCATAGCGATCTCCGTCGCGCCCGAGGAGCAGCGATCAACATCACTCCGACCGGTACGGGCGCAGCGCGGGCGACAAGCCTCGTCCTTGAAGCGATGAAGGGCCGCCTCGATGGGACATCGCTCCGTGTTCCCGTCCCGACTGGTTCGATCACGGATTTCGTCGCAACGCTCAAGAAACCGGCGACCAAGGATGAAATCAACGCGGCATTCAAGTCGGCTGCCGGTGGTTCCCTGAAGGGGATACTCGAATACACGGATGCGCCGATCGTGTCCAGCGACATCGTGACGAATCCGCACAGCTGCGTATTCGATAGTGAGCTCACCATGAGCATGGGATCGCTTGTCAAAGTTCTCGGTTGGTACGACAACGAATGGGGTTATTCGAATCGTCTCGTCGACCTCGCCACGCTCATCGGTCGCGCCTCTCGCTGATCCAGTGGCATCTGTCCCTTCCCTCGAGGACCTCGGAGAAGTCCGTGGTCGGCGTGTCCTCGTGCGCACCGACTTCAACGTGCCCATGAGCGGACCGGACGACGCCCGTCGTGTCACCGATGATTTTCGCATCCGTGCTGCGCTACCAACACTCGAGTACCTGACGTCGAGGGGAGCAAGTGTGGTCTGTGCGAGTCATCTCGGCAGGCCGAAAGGAAAGCCCGAAGTGAAATACTCGATGGCGCCCGTGCGTGCGATCCTGTCGGAACTCGCTCCGGGGGTCGAGTTGCTCGAGAACCTTCGCTTCAATCCCGGCGAGGAAGGGAATGATCCCGCATTCGTAGAGGAGCTGATCAAGGGGATCGACCTCTATGTCAACGACGCCTTCGGGGCGGCACACCGTGCCCACGCGTCCATCGTGGGACCTCCACGGAAGCTTCCATCGGCCGCAGGTCGCTTGCTCCACAAGGAGGTGGAAGTACTCGAGAATTTGCGGGATCACGCCAAGCGTCCATTCCTCGCGGTTCTTGGCGGTTCGAAGGTGAGCGACAAGCTTGGCGTGATCGAGGCGCTCTCGACGCGAGTGGATGGATTTCTCATCGGCGGGGGAATGTGCTTCACGTTCCTCGCCGCGCAGGGTTACCCCGTTGGCGATTCATTGTGCGAGAGGGATCAGATCGACAATTGCAAAAAACTCCTCGATGGTCCCGTGCCGATCCATCTGCCAGAAGACATCGTGGGACTGGGTCCTGATGGCAACGTGGCTACGTACGGCGTGCGCTTGCCGGATGGAGCAAAGGGTCTCGACATCGGCCCGGGAACAGCTGGTGCATTCACCGACCTCATCATGGATGCACGGAGCGTTTTCTGGAATGGTCCGATGGGCATGTTCGAAGACGAACGATTTGCGCGGGGTACGCGAACGATCGCCGACGCAGTCGCCGACACCAAGGCGTACACCGTCGTAGGTGGCGGGGACAGCGCTGCAGCACTTGCTCAATTCGGTCGTGAAGAGGACGTCGATCACGTCTCCACGGGCGGAGGCGCATCATTGGAATATCTCGAACTCGGTGATTTGCCGGGGCTCGCAGCACTGAGAGGGGCACCACGTGTCTGAACAGCGTCGACCGCTCATCAGCGGCAACTGGAAGATGAACCTCAATCACTTCGAGGCGATTCAAACCGTGCAGAAGTTGGCCTACCTGCTCACGAAAGAAGACCATGCATCAGTCGACGTGTCGATCCATCCACCTTTTACGGATCTTCGCAGCATTCAGACGATTCTCGACGCCGACGAAATGAAGCTGTCACTTGGCGCACAGCACTGTCACTGGGATGACAAGGGCGCATTTACCGGCGAGGTGAGCCCCGTGTTCTTGTCAAAACTGGCGGTCGACTACGTGATCGTCGGCCACAGTGAACGGCGCGAACTGTTCGGCGAAACCGACGACCACGTCGCGAAGAAGATCACGGCAATCCTCAAGCACGCCATGACGCCGATCGTGTGCGTCGGAGAGACACTCGAGGAGCGTCAGCAGGGGCGTACCGCCGAGAAAGTACTTGGGCAGGTTCGTTCGGCGATTGCAGGTCGAGGCGCAGATGTCATCTCCAAACTCGTGATCGCCTATGAACCGATCTGGGCGATCGGTACAGGTCTGACGGCGTCCGCCGGTGATGCCCAGGCGGTGATCGGAGCCATACGCGCGGAAGTTCTTTCACACGCTGGAGCCCGAGCCGCAGAAGGCGTGCGTATCCAGTACGGGGGGAGCGTCAAGGCATCGAACATCGCCGAATTGATGGCTCAACCCGACGTAGATGGCGCCTTGGTCGGCGGGGCGAGCCTGGACCCGGCCGAGTTCGCCCGCATTGTTCAGTATCGACTGCACTGATTTAGCGCTAAGCACGAGGCTGTGCCGTACAGGGGACTGGTAGCCTTTCGTCACACGTGTGGGCCAGATGTCCACACACCTTTGGGGGTTCACCCCCACCTATTCGACGGGGAGGTCGAGAGTGAAGAAAACCAAGCAACTCGCTCGGGTTGTTGCCGGTTTCGCAGCGTTGTCACTTGTCGTGGCGGCGTGCGGTGGCGGCGACGATTCAAGCGGTAGTGCGAGTGATGGGAGCGACTACACGAGCCTCGATGCTTGTGCGACCCGCGCCTATGACTACACCAAGCCAGAATCAACCAGCAAGGGTATGAAGGTGACCTACGACATCGCGGAAGCCGCGGTGTGGGACGATGGTTCGCCGATCACCGCTGCTGACTTCAAGGCCACGTGGGAAGCGAGCCTGAATACACCAGGTTCGATCTCGACGAGCGGCTACGACCAGATCACGAGCGTCGAGGCCGGCACGAGCGACAAGCAAGTCGTCGTGACGTTCTCCACGGTGTACGCACCGTGGAAGGGGCTCTTCGGCGGCCTCATCAAGGCATCTGCAGTCGAGAACACCTCTGACGTCTCCGGTGACTTCGCCGACATGATTCCGTTCTCGGGTCGTGCGATGAAGTTGGAGTCGTGGAGTCCAG
>CAYFJS010000028.1:0-11299 GCA_964343495.1 uncultured Acidimicrobium sp. | reverse complement strand
AACCTTGACGCCGAAATCGGTGGCAACGAGGCGTGATCATTGGCGTCTGTGACTCGGACCCGGTTGCGGCTGGCTTGATCGCTCACTATCTTTCGGTCGCCTTCGACGTGATGTCGCGCACCAAGGGAATCACTGCGAAGGTCGGAGTGCTCGAGCCCTTCACCCTCACCGATCCGAGCCAGGTTGATTCGATCGGTGAGCCACCGGCGTTCGGCACCATCGATGGTGATGAAGACGTCGTCGTATTCGTCAGTTTGAACGGGTTTTCTTCACCCCAGGTCGAGCGACGTATCACTGAGGATGGCGTCGCGAACGTCTGTCTCGCCACGTATCTGAACGGTTCGTCGAGCGATGATCCAATCGAGGTCGCGGATGCGTGTATGCGAGTAGCTCGTGACCTTGCGACGCGGTTCGCGTCGTCGTAATACTCAGCCGTCGATCAGGTCGCTGACGGGAATGTCGAGCACCATCGCGATCCGCACGAGGGTGTCGATCGTCGGCGAGAGTCGACTGTTCTCGATGCGATTGATGCTCTTTCGTTCGAGGCCGGCGTACTCGGCGAGCTGATCCTGGGTCAGTCCAGCTTCATGGCGGGCCGTGCGGACGTTGTCGGCAAGATGGCTGTGGACTCGTTCAACCGGTGCTTTCCATTTGTTCGCCCTGCCGACTGCCACGGGTTCAACTTAGTTCGGACAAGTGTCCGTTGTTTGGGTCACAGATGCCCCGCAGTGGGGTCAGGAGTTCTCGTCAGCGGGGAGGAAGCTGAGCCGAAGGTCACCCAGTTTGACGAGGGTCGAGGCGACCCAGCCACCGAGGGCGCCGAAGTGCTCGTCGAGCACCGCACTCGAGCCGTCCTGGAGCGTCTCCTCGTTCAACTCGTACTGCCCGCCGTAGGTCATTTCGATGGCGTAGTCGGTCGCGGCGGGGAGTGAATGGCAAATCTCGATCGTGACGTTGTCGCGCTCGAGTTTGCCGTCGCCAATGAGGGGGCTCTCGCTCACTGCGATCGAGTCCACGATGCTCGGCTGGGGCTGATCGGCGAGTCGCTGGACACGGAAGACGACCTCGATGTCGATGGCGGGGCGTTCGAGCATGACCCCTTCGACGTACCAGCTGCGATAGAGGGCCTGGCTCCAACTCGGCCAGGAGAACGTGACATGGGCGACGACGCGTGGCGGGGTGCCCTCGCCGGGCAGGCCGTAACTCGTCTCCCACACGAGATCACCGAGCAGGACGTCAGATTGGAGGTGTTCCTCGAAGGCCTGGCGCTCGAGGAACGCATTGGCGAATGCGTCCCGCAGCGCGCCGATGGCGTCGGTAAACACGTGGTCGAGCATTGTCATGGAGGGTAGTGCGTTTACCTCAGGTGACGCGAGGCGACATCTGTAGCCTTGCGGCATGGCTCTTGTGAGATGCGATATTGCTGACGGCGTCGCGACGCTCACGCTCGACAACCCTGCCGAACGCAACACGCTGACCAAGGAAATGGTCGGCGAGATCGTGGCGACGATGGATGCACTCGAGGCGAACCCCAACGTTGGGGCAGTCGTCGTCACCGGCGCACCACCAGCGTTCTGCGCGGGAGCGAATCTCGGCAACCTTGCCGAGGCCGATGGCGAGTCGCTGGGTGTGATCTACGAGGGATTCCTGCGGATCGCACGCAGCCCGCTGCCGACGATCGCTGCGGTCAACGGTGCTGCGGTCGGCGCAGGGATGAACCTTGCGCTCGGATGCGACGTGCGAATCGCCGCGGAGAGGGCCAAGTTCGACACACGATTCCTGCAGATCGGGATTCATCCTGGTGGTGGTCACACGTGGATGTTGCGTCGAATCGCGGGACCGCAGGCTGCGATGGCAACCGTCGTGTTTGGCGAGGTGCTCACCGGGCGCGAGGCTGAACGAGTTGGTCTGGTCTGGAAGTGCGTGGCCGACGACGAACTCATGACGTGCGCACAGGAGCTTGCTGCGCGAGCCGCGAGCGCTCCGCGAGAACTCGTCATCGAGACGAAGAGGACGATCGCCGCGATGGCGGACGTTCGTACTCATCCCGAGGCGGTGGCCCGCGAGCTCGATCCGCAGTTGTGGAGCACCCGCCAGCCGTGGTTCGCCGAACGCCTGGCCGCATTGCAGGCCAAGATCACCAAGAAATAGACGGACGTCCCGACGAATCATCCGCGCTCTGTGCCGGGTGTATGGTGGCGCCAAGGGGAGCGAGCCAGAAGAATTCGTCGTCACCTACGGGTGAGAAAGGCGGGGTCAATGAGCAAGCGTCATCGGGAACGGGAGGCAATCTTGCCACCGAAGGTCGAACTGCGAGCCCACGCTCACAACGAGCGCCATCGCGTGAACAGTGAGTTGCACGAGGTGGTGAACCTCGTGACGCACGGTGTTGAGCCGGACGACGTCATCGAGCCGGGTCCGAATTGGAAGCCCGTGCACCATCACGACGCGAAGGTTGGCAAGGAGTTGTCGCGTCGCCATCGGCTGCGCCATTGGAAGACGAAGGACTGGAAGCGACGCAGTTCGTTACGCAAACAGCGGGCGAGCGAACTCGATCACCTGCGCAAGAGCGCCTGAGGTCAGAGCCAGTTCGCCCCGAGCTCGTCGCGACGGGTCGACCACTCCTCGGTCGTGAGCCCGAAGCGGAAGTGGTCTTCCCACTCTCCATTGATCTCGAGGAAGCGCTCGGCGAGACCCTCATTGCGTAGACCGATCTTCTCCACCACGCGGAGGCTGTTGGTGTTCCGCGGGATGATGCAGATTTCGACGCGATGGAGACGCAATTCTTCGAAGGCGAACTTGGACATCACGACGACCGCTTCGGACATGTACGCGTTGCCGGCGCGCGACTGATCGATCCAGTAACCGATCGTTGCCGACTGCATCGCGCCGCGCACGACGTTGTTCAGGTTGATCTCGCCGGCGAAGGAGTTTCCGACGAATATCCCCATCGCATAGGCGTTTCCCGCGTGGCGCTCGCGGTCGCGGGATGCACATCGATTCGCGAACGCTTCTCGACTGCGCGACGGGTCCGGGCTGTGTGGGTGGCTCAGGGGCTCCCACTTGGTCAGCCAGTCGCCGTTGCGGATTCGCACGTCGCTCCAGGCCTCGAAGTCCGTTGTGGCGAGTGGACGGATCAGGATCCGTCGCCCGTAGAGACGAATCGGAGCGTTCGTCACGACGCTTGCGGGATGGCCCCCGAACCGCGTCATCGAATCGCTCCGGAACGCGCATCGGCGACGAGGCCGTCGAGGAGATTGTGGGTCGACACGGTCAGTTCATCTCGTTTCAGTCGCCGCATGATCGACACGAGCACGCAGCAACCCCCGACGATAATGTCGGCGCGCTCGGCGGGAAGACCCGGGTTGGCCTTTCGGTCCGAGAGGCGCTCCGTGGCGAGCGTTCGAAAGACGTCCTCCGCCGCGTGGCGCGTGAGGATGAATCCATGCAGCACCTCGGCGTCGAAGTGTGGCAGGCCAATTTCGACTGCGGCGACCGTGACGATCGTGCCTGCGACGCCGACTACTCGCGACACGTCGAGCACCTCAGGATGCTCGCGAACGAGGTCGTCGACGAAGTCGGTCGCCTCACCGATCGCGTTCGTGAGGTCCTCGGGTCGTGGCGGATCAGTGGAGAAGTGGGATTCGGTGAGCGTGACCGCACCAATTGGAAAACTCACCGCGAAGCGGACACCGGCGTCGTTGCCGACGATCAACTCCGTGCTTCCGCCACCGATGTCGATGACGAGCGTGTCACCATCGATGCGTTCCAGATGCGACGTTGCGCCGAGGAAGGAGAGCTGTGCCTCTCGCTCGCCCGTGACGACCTCGGGAGCCACGCCGAGGATCTCGCGCGCACGATCGATGAATTGTGCCGAATTCTTCGCCCGCCGGCTGGCCTCGGTGGCGGTGACGAGGAGTCGGTCGACCCCATGACGTCGGGATACCTCCCGATAGGTGGTCAGGGCGTCGAGCGTTGCGACGATCGACTCCTCTGCGAGTTCGCCGGTCGCTGCAAGATTGCGCCCCAGTCTCGTGACCGTGACTCGACGCTCCACTTCGTTCCCCGACTCGTCCACGATGAGCAGGTTGGTCGAGTTGGTGCCGATGTCGATTGCGGCGAGTTTCTCTGCAGTCGAGTCGCTCGACACGACGTAGTCGCTGCGACGCAGGTCGAGTCGACGCGCGGCCCATTCGCCGACCGGGTCGTCTCCTCCGGCGAGCCACCAGCCGAGGTGCGCGTGGATGCACTTGACGCCGACGCGTGTGCCGCCGACCCCACCCGACGGCCTCGGTCCTTCGTGATCGGAGGGAATCTGGGCGTCTCGTTCCCGCGCATATCGTTCGTGCGCATCGGCGACGAGCGCTGGGTCGAGCTCGGCTTCGGCGGCATTGACGGCGCCTTCCGATTCCAATCGACCGGCGAGGACGGTCTCTCGTTCGCCGCACAGCCAATACCTCGTCGGCATCGGCGTGCCGTCGTCGAGGAGCGGCTCGTTGCGGAGTACGACCGGATCGCCGGTCTTCGTGCGCACGACCACTTCGAAGCGACCTTGTGGGGTTCGCCCGAGGAGTTCGGCGATGCGGGCGCGGTCGATTGCGCTCGGAGAGTTAGAAGACGATGACACCGATGACGACGATGGCGACGAGGGCCACGACCACGGGGATCGCCCGTTTGAGGATCGGCGCGCCGGCGGTGCCGAGCAGGTCGAGTGGCGCGACATCTGCCGACTCGATGATGCGAACCTCAGAAGTCTGTGGTGCCGATGTTGGCGGGGTGTTCGCCGGCGGAGCGGATGCGATGAGCTGGTTCAAGTTCTCGACGAACTGGGCGAGGAGTTTGTCGCTCACGTCTGCGAGTGCTCCGCGACCGAATTGGGCAACCTTGCCGGAGATCGACAGGTCGGTGTTGACGACGCATCGCGTCGAGTTCGCATCCACCGCGGTGAGCTCGGCGGTGATCATCGCTGAGGCGTTTCCCTTGCCCGTGGTGTCGCGTCCTTCGCCCTTGAGCGTTGCGGTGTGGGCCTGATCGTCACGACTGACGAAGCTCGCCTGTCCTTTGAACTGCGCGAGGATCGGTCCGACTTTCACCTTCACCTGGCCGCGGTAGGTGTCGCCCTCGACCTCGGTGAGTTGTGCGCCCGGGAGACAGGGGGCGATGCGCTCGAGGTCCGTGAGCACCCGCCAGGCCTCGTCGACGGGCACGTTGACGGTGAATTCGTGGTGGAGATCCATTAGCGATTCCTCTTTCTCGACGCGAGACAGTCCTCGACGAGGGCGATGTCCTCGCGCGTGTCGACATCGAGTGCCGACCCAGAACAGGCTACTTCTTCGACGAGTTCGGGATGAGAGCGAAAGAGCCCTCGGGCACCTTCGTCCCCCGTGCGCGGGAGGTTCGGCCAGAGCGCCGCGTGCAGACGCACCGGGTTCCCGCGACGCGAGTCATACGTCGCTACGGCGATCGGGGACTTCGAATTCGCGACCGCGCGCCATGCCTCTGCAGTGACACAGGGTTGGTCAGCGAGCCCGACGACGACGCTCTCGGCTCCATCGCTGACGGCGAGTGCGGCCTGGAGGGAGGTCGCCATTCCGTCCTCCCAGGAGGGGTTGTGCACGAAGCGTGGTTCGCCGAACATCTCGACCGAGCCACGCGCGTGAGGACTCAGGTCTGCGGGAAGGTCGATCGCCGTCGAGCCGGTGACGATGACGAGCGGGCCGGCGTGGGACTCCAGTGCTGCCTCGAGTGCCCAGTGGGCAACTGGACGCCCGCAGACGACGGTCAACAACTTGTGCTCACCACCTCCGAATCGCCGCCCGGCGCCCCCTGCGAGGAGGACGAGGGTGGTCGGGGAAGTCACCCCCGCATCTTGCCTGATTTTCCACCAGACCCGGTGTGGTCCTTGTCCAATAAGGGTTTCTCAGGATCCATGATTATTACGATTTGATGAACTACACTGTTACACACCTGACATATTGTTCCCGCAGCGCGACCTGGACCCCCCGAGGTCGCCCCGGCAGAAACGGTCATCCCAATGAACTTTGGTTCGTCCATTTTCCCTACCCTTCGTCGACTCACCGCCGTCGCGGTGGGCACAGTCATTCTCCTCGGGTTCGCATCGACGCCAGCGGGCGCCACGCCGATGCCGTCCGGGCAGGAGGCGCGCATCGTGGCCGAGGCGACTGAGGCACTCGATGCGATCGGTCGTTATGCGGATCGCCGCGATGTGGACGCCTATGACCTCTACCAGTTGTATGCGGATCGGCTCGCGGCACGCGTTGCGGTCTTCCTCGATCTCGACGTGCGCCAGCTTCGCGCAGTGTGGCGAGATGCCTCGGTCGCGCGCCAGCGCGCGGTGATGGCTGGGCTCACCCAGCTCGGTGTGCCGTACGAGGAGAATGCGGAGCGTCCGGGCATCGGACTCGACTGTTCCGGGCTCACGCGCTTCGCGTGGAAGTCGAGTGGCGTGACGCTCCCGCGTGGGTCGACGCTGCAGTACGACGTGTCATCACGAGTGAGTGAATCCGAGGCCCAACCCGGCGACCTCGTGTGGCGGCCGGGACACATCGCGCTGTACCTCGGTGTCGAGGGCGCGATCATCCAAGCGCCGCGCACCGGTCGGAGCGTCGAGCTGCACGTGATGGAGGACCGCATTTGGTCCTGGTCGCGGATCGCCAATCCGCTCGTCTGAGTTCTACTTGTGGATCGGCCCAGAGCCGTCGCGCAGTGACGGCGCGAGTCGTCCCGTGCGCCGCGCGATGATCTCACCGCAGATCGAGATCGCCGTCTCCTCCGGTGTGCGGGCCCCGAGATCGAGTCCGATCGGCGACATCAGTCGAGAGAGATCACTCGCATCCGTGATGCCGACCTCGGCGAGACGCTCGAGACGCTTCGCATGCGTCTTGCGACTGCCCATCACCCCGATGTAGCCGACACCGGTGCGCAGCGCGCCCTGCACGGCGGGGACGTCGAATTTCGGATCGTGCGTGAGGATGCATACCGCGTCGCGTGACCCGAGCTCGTGTCCGCGTTCGTCGAATAGCGGCGTCGGCCACGAGACGAGTACCTCGTCGGCCATGGGGAAGCGTCGCCGAGTGGCGAAGACCTCGCGTGCGTCGCACACGACGACGTGGTAACCGAGCACCTTGGCCACCTTGGCGAGCGCCGCGGTGAAATCGACCGCACCGAAGATCCACATCGTCGGTGGCGGTGAATACACGTCGACGAAGACTCGCACCGTGGGGGTGTCGGCGAGGTCTTCCGGGGTCGTCTGGCCCTGCGGTCCATAGTGACGCACGCTCGTGCGGCCCGCCTCGATCTCGCCGAGTGCATCGCGCACGACGACTCTGTCGAGTTCTGGATCACCGAGCGAACCTTGGGGGCTGGACCCGCTCGAGAGCAACAGCATCGATCCGATGTGCGGGCCATCGATCACCGTCACGAGAGCGGTCGGCACGTTGCGACGCACGCGGTCGGAGAACTGCGCGTAGAGGTCCATCTCAGAAGGTCAGTGGTTGCAGGAAGAGGTGGATGATTCCACCGCACGTGAGTCCGACTGCGAAGGCCTCGTCGTCGGAGTACCCGAAGGTGACGAGGCGAGGGGAGTTGTCGCCGTTCAACATCGACAGCGCCTCGGCGACGACCGCACCTTCGACGCATCCTCCGCTCACGGATCCGATGACGTCACCGTCTTCGTTGACCGCCATCGCCGCTCCGGGATCGCGTGGACCGCTGCCCTCGATGTCGACGACGCGGGCGAGGGCGATGCGCTTGCCCTGGGCCTTCCAGCCGTCGAGTTCGTCGAGGAGATCGCGCATGGTGTGTAGTCAATCGGCAGAAATGACGTCTGCGAGGCGTTCGAGGGCGCCGAGCGAATGTCCTTCCACGAACTCATCGACGTACGGAAGCGCGGCGGCCATGCCGCGAGCCAGTGGCGCATACCCGGGGGTGACCTTGAGCGGGTTGACCCAGATCGTGCGGAACGCCACGCGCGACAACCTCGACATCTGCTCGGCGAGCATCTTCGGGTCGCCCCGGTCCCAGCCGTCGCTCACGATGACGACAATCGATCCACGGGCCATGCCGCGCACACCCCACGTGTCATTGAACGTTCGCAGGCTCTCGCCGAGGCGTGTGCCACCGCTCCAGTCGGGAACCTGTGCGGAGGCCCGCGTGAGCGCACGGTCCGGGTCGCGTTCCGCGAGATCCTTGGTGAGGCGGGTGAGTCGCGTCCCGAACGCGAACGCCTCGACTCTTTGGCGACCGACGAGGGCTGCGTGCATGAACCTCAGCATTGCTCGGGAATACGGCTCCATCGATCCGGAGATGTCGAGCAACACGACGAGTCGTCGCTGGCGGTCGCTGCGACGTCGTCGCCTCAGGTGCAGCGGTTCGCCGGACGTTGCGAGTGCTTCGCGGATCGTGGCCCGCATGTCGTGTCGCGTGCCACGGCGTCGAGCAGGAATGAGTCGTAGGGACGACCTGCGTGGCCCCATCACGCGCAAGCGATGCATGAGGTGGGTCGACTCGGCGAGCTCTTCCTGTGTGTAGGCGGCGAAATCCTTGTCGCGCAGCGTCTCGACGGCAGAGAATCGCAGATGGAGCGATTCACCGTCATGGTCCAATGCGCCGGGCTCGCCCTCGACATCGTCATCGTCGACGAGGAGCGTCACGCTCGACGTCGTCGCGTCGTCCTCTGGCGAATCGTTCGCTGCTCGTTGTTCCCAGAACACCGCGAAGGCGCGATCGAAGAGGGGTCGATCCTCGGGCCGGCGAATCAGCGTCGCGCGGGCGGACCAGTAGACGGCATCGCGGTCCGTGATCGACGTCAGGTCGAGCGCGGCGATGAACGTGAGGACCGAATCGAGCGGAACGCTCAGACCCGCTCCGCGAAGCACCCGTGCGAAGGACACCGCCATGTGCTCGACGGATGAGCGCTGGGTGATCGTCATGGGGCTGGTCAGCCGGACAGCAGACCCTTGTCGAAGGCCTGCTTGATGAGATGACCGATGCCGTGCTCGGTGACCTTTTCGTGATCCTCGCGATACTTGAGCACCGTGCCGAGCGTGGCAGCGACGACGCTGTCGTCGAGTTCGCGCACGCCGAGGCGTGCGAGTGCCGTCGCCCAGTCGATGGTCTCGGCGACGCCGGGTGGCTTGTACAGGTTCATCTGGCGCAACCCGCCGACTGCTGCCGCGACTTGTTTGGCGAGTGCTTCGGAGACTTGTGGCACGCGCATGCGAACGATGGCGACCTCACGTTCGAATGACGGATGCTCGACCCAGTGGTAGAGGCAGCGCCGCTTCAGCGCGTCGTGCACGTCGCGGGTGCGGTTCGAGGTGAGTACGACGATCGGCGGCGTGTCCGCCTTGTACGTGCCGAGTTCGGGGATCGTCACCTGGAAGTCGGAGAGGATCTCGAGCAAGTACGCCTCGAACTCGTCGTCGGCGCGGTCGATCTCGTCGATGAGGAGGACGGGGGAAGTCGTGCGCGCGTCGAGTGCGCGCAGGAGGGCGCGCTTGATCAGGAATCGTTCGTGGTACAACTCGCTCTCGAGGGAGGTCGTGTCCTTGGTGCGTGACTCGCCCGTGGCCTCGGCGGCGCGCAGGTGGAGGAGTTGTCGCGAGTAGTCCCAGTCGTAGACGGCCTGGGCGGCGTCGATGCCCTCGTAACACTGGAGACGAATGAGTTCGCCGCCGGTCACCTTGGCGATCACCTTCGCGAGTTCGGTCTTGCCGACACCGGCCTCACCTTCGAGAAGCAGTGGTCGCCGCAGGCTGAGGGCGAGGAAGACCGCGGTCGCCAGCCCATCGTCGGCGAGATAGTCGTTTGCCGTCAGTGCAGTGCGGACGTCGGCGACGGAGGTGAGCGGGGCGACGGGCATCGCCTGAAGGCTACGCCCCGTCGTCCTAGGTGTCGAAACCGAGTCCGAGACGGTCCATCGTGCGCAGCCACAGGTTGCGCTTGCCCGTCTTGTCCTCGCGATTGAGCGCCCACCTCGTGACTTGGATGCCGAGGAAGCGGAACGGCTCGGGTGGGAATGGGATCGGCTTCGAGCGCACGAATTTCGTGCGCGTGGTCTGCGTCGAGCGGCCATCCAACAGATCGAGCATCACCTGGGCGCCGAAGCGTGTGCTCGCCACGCCGAGCCCCGTGTATCCGATGGCGTACGCGACCTTGTCGCGCATCGCGGTTCCCCAGAACACGCTGTAGCGACTGCAGGTGTCGATGGCCCCACCCCACGCATGCGAAAAGCGCACGCCCTCGAGTTGGGGGAAGGTTTCGAAGAAGTGACGGGACAACTTCGCCCACGTCTCTGGGCGCGATTCGAGTTCGGTGTTCAACTTCCCGCCGAAGAAGTACATCGCGTCGTACCCACCCCACAGGATGCGATTGTCGGCGGTGAGTCGGTAGTAGTGGAACTGATTCGAGATGTCGGAGAGTCCTTGGCGGTTCTTCCATCCGAGCGAATCGAGCTGCGACGGCGTGAGGGGTTCGGTCGTCAAGCAATAGTCGTAGACCGGCGCGATGTAGTTGTGCATTCGACGCAACAAGGGCTTGAACGCATTCGTCGCGAGGGCGACCCGGCGCGCGCGGATCGACGACAGCGGAGTCACCACCGTGATGCCGTTCCCTGAGTGTTCGAGGCCCACGGCCTTGGTGTCTTCGTAGATGCGCACACCAAGCAGTTCAGCAGCACGCTTCAAGCCCCACGCGAGCCGGGCGGGATCGACGAGCGCTGCGGTGTCCTTGCACCACATCCCGCCGGTGAAGATGGGGGAATTCACCTCGCGCTTGACGGCGGTTTCGTCCAACCACTCGACTTTGTGCCCCAATTCGCGAAGTTGTTCATAGTCCTCGAGCAACTCCTCGAGATAGTTGTCGTTGTGCCTCGTGCTCGCGATCTCGATCACGCCGTTGCGCTCGAAGTCACAGTCGATGCCGTAGCGGCGGATCGCGGCCTCGATCTCGTTCATGTTCTCGAGTCCGAGGTCTTCGAGGAGCCCGACCTCGTCGGGGAATCGAACCTGCGCGTTCGCGATGCCGTGGGTGAGGCTCGAGTCCATGAAGCCGCCATTGCGGCCGCTCGCCGCCGAGCCGACCTCATGGGCGTCGATCAAGACGACGTCGCGGGATGGGTCGCGCTCCTTGGCGAGGATGGCGGTCCACAGACCGGTGTAGCCACCGCCGACGATCGCGAGGTCGCAACTTTCGGGGTGCACGAGCATGGCGTTGGCGTCGGGCTCGTCGGCGTCGTCCATCCAATACGCATACGGCTCAGCGTCTGCGATTGCGTCCA
>CAYFJS010000027.1:0-11358 GCA_964343495.1 uncultured Acidimicrobium sp. | reverse complement strand
CACCGTCGACGTCGACGGTGAGATCTTCGGCCAACCCGTCGATGCAGACGATGCGCGGCGAATGTTGAAGGCCCTGTCTGGTCGGACGCACCGTGTGCACACCGCGGTCGCCGTCATCCGCGGCAGTCGAGTCGCCGAGACGCTCGAGACGTCGCTCGTGACGATGGCGCCGATCACCGACGAGCTGCTCGAGTGGTATCTCGGGACGGGGGAGTCGCTCGGGAAAGCCGGGGCATACGCGGTCCAAGGGGAGGGTGGAGTGCTCGTGGAGCGGGTCGCCGGGAGCACCTCGGCGGTCATCGGGCTCCCGGTCGGGGCCCTCGGCGAACTCCTTGCCAATGTGGGCTTCGGTTGGAAAATCGGGGCCTAGAGCCCTATCCTTAGCACTCGCACCGTTTGAGTGCTAACAGCAAAAAACACGTTCAACAGCGCGGAACGAAGCGTTCCGCCGACACGGAGGACCCCACCATATGAACCTGAAGCCCCTAGACGACCGGATCGTTGTTGAGCCAAGCGAAGCCGAGGAGCGCACGGCATCTGGTCTCGTCATTCCCGACACCGCCAAGGAAAAGCCGCAGCAGGGCAAGGTGCTCGCAGTCGGCCCAGGCCGTTGGAGCGACGACGAAGGCAAGCACTTCCCGCTCGACATCAAGGTCGGCGACATCGTCCTGTACAGCAAGTACGGCGGCACCGAAGTCAGCCACACCGGCAAGGACCTGCTCATCTTGACCAGCCGCGACGTCCTCGCGATCGTCGGCAAGTAATCCCCCCATCACACAAAAGGAACGACAACACACATGGCAAAGCAACTGAAGTTTGACGAAGAGGCACGTCGCGCCCTCGAAGCCGGCGTGAACAAGCTCGCCGACGCAGTGAAGGTGACGTTGGGACCAAAGGGTCGCAACGTGGTGCTCGACAAGAAGTTCGGCGCACCGACCATCACCAACGACGGCGTGTCGATCGCCAAGGAAGTCGAACTGGAAGACCCGTTCGAGAACATGGGCGCACAGCTCGTCAAGGAAGTCGCGACGAAGACCAACGACGTGGCCGGTGACGGCACCACGACCGCAACGGTCCTCGCCCAGGCGATGGTCCAGCACGGCATGCGCAACGTCGCCGCGGGTGCGAACCCGATGGGACTGAAGCGCGGCATCGAGAAGGCGGTCGCAGCGGCCGTCGAGTCGATCAAGAGCCAGGCCAAGGAAGTCGACGACAAGAACGACATCGCCAGCGTCGCCACCATCTCGGCAGCTGACGCATCCATCGGCAAGGTCATCGCTGACGCGATCGACAAGGTCGGCAAGGACGGCGTCGTGACGGTCGAGGAGTCGAACACGTTCGGCACCGAGCTCGAGTTCACCGAGGGTATGCAGTTCGACAAGGGTTACCTGTCGCCGTACTTCGTGACCGACGCAGACCGCCAGGAAGCAGTGCTCGAGGATCCATACATCCTCTTCCACTCGGCCAAGATCTCGACCGTCCAGTCGATGTTGCCGGTGCTCGAAGGCGTCATGAAGACCGGTCGCCCGATGGTGATCATCGCCGAAGACGTCGAGGGTGAAGCACTCGCGACGCTCGTCGTGAACAAGATCCGCGGCACGTTCAACTCGGCAGCCGTCAAGGCCCCGGGCTTCGGAGACCGTCGCAAGGCGATGCTCCAGGACATGGCAGTGCTCACCGGTGGTCAGGTCATCAGCGAGGAAGTCGGTCTCAAGTTGGAGAACGTCTCCCTCGACCTGCTCGGCCGTGCCAAGCGCGTCATCATCAACAAGGACAACACCACGATCGTGGACGGCGCAGGCGCCAAGGACGAAGTCAACGCCCGCATCAGCCAGATCAAGGCCGAGATCGACAACACCGACTCCGACTGGGATCGCGAGAAGCTCCAGGAGCGCCTCGCCAAGCTCGCCGGTGGCGTTGCCGTCATCAAGGTCGGTGCTGCAACCGAAGTCGAGTTGAAGGAAAAGAAGCACCGCATCGAAGACGCCGTGTCGGCGACCCGTGCAGCGATCGAGGAAGGCGTCGTCGCAGGTGGCGGCACCGCCCTCATCCGCACCCGTCCGGCCGTGTTGAAGGTCGTCGAGTCGCTCGCGGGCGACGAGGCAACCGGCGCACGCAGCGTCTACGACTCACTCGTCGCACCGGGACGTCACATTGCTGACAACGCGGGCCTCGAGGGTGCAGTCGCGATCCAGCGCGTCGAATCCGAGAAGGGTTCGGTCGGTCTGAACGCAGCAACGGGCGAGTACGTCGACCTCGTGAAGGCCGGCATCATCGACCCAGCCAAGGTGACTCGTGCAGCGTTGCAGAACGCCGCCTCGATCGCCGCGCTCGTCATCACCACCGAGTGCCTCGTCGCAGACAAGCCGGAGAAGAACCCGGCACCTGCAGGCGGTGGCATGCCCGGTGGCGGCATGGGAATGATGTAAGTCGTCCCACCACACAGCAGTCGATGAGGCCCCGGGGAAACCCGGGGCCTTGTCATGTCAGGCGTCAGGTGCCGTGGCGTAGTGTGGCGACGTCATGGCTTCCAAAGGTCGCGGTTTTTGGCTGCATCAACTCGTCGAATACATCATCGGGATCGGGATGCTGTTCCTTGCGGGGCAGTCCACTCAACCCGCATGGCCAGCCGCGATCGGCGCGGTGATTCTCGTCAATTCGGCGATGAGCGACGGTGCGATGAGCGCGTATCGAGTGATTCCACGGCGAATCCACAAGGTCATCGATTGGGTGGTGATCGTCGGGTCGATCGTGGCGAGCGTCGTCGCCGATCACGATGCACAAGCGCGGGTGTCGCTCCTCGGAGTCGGTCTCATCCTCGCAGTCATCGCACTCGGCACGAACTACGTCGGCAAGGGAGCACGTTCCGCCCGAGGGAAGTGAGTGGGCGCTCATTAGGCTCACGAGCATGAGTTTCACGAAGCCTGCACCGGATCTTGAGAAGATGAAGACGGCGTGGGACGCCTGGGAACGGGGCGACGAACAGCCCGGCAAGACGCTCGCCAACCTGAAGACAGCAGGGCTCGACGACCTCCTCGCGCAACTCATCGCCAGCGGCTGGAAGCCACAGGCCTAAGACTCGACTCGGTCCACATGACGGACGTCGGTCGACGACAGGGTGGGGACCAGGTCATTCCTCGACCAGCGGCCTTCTGGGTTCGCCCTGACAATCCGTGGCGACACCTCGACGTGTCACCCCTGCGCTCCACGACGACCGTGATCGAGCGCGTTCGCAGGTTCGTCACGACACTCGACCAACTTCCACCCCCGCCAGATTCTCGACCCTCGGCCGTGCTCGTCCCGATCCTCTCTGGATCGACTGGGCCCGAGGTTCTGCTCACGCGGCGCACGAAGCATCTCTCCAGTCACAAAGGAGAGGTGTCCTTTCCCGGCGGTCGGCTGGATTCCGGAGAGTCCTTCGTAGCTGCAGCGATTCGCGAGGCGAGGGAAGAGATCGGCCTCGACCCCGACACGGTGGAGGTGATCGGTGAATTGAGCGCGATGGCGACGTACGTGAGTCGCAGCTACATCGTTCCCGTTGTCGCCCACGTCACGAGGCGACCCTCACTCGATGTGCGTAACGACGAAGTCGATCGCGTGTTCACCGTCCCGCTCGCCGAACTCGTGCGCCAGGACACGTATTCAGAGGAGCACTGGGGTAACCCACCGAACCAGTACCGCATCCATTTCTTTCACCTGGATGAAGAGACGGTGTGGGGCGTGACCGGCCGCATGTTGCATCAGCTGATCACCGTCGCGCTCTCGAGCTAGGCGACTCTGCGGACGACCTCGACGAACAATTCCGCCCATGCGACGCAGCGGACTCGGCGGGTGCGCAGTTGTCGTTCACACGAGCGGTAGAGATCCTTGCGGAATTGCTCGTCGACACGTGCCCTTAGTGGCTCGTCCAACAGCCCGAGTGCGGTGAAGTTGCGGTAGGAGAAGTCGTGACGAGCACATGGGATGCGAAAATCGAAGGTCCGCCCCTCGCTGCCGATGAGTGGAGCAGAGCAGCCATCGGTCGACCAGTCGAGTTCGGGGTAAGCGCGCGACAAGGTCGTGCGCTGGCGAGCGAAGGTCGTCAAGTCGAGGTCGAATGCGATCCGTGTGATGACAACGGCTTTTTCTGTGTCGTCAATCGACGGGGCGGCCAGGACGCTCGAGGCCGCGACGAGCACTGCGAGCACAGCACCCATTGATGAACTCCGATCGCCGTCTTTGGCGACGGCGAGTGATGTGTGTGCGACGAAGTCGCGGAGTGCTACTTGTTGCGGATCGACTTCAGCAAGGTGGCCATTTCGATCGCGCCGATGGCCGCCTCCTCGCCCTTGTTGCCGGAGTCGGGGCCGGAGCGGGCGACCGCCTGTTCGATGTTCTCGACGGTGAGGACCGAGAACCCGATTGGGATTCCGGTGTCGACCTGGATGCGGGCGATCTCGTTCGAGCACGGTCCAGCCACGTACTCGAAGTGGGCGGTCTCGCCGCGAATGACGGCGCCGAGGGCGACGAGGGCGTCGTAGCGACCGGTGGTCGCCATCGTGTGGATCGCGACAGGAATCTCGAAGGCACCGGGAACCCAAGCGACGTCGACGTTGTGTTCGGCTACTCCGCAGGTGGTGAGCCCGCGGCGGGCACCGTCCAAGAGTGCGGTGACGATGAATTCGTTGAACCTCGAGCAGACGATGCCGACACGCATCGACGAACCGTTGGTGCTTCCTTCGAACGTGGTCATTGCTGTGGTCCTTTCGCGGTGATGTCCGATTGGTCGAAGACGTGACCCATACGGTCGCGCTTCGTCTTCAGGTATGCGGCGTTCTCGGGTGTCGGTTCGATCGACAGCGGAACACGCTCGACGATCGACAGCCCGTAGCCGGCGATGCCGCCGTACTTGGCCGGGTTGTTCGTCATCAGGCGAAGTTCCTTCGCTCCGAGGTCGGCGAGGATCTGAGCCCCGATGCCGTATTCGCGGCTGTCGACGGGGAGCCCGAGCTTGGTGTTGGCATCCACCGTGTCGTACCCCTCGTCCTGCAGCGAGTACGCGCGAATCTTGTGGGCGATGCCGATGCCACGGCCTTCGTGCCCACGCAGATAGACGACGACGCCGCGACCCTCTTCGTCGATCTGGCGCATCGCGGAGGCGAGCTGTGGTCCGCAGTCACAGCGGCGACTGCCGAAGACGTCTCCGGTCAAACATTCGCTGTGGACGCGCGTGAGGACCGGTCGGCCGTCGGCGACGTTGCCTTTGACGAAGGCGAGGTGTTCGATCCCGTCGATCGTGCTGCGGTATGCGACACAGGTGAAGCCGCCCCATTCGGTCGGAACGTTGGCCTCGCCCATGCGCTCGACGAGGCGCTCGTGCGTGCGGCGATAGTCGATGAGGTCGGCGATCGAGGAGAGCAACAGGTTGTGTTGTTTGGCGAATGCACGTAGCTCGGGGAGCCTCGCCATCGTTCCGTCGTCGTTTTGGATCTCGCAGATGATTCCTGCTGGCTCGCATCCGGCGAGGCGCGCGAGGTCGACGGCAGCCTCGGTATGTCCGGCTCGCTTCAACACTCCACCCTCGCGGGCACGCAGCGGGAAGATGTGTCCGGGACGCGCGAAGGCCGAGTGGGTGATCTTCGGGTCTGCGAGCGCGCGCAAGGTCGCGGCGCGGTCTGCCGCCGAGATGCCCGTGCTGGTGCCCTCGAGGAGGTCGACCGACACGGTGAACGCGGTGCGGTGGCTCTCGGTGTTGTGGTCGACCATCAGCGGAAGGCGCAGGTCGTCGCAACGTTCGCCGGTGAGTGGCGCGACGACGACGCCGGACGTGTGACGCACGATGAAGGCAATCTTCTCGGCAGTGGCGAACTCGGCCGCCATGATGAGGTCGCCTTCGTTCTCACGATCCTCGTCGTCGACCATGACCACCATTTCGCCGCGGCCGATCGCTGCGACGACGTCTTCGATGGGTGCCATTTCGTTTTCGTTCGTGCGTGTCATTGCCGTACCTTTGCTCGTCGGGGATTGAAGATGATCTCGAGGTCGTCGCCATAGGGGGTGATGCTCACGACGTCTCCGCGGCTGATGTCGGCCGCCGTTGCGTCACCTGAGCCGATGAACATTCCCGGCGAGTCATTCCCGCCCGCGATAACTCCCGCCAGATGGACGATGTACTCGTCGATGAGGTCGGCCTGCTCGAAGCTCGTGACGACAGTCGGTCCACCCTCGACGAGGAGTTGCAGCACACCCTCTGAGCCGAGGCGATCGAGAAGTTCTTCGAGTGCACCAGACCACTCGAGACACGGGCGAACCTTGGCGCCCGCAGGAGTCGAGCCGAGCACCACTCGCCGGGGCGAGGGCCCCTCGACGAGTCGAGTCGTCAATTCGGGGTCGTCAGCACGAACGGTTCCCGCGCCGACGAGGATCGCGTCGCTTTCGGCGCGGAGTTCGTGCACGCGGGTGCGAGCGGGAAGACCGGTGAGCCATCGTTCGCCTGGCATAGACGACGCGACACGACCATCGATCGTCGTCGCCATCTTGACGACGACATATGGTCGGCCGGTGGTGCGGTGATGGACGTAGGCGCGGAGCTGGTGGGCGACGTCGTCTGCCATCGTTCCGACGGCGACGTCGAGTCCTGCGGAGGAGAGACGCGCGATGCCGGCGCCACGCACCTTGTCGTCGGGATCCTCGATGCCGACGACGACTCGCGAGATACCAGCCGCGATGATCGCCTCCGTGCACGGCCCGGTTCGTCCGGTGTGACTGCACGGTTCGAGCGTGCAGTACAGCGTCGCTCCTCGTGCCTTTTCGCCGGCGAGGCGAAGTGCGGTGACCTCCGCGTGCGGGCCACCCGGTTCGCTCGTCGCACCCTCGAACACCTCATTGTGCGACGTGACGACGACTGCCCCGACCCACGGGTTCGGCCGCGAGCGCAGTCGAGCACGTCGGGCCACCTCGAGGGCCCTGCGCATGTAGTGCTCGTCGTCCATTGCCTCTTCCTCTGCCGTGTGCCGAGCGCGCAGGGGCGAGGGAACGACGCAGGCGTACGCAAGTCAAACGACCTCCGTTGGAAGCCGTCACCGCGCGCACAACCGACGTCACCTTGCTCCCATCCGGACTCTGACCGTCGGCCTTGGAATTTCACCAAGTCAGCCCCTCGCGTGAGCGAGGGGGTCGCGGGCTTTCACCGCCGGTAGGGGATTTCACCCAACCCTGCAAGTTCGACTCAATTGCTATGTCGACTACAGGCTAGGGGGCTTACGCCCCGTGGACACCGTCCAGCTCTCAGGGCACCTGTGGCGACAGGGCGGCCTCGCGTCGCGACTCGGCCCGCGCCAAGACTGCGACGCCTCCGAGGATGCACACGGTGCCGAGCACTTGTCGAGCCGTCAGTGACTCGTTGAGGAATGCGATGCCCATGCCGATCGTGACGATCACCTCGAAGGTTTGGATGACCGCACTATTGCTCGCTCCGATCCGCTTCATTCCGGCGAAGAACGCGCCCATCGCCATCACCGTGCCGACGACGGCGATCTCGGCTGCCGCCATCCACGCGACGCCATTCGCCGGCATGGTGGACTCGATCCCGGGCGGGTCGATCAACCACATCGAGGCAAAAGAGAATCCGGCACCGGCGAACACGATCCACAATCCGGTGAGGAGGTCGGTGCGCGGCATGACGCGGGCGCCGATGACTTGATAGACGGAGTACACGAGTGCGCCGGCGAGGATGATCAACACGCCGGATGATTGCGCGCTCGAGACATCGCTCGCGGTGAGCGCGACGCCGCCGATCGTCGCGACGAGGCACGGCCAGATGACTCGCGCGGGGCGTTGGCCGTAGAACAACCAGCCGAGGAACACCACGACGATCGGGTAGTGGTAGAAGATCACCATCATCAGTCCGGAGTCCATGCGCTTCATCGCGCTGAAGACACACACGCCGTTGAGGTAGAGGCCAACCGCTCCGAGAAGGAATAGCTGCGTGCTCGTCCTGCGATCCGGCCACTTGCGCAGGCCAACTCGGGCGAAGCGCACCGCGAGCAGCACGACGAGGCTGATCGCGTAGCGCGCGGTCATCAGACCGAAGGGATCCGCGCCGCGGTCGTAGGCCATGTGTACGAACACGGGAGTGATGCCGTAGAGGGTCGAACTCGTCAGGGCAAAGGCGACGCCGACGAGCGCCCTGTTGCTTTTCACGAACGATGAAACTACTCGGTCGACTTCAGCTCGGCATCGATCGCGCGGTCGCGCGCGATGATCGAGCGCGCGATGCGCACGCCGATGACGACGAGCCCAGCGACGAGAATTCCGAACACCGTGATCTGCATCGCACCACCGCGATCTCCGGAACTCTGCGGAGCGGTGCCGCAGCCCGGTTTCGGGTACAGGCCGATGCAGGTGGACAAGTCAATCTCACCACCAGGTGGCGGGACCGTTTGAATCGACGAGGTGACGAGCATCGCCTCAATCGTCACACCTCTGGAGAGCGATTACCAATCGTCAACTAGTGTCGTTGTGCACTATGAGCCGACATTCACAGCCGACGATCCTCGTCGTCGACTTCGGCGCTCAGTACGCCCAGTTGATCGCCCGTCGCGTGCGCGAGGCACAGGTGTATTCGGAGATCGTGCCGCACTCGATCAGCCCGAGTCAGGTGCGCGAATCCGAGCCGATCGGCATCATCCTTTCGGGTGGGCCCGCGAGTGTGCACGTAGATGGTGCGCCGCTCCTCGACCCCGCGATCTACGACCTCGGGATCCCGATCCTCGGCATTTGTTATGGCGCGCAGCTGATCGCCCAACAGCTCGGCGGGACGGTCTCGCGTGGCGGTCGCGGAGAGTACGGCAGGACGACGATCACCCGAGCGACCGGCGTTTCCTCCTCGATCCTTCCCGCGTCAATGGGCGATCGCGCCTCTGTCTGGATGAGCCATTTCGATGCGGTGAGCGTCCTTCCGCCTGGGTTCGTCGCGACGGCGAGCACCCCCGACGCACCGATGGCCGTCATCGAAAATGATTCGCGCCGGATCTGGGGCGTGCAGTACCACCCCGAGGTCGTGCACAGCGAATGCGGTCAGGATTTGCTGGAGCGATTCATCCACGATCTCGTCGGCGCGAAGAGGTCCTGGACGATGACCTCGATCGTCGAGGATCAAGTCGCTGCAATTCGTGCACAAGTTGGAGACCAGCGAGCGATTTGCGGGCTGTCGGGCGGCGTCGACTCCGCTGTGGCCGCCGCGCTCGTGCACAAGGCGATCGGCAAGCAATTGACCTGTGTGTATGTCGACACCGGGCTCATGCGCAAGAACGAGAGTGCTCAGGTCGTCGAGACGTTCAAGCGCAACATGGGAATCGAATTGATCCACGTCGATGCGGGAAGTCGATTCTTCGAGAAATTGCGAGGCGTCACGGAGCCTGAGGCCAAGCGCAAGGCGATCGGGGAGTTGTTCGTGCGCATCTTCGAGGAACATACGGGCGGCATCACCGATGCGAAGTTCCTCGTGCAGGGCACGCTCTATCCCGACGTGATCGAAAGCGGTGGAATGGATGGAACCGCGAGCGTGATCAAGAGCCACCACAACGTCGGCGGTCTCCCCGAGGACATGACGCTCAAATTGTGCGAACCGCTGCGCTCACTGTTCAAGGACGAGGTTCGCAAGCTCGGGAGCGAGCTCGGGCTACCGGACGAGATCGTCTGGCGCCAACCATTCCCGGGACCGGGCCTTGGCGTGCGCATCATCGGCGAGGTGACGCCGGAGCGGGTTGCGTTGTTGCAGGACGCCGATGCCATCGTTCGCGAAGAGATACGTCTCGCTGGACTCGAGCGCGACATCTGGCAGGCCTTCGCGGTACTCGCCGACATTCGCTCCGTCGGCGTGATGGGGGACGAGCGTACGTATGGGCATCCGATCATCATCCGCGCCGTCACGAGCGAGGATGCGATGACGGCCGACTGGGCGCGGCTGCCGTACGACCTGCTCGAGCGCATGGCTTCGCGCATCATCAATGAGGTCCGAGGGGTGAACCGAGTGGCCTACGACATCACTTCCAAGCCGCCAGGCACCATTGAGTGGGAGTGAAGCCAAGGTGCCGACTTCCCGAATTCTTGTTCAGTGGTGCTGAGTGAACTCGGCGGAAGTTAGTTCGAACTCCAGTAACTGCTAATCGCCTTCGCATACGATTCAGCAACCTTTATTTGACCTGATCCACTCAAGTGGCATTCGTCCGGCCTGCGATCCTCAGGGCCTAGAAGGTCATCGGTATCAGCGCCCAGAAAAACATGTTTGTTATCAATCAGACCTCGTTGGGCGACCGCGATTTCGTTCGACTTGACCCATATTTCGTCATAACCGCATTTCGTGGCGATGGCGATGAACATTGGTGCGTCAATTCCATGTTCGGTCAAACTTTGTTGGAGAGACTGAAAACGTTGGCTGTAGTCGATAGAAGTAGTTCGATTGGTGAAGTCAGCTTCTCCCTGATGCCAAATGACGTCAGTGATTCGGTATTCAGTTGCTGACTTCAGAACCTCAATCATTCTCTTATTGAGGTCCCCTTGTGCGCTCCATGCGTCGATCTTGGATCCACCTACACCCAAAGAAAAAATCACGACTTTTTCGTATATCTGATTCTCAATCAAGATGTCGGCGAGTGGAGTGATGAATTCACCTTCGCCTCCTCCCGCTCCAAGAAGTGGCGAAGCTGCTACGAAACACTTTCCTTCAAAATAATTGGAGACTTGATTTGGGAATCGCGTTGATTGACGAATTTCAGCGAAATTTGCAGCATTTGATTGTCCAATCACGAGCAGCACTCCAGTATGTGCGTCCTGAATTGGGCAATGAACCTCGGTTTTATTCAGACTTTCGATCATTTTTTCCGATGTTAAATTCAGCAAATCTTGCGGCACCGATGAGTGCGCTGTTGTCAAGACATTGCGTACCTCTTCGGGTCCGGTCATATGGGTAAGTCGGATGAGCATGCCAACGGTGGCCAGAAGTAAAACCAGGATCACATAGGAACGACGTCTCCGAGATTCTCCGGTTGACCTCGGAGTGCCGTAGGGCAATGGATCTTCTTTCAGCGCCACGAATAGGACGAGGCGTACTTGATTGGCTCGGTGTTTTGCTCAGAATTCTGAAAGTCGGCGGTATCTGGACGACCATTGGGACTCGCGAGGTATGGCCGATGTTCAATTGGAGACATAAATGTCTCTCTCAAAGTACTCCTGTAGGCGGTTTGGCTTGTCGCCCTAGAGGAATCTGGCGGGAACGACCGAACAGCCGCCGCACCCGTCCCGGAGCCCTGATTCACGGGCCATTTGGCCCTTCTGACATCAAATCGTCATATTCGGTAAACTCATCCCATCATGTTT
>CAYFJS010000026.1:0-12732 GCA_964343495.1 uncultured Acidimicrobium sp. | reverse complement strand
GCAAGGTCGTCGCCGAGGAGTGCCACGCCGCCCGCAACGGCGTCGCCGTCCTCGATCTCCCCGGCTTCACCAAGATCAAGGTCTCTGGCCCTGGCGCGACCGCGTATCTCGACAATCTGCTGTGCACCAAGCTTCCGAAGATCGGGCGACTCAGTCTCGTATATGCCTTGCTGCCCGACGGCAAGGTGCTGAGCGAGTTCACCGTCGCCCGCATGGCCGACGACGAGTACTACCTCGTCGGTGCGGCGAGTTCCGAGTGGCACGACCTCGACGTCCTCGAGATGGCGCTTCCGACCGACGGCTCGGTCACGCTGCGCAACGTCACCAAGGACTACGGCTCGATCATCGTCGTCGGCCCGAAGTCGCGTGAGGTCCTCGCGAAGGTCACGACGACCGCGCTCGACAACGCCTCGTTCCCGTGGCTCTCACATCAACTGATTGACACCGCGTTCGGCAAGGTGCTGGCGCTGCGCGTCAACTACGTCGGCGAACTCGGCTGGGAGTTGCACGCAGCGAACGACCAGATGCTCGGTTTGTACAACGCAATCTGGTCGGCTGGTGAGCCCCACGGCATCCGCGACATGGGCATCTACGCCGTCGACAGCCTGCGCCTCGACAAGAACTATCGCGGCTGGAAGGGTGACCTGGAGATCGGCTTCTCGCCGTTCGACGCATCTCTCGATCGATTCGTGGACCTCACCAAGGCCAACTTCATCGGCAAGGACGCGCTCGTGGCCGAGAAGGCCAAGGGGTCTGCGTATCGATTCGTCGGAATGACCCTCGATGTCGACGGGGACGCCGATGCTCCGTTTTGTGCAGGCATCTTCGACGGCGACAAGCGAATCGGTATTGCCACGTCAGGTGGCTGGAGTTTCACGCTCGACAAGAGCGTGGCGCTCGGTTACGTCGAGCCGAAGTACGACAAGGTCGGAACCAAGCTCGAGATCGAAATCTTCGGCAACCGCGTTCCGGTCACGGTCGGTAGCGAGCCGCTCTTCGACCCGAAGAACGAACGCTTGCGCGCATAATTAGCGCGCCGCGAATTGCGCGGCCGCAAAGGTGATGGCCTCGCGAAGGACGTCGCCGATGAAGGCGAGTTCCGTGCGCCCACACACGAGCGTCGGCGCGACCACGAGCACAGGATCGGCGCGGTCATCGGCACGACAGATGAGACCGGACGAAAAGATTCGTGGCGAGAGCACATCCCGCAGAAGCCAATTGCACTCCTCGGGCGTGAAGGATTCCTTCGTGGTCTTGTCCTTCACGAGTTCGACGACCCTGAAGTATCCAGCTCCGCGCACGTCCCCGACGAGCGGCAGCTCCCGCAGCCCGTCCATGACCTCACCGAAATAGTCGTCGTTTTTCCTGACGTTGCCGAGGATGTCCTCGCGTTCCATCACCTCGAGGTTCGCAAGTGCGACCGCACACGAGACGGGGTGTCCTCCGAATGTGAGACCGTGCATCAACACCGAGCCGTCGCCCTCGATGAATGGTGCGGCGAGTCGATCGCTCGCGATGACTCCGCCGAGCGGCGCATACCCGCTCGTCACCCCCTTGGCAAAGGTGATCATGTCGGGTTGATAGCCGTACCGCTGGCAACCAAACCACTCGCCGAGTCGACCGAATGCACAGATCACCTCGTCGGAGACGAGCAGCACCCCGTACTTGTCACAGATCTCACGAACTCGCGCGAAATATCCCTCGGGCGGCGTGAGCGCGCCACCGGTGTTTTGCATCGGCTCGAGCACGACTGCAGCCACCGTCTCCGGCCCTTCCGCAAGGATCTTGCGCTCGATGTCCTCGGCGCAGTCGAGCGTGCATGCCGAAGCGTTCGCACACGACGCGCAGCGATAGCGATTGGTGTTCATCACCTTCACGGCCCACGGGAAGAGCGGTTCGAACGGTTCGCGCATCGCCGGGATACCGGAAATGCTGAGCGCACCGAGCGTGGTGCCGTGGTAAGCGAAGTGACGGCTGATCACCTTGCGTCGTTCCGGCTGACCGATCTTGGCGAAGTACTGGACTGCGATCTTCCATGCCGACTCGACGGCCTCTCCGCCACCCGAAGTGAAGAACACTCGATTCAAATCTCCAGGCGCAAGGTCGGCAAGCCGACGAGCCAGTGTGATTGCAGGTTCGTGGCCGAAACTCCACAGCGGAAAGTATGCGAGTTGCTCCGCTTGGCGGGCAGCAGCCTCGCCAAGTTCCGCCCGACCATGTCCGACGTTCACGGTGAACAGCCCGGATAGGCCATCGAGATATTTCCTACCTGCGGCGTCGTAGACGTATGCACCCTCACCACGTTCGATGACGGGCAGGCCGATTCGCTGCATGAGCGACAGATTGGTGAAATGGCCCCAGAGGTGACGCTCGCCGAGTGCTGCGAGTTCTCGGGCGTCGTTCGTCATTGGAGTTGCTCCCGCGAGGCGGGAGAGCAGTTTACTGAGACGAATTGTTGGCTTCGTCTTCGGCGATCTGCTTGCGAACGTCATCCATGTCGACGTTGCGCATCGCCTCGATCAATTGGTCGAGTGCTTGGGCAGGTAACGCGCCGGGCTGAGAGAAGAGGAGTACTCCGTCGCGAAATGCCATGATCGTCGGGATCGACTGAATCTTCAGCGATCCGGCGAGCTGCTGCTGGTCTTCGGTATCGACCTTGGCAAATCGAATGTCCGGGTTCTTCTCGGACGCGGCGTCGAAAATCGGACCGAACATACGGCACGGGCCACACCATGATGCCCAGAAGTCGACGAGCGTGATGCCATCCCCGAGCACGGTGTCTTCGAACGTGTCAAGCGTCAAATTGATGGTGCTCATGGGGACTCCGGGCGGGTCGGGGAACTCTCAGGCTACGGGGCGCGTTCAGCGACCGCGACCGGAAAGCCCGGGCGTTGCCTTGATTCCTGCAATCAACGTCGCGAGTTCTTCCTTCGTCAACTTCGCTTCAGGGTGACGGCCGAACATCGTGTAGTAGGACGGCGGCATCGACCCGTTCTCGATGACACGCAGTGTTTCATGAGCCCCACGGGGGTGCTGTGCGAACTCGGAATAGTTGACCCTGTTGCGACCCTCTTCTACATGGGACTGCACGACCCACGAAATGGGAGCGACACTCGCATAGGCGGGATACGTCACCTCGTTCGAATGACAACCGAAGCACGCTCGCACCATGAGGTCGCGCGTCTCGGCGTTCGCCCACTGCGGTTCACCCGTAGTTGGCGGGTTGCTATGACTCTTTCCGTACGGAACGAGTTGGATGACGAGGAACGTCCCGAGCGTCGCCATCACGACGACCGCGAGGAACCGACGCGCCGTCAGGCGCCCCTCGCCCGACTCTTCGCGCCGCTCGGCCCGCAGGACGTACCAGACGGTAGGACCGGCAATTCCCGCGAGAATGAGCACATATCCGATCGGCGGCATGCCGATCAGTGCGCTGAATGCGATGAACAAGGTGAGCAGTCCTATCGCGATTGCAGAAATCGCACGCTTCTTGGAAATGAAGGCGACGGCCCAGCGCAGGACGACAGTGACGAATTCTTGGAGTCGTTTCACGTGACCAACGGTAAGCGACGCCGATACAACAGACCTCCCCACGGCATCCAAAACTTGTCCAATTCTTACGATGTGCCAATCGACACTGAGTCCCTAGGGTGAAGGCATGAAGATTCTCATCATCACCGCACATCCCGACGACGTCGACTTCGGCGCGGGTGGCACGATCGCACGTTGGGTCAGCGAGGGCAACGAGGTCGTCTACTGCCTCGTCACCGACGGGCAAGCGGGTGGGAGTGACAATTCCATTTCTCGCGACGAGATGGCCAGGATCCGACGGCGCGAGCAAACGGCTGCGGCAAAGGTGCTCGGAGTGCACAAACTGCACTTCCTCGGATTTCCCGACGGCGCAGTCGTCGCCGATCTCGCTCTTCGTCGTGAAATCAGCGCTGTCATCCGAATTGAAAAACCCGATCGCGTCCTGACCCAGTCCGCCGAGCGTCGCTACGACCGCATCTATGCGAGCCACCCAGACCATCTCGCCACCGGCGAAGCAGCTTTGTGTGCCGTCTACCCGGATGCGCGCAATGAATTCGCGTTCCCTGAACTCCTGAGCGAACGTGGACTTGCGCCGCACACCGTGCCTGAAACCTGGATCATGGCTGGACCAAGCCCGAAAGAATTCATCGACACGACCGACTTCATCGACAAGAAGATCGAGGCACTGCTCTGCCACGCCAGCCAACATTCCGACCCCGAAGGTCTGCCCCAACGAATGCGCGACTGGGGAAAGATGATCGCACAGGCTGGCGGACTGCCTGAAGGGCGCTACGCCGAGGCGTTTCTCGTCGTCGACACCAAGTAGTCGACGAACTGCGAACTACGGAAGTGTCGTAGCGGTTGGATCTATCGTCGTTTCGCTCGGCACGGAATCGGTCGGCACCGTGGTGTCCGACGGGATCGTCGTTTCAACCGGAACGGTCGTGTCGACCGGCTGCGGAACCGTCGTCGTGACGAACACCCAACTCACGTCAGGAATTTGCAATCCGGACGACGGTGAATCTGGTTGCGGCTGACCGAGCCAGAACGCGAACGAAACGACGAAGATCACGATCGCCACGAGAGTCGAGTTGCGGGGCCGACGCCAATACATCACGCGTCACCCTTCAACGATGCATAGGTGTGGCGCATTTCGGCAGCGATCCGGCGGCGAAGTTCCCGTTCGACTTTCCATTGCTGCACAGGGAGCGACCGACCCGAGACACGGATTTCGACATCTGACTCGCCGAGGTTCTCGACGCCCGTCACCTCGGGGGTTTCGATCAACATCTCGGCGAATTTCGGATCGCGAGCCATGTCCGCCGACACACGGTTGATCATCGTGATCGCCGCCTCGATATCCGCATGGCGAGGAAGTGGCACGGTCACGAGCACTCGTGACCAGTCGCGCGACATGTTCACGTTGTTCCGCAACATACCGTTGGCGAAACTCACCAAGTCGCCATCGAACGTCCGGATCTTGGTCACGCGCAAGGTGACCTCCTCGACGCGTCCCTCGACCCATCCGACGATGCCGAGTGGGCCGAGTCGGACGATGTCGCCGACGCCGAATTGGCGCTCCGAGATGATGTAGATCCCTGCGATCACGTCGCCGACCATCTGCTGTGCACCGAAGCCGAGGCCTGCACCAGCTATCGAACCGAGGAAGACGAGGGCCGAAGACGGGATGTTCAGCCGGAGGAGGACCGACGTCGTAGCGACTGCGATGATCGCGAAGTTGAGGCCCCATCGAAGGGCGCCGACGACCGCCGCCCTGTGTGCTCCGGTTGCAGCTCGTGAGAGGTCACCGGTATCGGGATTCCTCGACTTGACCGCCATGATCTGCTGGTCCGCGACGAAGGCGATGAATCGGGAAAATACGTATGCGCCCGAGATCGTCATGATGATCGCTGGAAGGTCGGTCCGCAACCAGTCCTGGACCGTGTCGGCACCGGTCGCGGCAAAAACGGCTTGCATCACGAACATCGGCTCCACACTACGAGATTTTTGGTGCGCGAACCGTCACTGTCTCGTGCGTTCGATCTTCACGCTCGCGTCAATGCCACCGCTTGGTGAGCGACGGAGCTCGACATGAACTCCCGCCGCATCTGCGAGTTGGGCAACGACTGCAAGACCCAACCCGCTCCCCGAGCGTCGGTTCGAATCGCCTGGTGCCCGCCAGAAGCGATCGAAGGCGCGTTGACGCTGCTCGTCGCTTAACCCACTGCCGTGATCACGAACGATGACCTCGACGTCACTTGGCCCATCGATGGCGAGGATCTCGATACGCGAACCGACCGGCGACGCTTCAATCGCGTTGTCCAAGTAGTTGTCGATGATTTCTCGAATTGCCAGCTCGCTCGTCGACACCTCGATCGACGGCACGCTGATCGGGACGATTTCAATTCCATGTTCGGCAGCCAGATAGTTCCACTGCTCGATCCGATCACCAACCAACTCAGCGAGATCGAACGTGGTCGTCTGCAGGACCGATCCCTCGGCACGCGCAAGTTGAAGCAGCTGCTCCACGAGATGGGTGAGACGATCGGTCTCGTTCAGCGCCTCCTCGAGATGCTCACGCGTGACCTCGGGACTCGTCGACGCAGCTTCACTCGCCTGCTCCAAGCGGAGACGAAGGGCGGTCAGCGGTGTCCGCAGCTGATGGGATGCGTCACCGGCGAAACTCCGTTGTCGATTGATCATGTTTCCGAGTCGGCTCGCCATCGAGTTGAACGAGCGGGCGAGCTGACGGGTTTCGCGCGGCCCGCTCTCGGGTGCGGCAACATCCAGTCGACCTGACGCGAGCTCGTCGGTCGCCAGTCGAAGGTCTTCGAGGGGACGCGACACCGTGCGTGCGAACAGCATTGCGACCGCGATCGCCATCGCGATCGACACCGCTGCTGCGATCAACAAGCCACGCAACTGCTCGTTCACTCGGGCATCGAGGACCGACTTCGGATAGGTGATTCGAACCGCTCCGAGGACATCTGCTCCCGACAGCACGGGGACTGCGACGTAGACGAGCTCCTCGCCGACGGTCACTGATGGTCGAGATCCGCTCGATGGATTACCGAGGAGTGCGGCGGCGATTTCCGGCCTCGATACGTAGTCGTCACCGACCACATGGGTCGGGTCCGAACTGGCGATGAGATATCCGTTCTGGTCGACAACAACGACGGTGCTCGACTGGTCCGCATTAAACGCATCGATGACGGATACGACCCCCTCCGTCCGAACAGGCTCAGCCTTTGTCAACACTGGAGAAATCTGCCCGCCGATCGTGAATGCGTCTCGCTCGATCGACGTGGTGAGTCGATCCCGTTCGATCTCTCGGAGGTGAGATGCAAGCGGGACGTCGTGGGCGATGAGCACGACACCCACGAGTCCGACCATCGACACGATCAGACGCCTCCTCACTGCGGAGCCTCGAAGCGGAAACCGACACCGCGCACCGCTTCGATCCACGCGGGATTGCCGAGCTTCTTTCGCAGGGCCGCGACGTGAGCGTCGAGCGTCTTCGTGGGGCCATACCAATTCGCGTCCCACACCGACTCCATGATGTCGTTGCGTCGGTGGACGATCCCCGGTTGCGACGCAAGATACAGGAGCAGGTCGAACTCTTTCGCCGTCAGTTCGATCTCCACGCCGTCGAGCACTGCGGAATGTCGTGCGCGATTGACGACCAGATTCCCGACGATGACGTCGGACGAATCGTCGAGTTGGGTCGCGGAGGTTCGCCTCACGACCGCTCGGATTCGGGCGATCAACTCACGCAGGCCGAAAGGTTTGGTCACATAATCGTCGGCCCCGATCTCGAGACCGAACACCCGATCGATCTCTTCGCTCCGGGCGGTGAGCATGATGATCGGAACCGTCGAGATAGCCCTGATCCTGCGACACACCTCGAATCCATCGATGTCGGGGAGTCCGACATCGATGAGGTAGAGCTCTGGAACAGGGTGTTGCAGTGCGACGGTGCCGCTCGAGTAGCGACGAACCACCATCCCGGCAGTTCCGAGACCAGTCGTGAGGGATGACGCGATCGCATCATCGTCCTCGATCAGCACCACGTCCACATCCCCATTGTCGCCTCGTTCGAGGGGCATTCAGGGCTCGGGCCGCTGTTCCCAAAAGATTTGGATGAATCTTGGATTTCCGCTGGGATCGCCTTTAACCGCCGGGTTCTACCGTTCAAGGCATGAAGACATCCCTCGCAACCACCATTTCCATCGTCGGAGTGCTCGCCGCCGGAGGCGTCGCGTTCGCCGTGAATTCTTCAGTTCTCAATTCGGCGACGATGACTGCCGAGAATGCACCGGCGCTCCAAGCAGAAGTGCTCCCCCTCGCTGATACCAACCTCACGAACGGGTCGCAGACTCCACAGCCGGTCGGCGCCCAGGGAACGGGCATCGATGCACCAACGACCACCATCGCACCGAGCGATCAAGGCGCCACGACGACCACGTCGCCCGCCGCTCCGACTGCGACCGCGGTCCGATCCGCATACAACGTTCAGGGATTCGGTGTCGTGACCGTGGAGATGAGCGAAAATTCACTCACCGTCGTGTCGGTGGCCAATGAGTCCGGGGTGAAGAACACGGTCAAACAGGAGTCCCCCACTCGCATCGAGGTCGTCTTCACATCGAGTGCCGGCGTCGGTATCAAGTTCCACGCCGACATCATCGACGGACGGATCGTCACGTCGGTCATGAATGAGCAACATCCCCGCATCGGAAGCGGTGGTGGCAAGCGCGACGACCACGACGGCGACCGCGACGAGAGCCATGAATCGGGTGAACACGATGACGATTGAACGAAAGCGTCGAGATCGACACCCCGCACGTTCGGCGAGGATCCTGTCGACGGGAATCGCACTGAGTGCAACCTTCGGGTTGACGACCGCGTATGCGCTCGCCGCACGCGCGCAACAGCCACAAGATCCGGCGATTGTCCCGCCCCAGGACCCAGCATCGGGAGCCCTGCCATCTCTGGCGACGACGGCGACTATCGCAAATTCCCCTCAGCCTCCCGCGACTGCAACCGTCGTCGCACCGAGCGCTCCGGCACCGGCAGCCCCGGTGAGCGCCGCCGCGAGCGATCAGTCGGGAGCGACCGTTGCAACGGCCCCACCGACCACTGCGGCTCCCGTGATCACCATTCCGGTACAAGTCGCGCTGCCGGTCTGGACTCCACCGAAGACCAGCGGATCGAACTGACTCGATGCCACTCACACTCCACCAAGTCGTCTTCCCGTCGATGGGAAACACCGCGAACCTCACCGTGATCGGTTCGGATGAACTCGTCGACCACGCCCGTCGGCGACTTGGCGAGCTCGAATCACGTTGGAGTCGGTTCGTTCCGTCGAGTGATGTCTCGCGTCTGAACCGCTCGGGTGGCCGGGCAACCCCGGTGCACGCCGACACCGTCACCCTCGTGCGCTATCTCGTCGACGCTCAGCGTCGCACTAATGGCCGATTCGATCCGACGTTGGCTCCCGCGCTGAACGCGCTCGGTTATTCGACTTCGCGAACCAATCCCACTCGCTCATGTGAAGTTGGAGGGTCGTCCGTCGCGGTGGTCGATCTCACGACGACACACATCGACGAGCGATTCGACGCCGTCACACTCCCCTTCGGGGCAACGCTCGATGCCGGTGGACTCGGGAAGGGACTCGCCGCGGACATCGTTGCTCGAGAACTCATGGAGCTCGGAGCTGATGGCGTGTGTGTGAGCCTCGGAGGCGACATCCGGTGCATGGGAACGGGACCCGTCGACGGACACTGGACCATCGACGTCGCCCGACCGGACGATTCATCCGCCATCCTCTGCACGGTCGAGCTTTCCGACGGCGCGATAGCAACCTCGAGCGTGCGAGCGAAGCAGTGGGTATCGGACGGGAGAGACATGCACCATGTCATCGATCCCTCGACATCGCGACCGCTCGCAACGATGCCTGGTTCCATCGTCCAATCCACGGTGATCGCTGCCGAGGCGGTCTGGGCCGAGGTGTTTGCGACGGTCGCACTCGTCGACCAATCCACCCTGAATTGCGAGCCGGTCGCCTGTCTCGTCGCGCGTGCGGACGGAACCATCGACCACAATCATCAGTGGAAGGATTTCGTTCGTGAATAGTCAGTTCTGGTGGCACATGTCGCGCGCATCGGGCATCGTGACGTGGGGTTTCCTCATGGCGAGCGCACTGTGGGGCATCCTGCTCACCACTCGCTTGCTCAAGCCGTACGACCGCCCTGCTTGGTTGCTCGACCTGCACTCGTGGCTCGGCACGATCACGATCTTCGGCACCGGTCTCCACTTGGCCTCACTCGTCGGCGATACGTACGTCCACTTCGGGGCAGCAGACCTCTTCGTCCCATTCGCTACGTCGTGGCATCCCCTCGCCGTCGCGTGGGGAATCATCGGGATGTACCTCCTCATTGCGGTTCAGGGATCCAGTTGGATGATGAAGCGCATCCCGAAATCGACGTGGCGATCCATCCACCTCCTGAGCTACGCGCTCTTCGCGACGGTGTCGATCCATGCCTTTGCCGCAGGGACCGACCGCGCCAACCACTTCTTCCAGGCCTTCGGCGTCGCGATCGTCACGGTTCTCGTCGGTGCAACGACCATCCGCGTGATGTACGCGGGAAAACCACGCACCCGTCAGGTCATCGGCTCCGTCGCGCCCTCAGCTTCGTCAGCGAAAAGCGCGCTACCACCGCCACGAGTGCAGCGATAACGACCCACTGAAATACGCCGACGTAGTCGCCGACGCGGTCCCACTGGTCACCGAGCGCGGCGCCGGCTCCGATCAGTGCGATGTTCCACACCGCGCTACCAATCGCGGTGAGCAGTGTGAATCGCGCAAGCTTCATGCGCCTGAACCCCGCAGGGATCGACACGAGTGATCGGATGAGTGGCACACATCGACCGACCAAGACGGAGATGTTGGAGCGACGGTCGAACCACTCCTCCGCGCGAACCATGTCGTTTTCCTTCACGCCGAACCACCTGCCGAAGCGCACGACGAAGCGATGGATTCGCTCTGGCCCGATTGCGGCCGCAATTGCATACAAAATGAGTGCACCGAGCACCGAGCCGATGGTTGCGGCGAGCACCATCACGATGACTGAGCCATCCCCACGGCGCGCGACGAAACCGGCGAATGGCAACACGATCTCGGACGGAATCGGCGGGAACAGATTCTCGGCGATGACGAGGAGGGCGACGCCGAGGTATCCGAGCGACTCGATGACGTCCTGGACCCAGGTGGCGAGGTTGCTCAGCACCTAGACAGTCTTGCCGATCTAGCGACTGAGTTCTTTGCGGTTCTTGATCTTCGCCGCGCGATAGTCCTTGTTCATCAACGCGATCACGTCGATCGAGATTTCCTTCGGGCACGCGGCGGAGCATTCACCGTGGTTGGTGCACGATCCGAAGTACTCGTCCATGGTCTCGACCATCGCCTCGGTCCGCTTGTATCGCTCCGGCTGACCTTGTGGCAGGAAGTTCAAGTGCGAGATCTTCGCGGCCGTGAACAAGTTTGCTGCGCCGTTCGGACATGCCGCGACACATGCACCGCAGCCGATGCACTGGGCAGAATCCATCGCGGCGTCGGCAACCGGCTTCGGGATCGGAATCAGGTTCGCATCCGGTGCGCCGCCGGTTGGCGCCGTGATGAAACCTCCTGCCTCGACGATGCGGTCGAAGGCGCTGCGATCGACCATCAGGTCCTTGATCACCGGGAACGCCGTCGCGCGCCACGGCTCGATGACGATGGTGTCACCGCTCGCGAACGAACGCATGTGCAACTGACACGTGGTCGTCGCCTTCTTCGGTCCATGTGCCACGCCGTTGATCATCAAGGAGCACGTTCCGCAGATTCCCTCGCGACAGTCGTGGTCGAACACGACGGCTTCCTTGCCGTCGTTGATGAGTCGTTCGTTGAGCACGTCGAGCATTTCGAGGAACGAGGCCTCGTCGCTGATCTCATCGATGGTGTAGTTCTCGAAGTGTCCGGAATCCTGCGGTCCCTTCTGGCGCCACACCTTGAGGGTGAGATTCTTCAGGTGGCTCACTTGTAGCTCCTCGTTGCGAGATGTGCGTTTTCGAACACCAGCTCCTCGGTGAGGCGGTTCGGCTTCATCGCATCCCCCGTCCACTCCCACGCAGCCACGTGGCAGAAATCGTCATCGTTGCGCTGGGCCTCGCCATCCTCCGTCTGATACTCGGAGCGGAAGTGCGCGCCGCAACTCTCCTCACGAGTGAGCGCGTCCTGACACATCGCCATGCCGAGTTGGAAGAAGTCGTCCACGCGACCGGCCTTCTCCAACGTCTGGTTGGTCGACTCGCCGTCTCCGGTGACGCGCAGGTCGGACTTGAACTCCTGATAGAGGGCGGGCAGGTCGGCGAGCGCCTTCTGCAGCCCTTCCTTCGTGCGCTCCATCCCGCAGTAATCCCAGATGATCTTGCCGAGTTCACGATGGAACCAATCCGGCGAGCGCTTGCCCTTCGTTGAGAGATATCCGGAGAACCGAGCCTTGGCCTCGTTCTCGGCCTCCTTGAATGCGGGGTGATCCGTCGTCGGGATCGACTTGTTGAGGAGCGGTGCAAGCCCGTTGCTGATCGTGTACGGCAGGACGAAATAGCCATCGGCGAGACCTTGCATGAGCGCTGACGCGCCGAGGCGGTTCGCTCCGTGGTCGGAGAAGTTGGCCTCCCCCATCGCATACAGACCGGGAATGGTGGTCTGGAGTTCGTAGTCGACCCACACGCCGCCCATCGTGTAGTGCGTCGCCGGATAGATGCGCATCGGGGTCTTGTAGGGATCCTCTCCAGCGATCCGCTCGTACATCTCGAACAGGTTGCCGTAGCGCTCTTCGACGACGTCGCGTCCGAGCCGTGCGATCGCCGCGGAGAAGTCGAGGTTGACGCCGTTCTTCAGCGGACCGACGCCGTGTCCCTTGTCGACGAGGCGCTTCGCTGCACGCGACGAGATGTCGCGCGGAGCGAGGTTTCCGTATGAGGGATACAGGCGCTCGAGGTAGTAGTCGCGCTCGTCCTCCGGAATCTCGTGCGCTGCTCGCGAGTCACCCGCCTTCTTCGGCACCCACACACGACCGTCGTTGCGCAGCGACTCACTCATCAGCGTGAGCTTCGACTGGAACTCGTCGCTCTGCGGAATGCACGTCGGGTGGATCTGCG
>CAYFJS010000025.1:0-13588 GCA_964343495.1 uncultured Acidimicrobium sp. | reverse complement strand
GGGGAAGTGCGGCCAACAGCGCGGTCTGTTACGCGCTCGGGATCACCAAGGCCGATGCGGTGTCGCTCGGGCTCCTCTTCGAGCGGTTCCTGTCCCCCGAGCGCGACGGTCCGCCCGACATCGACATCGACATCGAGAGTGGTCGACGCGAAGAGGTCATCCAGTACGTCTACGAGCGACACGGTCGGCATCACGCCGCCCAGGTCGCCAACGTGATCACGTATCGCGCGCGGTCCGCGGTGCGCGACATGGCCCGCGCACTCGGTCATGCGCCGGGCCAACAGGACGCATGGAGCAAACAGGTGGACGGGTGGGGGACGCTCGCCGCGACGATGTCGACGGGTGATCACGACATTCCATCTGCGGTGCTCGAGATGGCGTGCGCGATCGAGGACGCCCCGCGCCACCTCGGCATCCATTCCGGGGGAATGGTGATGTGCGACCGACCGGTCACCGAGGTGTGTCCCGTCGAGTGGGCACGGATGGCGAATCGCAGCGTGTTGCAATGGGACAAGGACGACTGTGCGGCCGTCGGCCTCGTGAAGTTCGACTTGCTGGGTCTCGGGATGTTGTCGGCCCTGCACCACGCGGTGGATCTCATCGCCGAGTTTCGCAACACGACGATCGACCTCGCCACCATCCCGCAGGAGGACGAGGTGTATGCGATGTTGTGTCGCGCCGACACCGTCGGGGTGTTCCAGATCGAGTCGCGTGCGCAGATGGCCACGCTGCCGCGACTGAAGCCACGACGTTTCTACGACCTCGTCGTCGAGGTCGCACTCATCAGGCCAGGCCCGATCCAGGGTGGGTCCGTGCATCCCTACATCCGTCGTCGCAACGGTCAAGAACCCGTCACCTATCTCCATCCGCTGTTGGAGAACAGTCTCGGCAAGACCCTCGGCGTGCCGCTGTTCCAGGAGCAGCTGATGCAGATGGCCATCGACGTCGCCGGATTCACTCCCGCACAGGCCGATGAGTTGCGTCAGGCGATGGGGTCCAAGCGGTCACGCGCGCGGATGGAGAGGCTGTCCGAGCGTCTGTATGCGGGGATGGCCGAGCGTGGCATTCACGGGGATGTCGCCGATCGCATCTATTCCAAGATGGCCGCGTTCGCCAACTACGGATTTCCCGAGAGCCACTCGGTCAGCTTCGCGTATCTCGTGTATGCCTCCGCGTGGATCAAGTTGCACGAGCCGGCAGCGTTCTGTGCGGCGTTGTTGAACGCCCAGCCGATGGGCTTCTGGTCTCCGCACTCGCTCGTGCAGGATGCACGTCGTCACGGGGTGGTCGTGAAGCAGCCCGACGTCAACGCCTCGCGCGCGGCGGCCACGCTCGAGCGTGACGGATCCTCCACGGGCGGACTCGGCGTGCGCCTCGGAATCGGGAGCGTGCGCGGCATCGGTGACGATCTCGCACGAGACATCGAGTCGCACCGCCCCTATCTCGACATGGAGGATCTGGTGCGCAAGGTGCCACGACTGACCGTGACCCAACTCGAGGCGCTCTCCACGGCCGGAGCGTTCGGTGAGTGCTTCGAGGTTTCGCGGCGGGACGCGCTGTGGAGTTCGGGTGCGGTCATCGAGTCGCGTCCCGATCGGCTCGCCGGCGTCACGACGGGCACGGAGGCTCCGGTGCTCCCGGGGATGGAACCGATCGAGGAACTGATCGCCGACCTGTGGGCGACGGGGATTTCCCCGAGCGGCCATCCGACGGAGATGTTGCGCGAGGAGTTGACGCGCATGGGCGTGACACCGGCGAACCTGTTGTCGAGCGTCGCAAGCGACAAGGTGGTGGTTGCGGGAACCGTCACCCATCGTCAACGTCCGATGACCGCACAGGGCGTCACGTTCATCAACCTGGAGGACGAAACGGGGTTGATCAACGTCGTGTGTTCGCAGGGTTGCTGGGTGCGATATCGCAAGGTGGCTCGCTCGTCGGCCGCGCTCGTCGTGCGCGGCAGGTTGGAGGTCGCCGAGGGCGTGGTCAACGTGGTGGCCGAACACCTCGCGGCGTTGCCGATGCGTGCCACCGTGGTGGCACGCAACTTTCGTTAATCCTGCGGGGTCTCGTTGAGTCCGTCGTTGAACAGTCGATACGTCTCGTAGATGTCCTTGCACACGTCGCACAGCGGCAGTTGCTTGGGGTCGCGCGACGGCACCCAGACGTGCCCGCACAGCGCCTCGAGCGGCGTTCCGTAGATGCGGGCCTCGAGGACCTTGGCGGCGGCGTCTTCACCGGGATCGGTCTTGACGATGTGGGCCATCGACGGCTCCCCGGTCTCGGGAATCTGCTCGGTGATCGGCTCTGCGACCGCGGGGCGAGTCGAGAGGGGCGCAGGAGAGCTCACGTTTCCTACACTAGGTGCATGCCCACGTACGAGTTCCGTTGCAAGACCTGCGATTCGGTGTTCGAGGAGCGTCGTGCGATGTCGCAGGCGAACGATCCGGCGACGTGCCCACAAGGTCATGACAACGCGGTGCGCTTGCTCAGCGTGTTCGCCTCCGTCGGCGCGAACGGCTCATCGGGTCCAGCACCCACGCCGGCGCCACGCGCGGGTGGCGGTTGTGGCAGCGGCTGCGGCTGTCATCATTAGCCTTCGCGCACCCTGATCGAGCCCCGCTCGACGACGACCACGTCGCTGAGCACGAGGCCCGCGCGTTCGCAGACGATTCGCGCGCGACGCACGTCCTCGGGGAAGTCGACTTCACATTCGCTGCGACACTCGACCACGACGAGTGACTCGACGTCGAGCGTCGCAGAACATGCGGCGATCATCTCGTGGACGTTGTCGCGGAGCCGTGCGCCGGTGAGCGACACGAGCCCGACGCCCCTGCGCTGCGCATCGCACATCATGACGACGAGCGACGTCTCGAGTGGTCGCGTGATCGCGAGAGCGCAGACCGTGAGCGCATCCTGCAGGGTGACGATGGGGTCGCGATGGGGTCGGGGAAGGATGATCGGACTGACGAACGTGAACGACACGAGACTCCTGGCGTGATGGAACGTGGGGGCCGCGTGCCGGCGAAGAGAGAGGTCTTACAGCGAGGGTGTGACGGCAATCAGCACGCAGCACGCGCCGACGACGACCGGCACGACCACGTGGGCGAAGCGCGGGACTCGCCATCGAGCGGGAGCGAGGACGACCGCACCGCAGATCGCCCCAGCGAGTGCTCCACCGAAGTGGCCACCGACGGAGATCCCCGGGATGGCGAGCGTGAAGACGATGTTGATGAGGAACGTCATCCCGAGTCCGGTCTGCAATGGATTGACGCCACGCTCCCGCATGCCGACGACGGCGGCCGCCATGATGCCGAACACCGCACCCGAGGCGCCCCCGGTCAGCGCGTTCGGGCTGAGGAGGAGTGCGCCCGCCGAGCCACCGAGGAGTGACGCGCCGTAGAGAAGTCCGAACGTGAGCGAGCCGAGTGTCGGCTCGAGGAGCCGACCGAGTTGGTACAGCAGGTACATGTTGAGTGCGACGTGCAGGATCCCGAAGTGCACGAAGCCCGACGAGACGAGCCGATACCACTCGCCATTGTCGATGAAGTAGCGGGAGATGACGAGGCGCTCGGTGACGTTCGTCAGTTGTCCGCGGATCGAAGAACCTGCGAATTGTCCGAGGAGCGTCCAGACGTAGATGCCGAGGTTCGTCGCGATCAGTGCGTTCGTGACGACGATGTCGGAATTGCGTCGTCGGCGGGTACGACGGAACGGCTCTCGCCGTTGCGCTGGTCGCCGTGTGGTTGCGCGCGGTGGCAGAGGGGGCGGAACTTGCGGGGGAGGGAAATTCACGTCAGTGCGTCGGCGGCGCTTCGGCCTCGGCACGATTGGCGAGGTACCAATCGACGGTGGCGCGCAGTCCCTGTTCGAAGTCGGTGTGGGCATGCCAACCGAGTTCTCGTTCGGCTCGGCTCGCATCCACCCGACGCCTCGGCTGGCCGTCGGGTCTGCTGGGGTCCCACACGAGCGCTCCCGAAAATCCGACGACACGTGCGATGGTCTCGGCGGTCTCGCGGATCGTGACTTCGCGATTGTTGCCGAGGTTCATCGGCTCGGTCGAGGTGCGCAGTTGTGCGGCGAGCACGATCGCTTCCGCCGCATCTTCGACGTAGAGGTAGTCGCGGCTCGCCGAACCGGTGCCCCACACGCTTACTTTGTCGTCGCCTCGTTCCTTTGCCTCGACACACTTCTTGATCAGCGCGGGAATGACGTGGCTCACCGACTCGTGGAACTTGTCGCCGGGGCCGTAGAGGTTGGTCGGGATCACGAACGCGAATTGTTGGCCATACTGCGCCTCGTTCACCTGGGCGTGCACGAGCATCGCCTTCTTGGCGATGCCGTATGGCGCATTCGTCTCTTCTGGGTATCCGTCCCAGATCGATTCCTCGCGGAAGGGCACCGGAGTGAACTTCGGATAGCTGCAGACGGTTCCGAGGATGACGGTCTTTTCGACTCCGCACGTGCGCGCGGCTTCGATGGTGTGGAGTCCCATCACCATGTTGTCCAGATACAACTGAGCCGGCGCGACCATGTTGTAGCCGATTCCGCCGACTCGTGCAGCGAGGTGGATGACGTGGCTTGGTCGATGTGCGCGAAACAAGTCTTCGGCGACGCCGGCAATCGTGAGGTCGGCCTCAGTCGATCTCGGCGCGACGACGTTCGCGCCGAAGCTGCGAAGTCGCGCGACGACCTTCGACCCGAGGAATCCGTTCCCACCGGTGACGACGACCGTGCGGTTCGCCCAGTATGCGGGCGCCGACTGCGATGTCATGCTGAGAACGATATCCCGTTTGGCACAATGGAAGGGATGCGCGTCGCCTACACGCTTGAGCAGTGCTGGCATCGCGTGCCGGGAGGGACGGCCGTCGCCGCGCTCGAAGTCGCTCGAGCGATGTCCGAGGCGCGCTCGGACGTGACGTTGCTCGGTGTGTCGGGTACGCATCACGAAGACCCTGCGATCACCTTCGATGTCTCGATCGATGTCGCGGGACTGTCGCTTCGTTCGCCGTGGCTGTACGAGGCATCCCTGCGTTTCAACCGACCGCGGGTCGAGTCCGTGTGGCCAGAGGTGGACCTCGTGCACTGCACGACCCTGATTCCGCTCGCAACGAAGCGCCCGATGGTGGCGACGGTCCACGACGTCGCCTTCCTCCACTATCCGGAGTTCTTCACGCGACGTGGCAATCGGGTCTTTCGCCGGAGTATCGCCGCGCTCAAGTCGCGTGCCGCCAAGGTGCTGTGTTCCTCGTCGGCGACGCTGAACGACCTGCGCGACCTCGGCTTCTCCGAGGAACGGTTGCGCTTCGTCCCGCTCGGCGTCAGGGGAGTCGTGGTCACCGACGAGGACCGCGCTCGCGTGCGGGAGAAATTGTCGTTGCCCAAGGAATACTTGTTGTTCGTCGGCACGCTCGAGCCACGCAAGAACCTCGAACGCCTCGTCACAGCGCTTGCGATGGACGCGAACCTTCCGCCACTCATCGTCGCCGGTCTCGACGGATGGGGGGAGATGGGAAACGTCTCAGGTGGCGACGTTCGCTTCGTCGGGTATGTCGATGAGTGGAACCTGCCTGCGTTGTACGACCAGGCGAGCGTGCTGTGCTATCCGTCGCTGTGGGAGGGTTTCGGTCTGCCCATCTTGGAGGCGATGTCGCACGGGACGCCCGTCGTGACGAGTAGCGGGACCTCGACTGAAGAAGTCGCGGGTGGCGCGGCGGTCCTCGTCGAGCCGACGAGCGTCGAGGACATCCTTCGTGGCATTCGCGAGGCCCTCAACTCGAGCGCGGACCTTTCCTCGCGCGGTCGCGCGCGTGCTGCCGCTGCGACGTGGACGAACACGGCGCGTGCGACGGCCGCGGTCTACGACGAGGTGCTCGCATGAGTGTGGCGGTCGGGGTGAACATGCTGTGGTGCGTGCCCGGCGAGGTGGGCGGGAGCGAGGAGTACTTCGTGCGCCAGCTGCTCGGGCTTGCAGAATTTCGTGACCGCGTGAGTGTCACTGCTTTCGTGCCACGTGGCTTCAGTGCGGCGCATCCGGACGTCGCCGATGCAACCACGGTCGTCGAGTCGCCGTCTGAGTGCCGGAGTCGGTTGCGTCGAGTCATTGCGGAGAACACGTGGCTCGCGCGCAAGACCACAGGATTCGACCTCGTCCACCACGGTGGGGGGACGATGCCGACGAGATCCGCAGCGCCGAGCGTCGTCACGATCCACGATCTGCAATACCTCACGTTTCCCGACTACTTCACTGCCACGAAACGTGCGTATCTCGGTCGTCGAGTTCCGAACGCGGCGCGTCGTGCCACCGCGATCACGGTTCCGAGTGCGTACGTCAAGGCGAGCGTCGTCGAGTCGTTTGGAGTGGATCCCGCGCGGGTCGTCGTCGTGCGCCATGGTCTCGAGCCAACTCTCGGTGCGCGTCCGACTCCGGAATCCGAACTCCGGAATCGGTTCGGCATCCGCACGTCGCGTGTACTCGTCTTTCCGGCGATCACGCATCCCCACAAGAATCATCGGTTCTTGCTCACGATGCTCGCCGGACCGTGGAGCGATCCCGAGATCTCCGTGGTGTTCGCCGGTGGGGTCGGGTTCGCCGACGACGACATCGCGCGCATGATCGACGACCTGGGTCTCGGCGACCGCGTCATTCGCACGGGCCGAGTTCGACCTGCCGACCGCGACGGACTCATCGCGATGGCCGAGGCCGTCGTCTTCCCGAGCACGTTCGAAGGGTTCGGCGCCCCCGTTCTCGAAGCGATGGCGATCGGCACGCCGGTCGTGGCGAGCGACTCGACTGCGCTTCCCGAGGTGATCGGCGATGCGGGCCTGGTGTTGCCATTGGATGTGGATGCCTGGGCTGGAGCGCTCGACGTCGTGCGGTCACGCAGGGCGGAGCTGGTTAGCGCGGGACGGGTGAGATCGGCACACTTCACGTCGCGGGCGTCGGCCGAAGATCTCCTGTCCGCGTATGAGTTGGCGGTCCGTTCGTGAAGTTCGTCGTCGTGTGTCCGCACTTTGCGCCGGACATCGCACCGACAGGCACCGTGATGACCCGCATCGTCGATGAGCTCGCGGGGCGGGGGCACGAGCTGCACGTGATCACCGCGCTCCCGTGGTATCGCGAGCATGCCATCGAGCCCGGTTGGGGATCGAAGGCATGGCGAATCGAGAAGATGCCGTGGGGCTCGGTCACGCGCGTGCATCCCTTTCCGGGGAAGTCGAAGTCGAATCTCCTGCGTCGTGCGTTCGGGTTCGTGGCGTTCAGCGTCCTCGTGGCGTGGCGCGGACTCTTCGCGGGAGGATTCCTCTCGCGACTCGACGGCGTCATCGCGATGTCCCCGCCGCTCACGCTCGGTCTCACGGGCCGACTGATCACGGCGTGCCGCGGAGGGCGTCTCGTCTTCAACATCCAGGACGTATTCCCGGATGCAGCGATCACGACCGGTGCGATTCGTCATCCGCTGATCATCGGGCTCGCGTCTCGGCTCGAGCGGTGGAGTTATCGCGCGAGCGACGTCGTCGTCGTGTTGTCGGATGACCTCGCCGACAACGTTCGAGCGAAGGTTCCCGTATCGCGTCGTGAACGCGTGCGGGTCATCCCGAATTTCGTCGACACACAGGCAATCACCCCGACGACGCGGAACACCTCCTATCGCGCTGAGCTCGGAATCGGCGACGAGGTCGTCGTCATGTATGCCGGGAACGTCGGTTACTCACAGTCGCTCGACGTCGTCATCGACGTCGCGCGCACGATGCCGGAACTCACTTTCGTCATCAACGGTGACGGCTCGGCGCGGTCGACTCTCGAGTCCGCTGCGAAGGGACTCTCGAACGTGAGGTTTGCCGGCTATCAACCGATCGAGCGGCTGTCGGAGGTGCTCGCGACGGGGGACATCCATCTCGTGCCGTTGCGGTCCGGGCTCGCCCGAGTGAGCGTGCCGTCGAAGACGTATTCGATCATGGCTGCGGCTCGACCCGTCCTCGCGGCGATCGATCCCGATACCGAAATTCCGCGACTCGTCGAAAGGGCCGGCGCCGGTGTGTGTGTCGCGCCCGACGATGCCGATGCGCTTCGCGATGCGATCGTGCGGCTCGTCGACTCACCGGAGTTGCGAGAGTCCTTCGGGAGGAACGGTCGCGAGTGGGTGGAGCGCCATGCGTCACCGCGCGCCGTGGCCGTCGCCTACGAGGGATTGTTCGCCGCCGACAGGTAGCCTGTAGCACTCGTGGCACGCTCATCTTCCGCACAGAAAATCGCCCGCCTCGCCGAGCGCGGCAAGGGCAAGAAGGTCCGCTTCCAGGGCGGCTCAGTATTCCCGACCGTCGTCTTGGTCGTGTGCCTCCTCGGTGCCGTCTTGATCGCCTATGCCCGCCAGAGCCAACCGACGGTCGATGCGACGAAGGCGGCCGAGCAGAAGTACTCGACCGCGTTCGGCGTCTACAAGTGCGATGCGTTCCTCGATCTCGGCACCCTCGGCGTCGACATCGGTGCGATCGACCCGGCCGATCCGTTCTCTTCGATCACCACCGACGCGCCGATCGGCGTCATCAACAACGGTGTCGTGGGCTGGATGCCGCAGGTACTCGCGGGTCAGCGCAATGCGAAGCTCGGCGCCATCCTCGACCTCTACGGAATCAAGGTCACCGACAGCGAGATCGTGTTGCCAGCCTCGATCTCGGGTGGTGAGACCCTGAGCGAGACCGATACGAAGTGCGGCGACGCCGACGCGACGATCGAGGTCCTCGCGTGGAACGACGGGGCCGACGCCGCAAGCTCGCAGAAGTCGATCGCCGCATTCGATGGTGTGAAGCTGTCGAGCGATCGCATGTCGATCGTCCTCGCATTCGTCGCGGACGGTGCCGAGGTGCCGATGCCGATCGACGCGATGGCACTCCTCCCGCAAGCACAATCCGCGAAGTAAGCCACGATGCACGCGGTCGTGCTCGTCGGCGGGTTCGGCACGAGACTCAGACCGATCACATACACGACGCCGAAGCCGTTGCTTCCCATCGCCCACGTGCCGATGGTGGAACGACTCGTCCGCAATCTGGAAGCAGGTGGCGTGACGGACGTGGTTCTCGCGCTCGGGTTCAAGCCCGAGCCGTTCTACTCAGCGTTTCCCGGCAATCGCTGCGGCGGGGTGACGATGTCGTACGCGGTCGAGTCGTCGCCGCTCGACACCGCGGGCGCGATCGGCTTCGCTGCCCGGCACGCGGGCATCGACGACACCTTCGTCGTGGCCAACGGAGACGTGATGTGTGACCTCGATGTCGCGCAACTCGTCGCGTTCCATCGCTCGCGAGGGGGAATGGGCACGATCTCGCTCACCACCGTGGAGGACCCGAGCCAATTCGGAATCGTCGAGGTCGACGCGCGCGGTCGCGTCGAGCGTTTCGTGGAGAAGCCTTCGCCCAGCGAGACGAAGAGCCGTTACGCGAGCGCGGGTACGTACGTCTTCGAACCGAGTGCGCTCGAGCTGATGCCGGGGGACGAGAAGCTCTCGATCGAGCGGGTCGTGTTTCCCGAGATGGTGAGCAGGGGCGAGTTGTACGCGATGTCGACGTCGGGGTACTGGATCGATGCGGGACGTCCGAACACCTACATCGATGCGAACCTTCACTACGCCAAGCTCGAGTCGAATGAGATCGAATCGAGCGACGTTGATCGTTCGGCGACCATCGTCGACTCCGTCGTTGCACGCGGCGTTGCCGTCGGATCGAATGCGGTGATCGAGCATTCCGTGCTGCTCGCGGGCGCTCGGGTGGAATCGGGGGCACGAATCATCGACAGCATTGTCGAGGGTCGCGTCGGATCGAACGCCTCGCTGCGCAACGTCATCGTTGCGGGCGATGGCCTCGTCGCCGATGGCGAGCTGGTTGAGGATCGGGGCGTCCCGCGAGTCGAGGGCGCATAGCGATGCCTCGCGTGATGGTCTGCGGCGGCGCGGGATTCATCGGTTCACACCTCGTCGAGCGACTGCTCGCCGACGGCCACGAGGTGGACGTCGTCGACGATCTGTCCACCGGGTCGCTCGCCAACTTGGCCGTCGCGAGGTCGATGGGTGGGTCGTTGCGCTTCCATCACCTGGACGTCACGTCGCTCGAGTTCGCCGAACTCACTGGCCTGCGCAATCCCGATGCCATCTATCACCTCGCGATCCTCCAGCCGAGTGCGTCTGACTCGCTCTCGATCACGCGATCTCTCCCCGCGCTCCTCGGCGTGCTCGAGTCCGCGCGTCGGCATCGGGTCGGCCGCGTCGTCGTCGCGATACCTGCCGGGTTGTTGTACGGCGAGATCGAAGCCAAGCACCAGCCGGTGAAGGAGGGGCGTCGCACAGAGGCCATCGGCGTGTCGCACGTGATGGCCAACACGATGGTGGACGTCCTCAACGTCTATCGCGAGCGATACGGCATCGAGTTCTGTGCACTCGCCATGGGCAACGTCTACGGAGTTCGTCAGCGACCCGAGGACGGGGTTGTCGCTGCATTCGCATCGGCGGTCATACGGGGAATCGACGCGGAGATCTACGGCAACGGAAAGCACACCCGCGACTTCGTGTACATCGATGACGCGGTGGACGCGCTCGCCCGGGCATACGACCGAGGTGGCGGGCTCGTCATCAACATCGGCACGGGCATCGCAACGTCCATCGAAGAAGTGTGGAAACTCATCGCGATGGGAAGTTCGCTGAAGGCGCGCAAGACGGCGACGCGCGAAGAAGACGTGACGAGGCTGGCATTGTCAAACGTGCGCGCAAAGATCCAGCTCGGTTGGGCTCCGTGGACGAAAGTGGCCGACGGCATTGCGTCCCTTCGAGAGACGTTCCCGAAGCGCTAGCGGAACAAGTCTTCCTGTGCCGGGCGGACGATCTCGCCCATCGATGACTCCCTGAACCACTCCTTGTCGAGTCCGCGCACGACGGCGACCGGTATCCCTGACGATTTGCCCATGACGAGTTCGGCGGCGCTCGCCACCTCGTCGGCGATCGACACCTCCGTCACTTGCATCACGCGACCGAGTGCATCGGGTGTTCCGCGCAGATCATGCACCGCAGCGATCCCCGCGACTCCGATCGCGACGTCGGTGAGCCCCTTGCGCCACGGCCGACCGAACGTGTCGCTGACGACGACGCCGACCGTCACGCCGAGCTTGGCCTTGACGATGTCGCGGATCCGCCGCGCCGAGCGGTCGCTGTCGAGCGGAAGAAGTGCCGCATATCCGCGCTCGACATTCGACAGATCGACCCCGCTGTTCGCACAGATGAATCCGTGCTTGGTTTCCGTGATGATGAGGTCGCCGCGGCGGCGCACGATGCGCACGGCCTCGTCCTCGACCAATTGCTTGTGGCTCAATGGATCGTTCGGGTCGATTGCGACGAGACGCCCCTCCGCCTTCGACACGATCTTTTGAGTCACGACGAGGACGTCGAAGTCGGCGAGTGGTCCGTTCGGCTCGCCGGAACATGCCTCGACGATGAGATCCCCAACCTGATCGCCGGGTGCGACCTCGCCGATGCCCGTCACGCCCCAGGCTTGCAACCGCGTCACGACACGGCCTCGATGCAGGTGCGGGCGAGTGCGGTCGTGATCTCTGGAGTCGACATGATCGTGTTGGTGACGATACAGCGCATGCCTTCTGCTTCGACAGCCGGTGCGAGCGCAGCATCCTGTTCGTCGATGACGAGCGTCGACGCGATCGGCGCATAGATCCGGGCGACGCCGACGACGCTCGGATCGTGACCGAGTTCGCGCATCAACCGGTCAGCAGGTCCCTTCAGTGCCGAGCCGGCGACGATCGGCGAAACGGCGGCGACGCGATCGCGGCGGCGACGCAGGACATCGTCGACGCCGGCAAGTGCCCGTAGCGGTGCGATCGACACGAGGGGGTTGGAAGGGGCGACAAGGATCGCTTCCGCGCTCTCGAGCGCATCGAGACCGAGGGGAACGGCGACGTCGGCACCGTCGAATCGAACGGACTTCACCGGGACGTCATGGCGCAACTTGACGAAGTACTCCTGGAATGAGATTTCAGATTCACCGGGATTGTCTGCTCGGGTGACCATCGTGCGGACCCGATCGTTGGTCATTGGGACGACCCGAACGGGGAGGCCCCACGCGCGCGCGAGCTCTTCGGTGACGTCAGCAAGCGTCGCACCTTCTCCAAGTCGTGCGGTGCGATAGAGATGCGTCGCAAGATCCCGGTCGCCGAGGTTGAACCATGTTTGGCCCGCTGAAGAACCGTCCGGCCTGACCGAGGTGAATCGACCGAGGTTTTCCATCGCGACCCATGATTCCTCGGCAAGGCCCCAACCGCGTTGGGGGTCGATCGCCTCTGCGAGGGTGTACGTCACGGTGTCAATGTCAGGAGAGATGTGCAGGCCATGCATCACGGTGTCGTCACCCGTGTTGACGATGACGGTGACGTCGCGCGCACCCGGTAGGCGAACGACTCCTCGGAGGAACCGCGCGGCACCGACTCCACCTGCAAGGACCGCGATCACGTCCCTGAGCGTAACGATCGATTCAAGTTAGAGTGAAGGTCTCATGCGCAAGGCATTCATCACGGGAATCACCGGTCAGGACGGTCGCCACCTCGCAGAACTCCTGCACTCCAAGGGCTACAAGGTCTACGGCATGATGAAAGGTCAGCACAATCCGCGCGCGGAAATGCTTCGCGACGAATTCCCATACGTGGAAATCGTTCCTGGTGATCTCACCGACCTGACCAGCCTCGTCACCGCCCTCGAATACGTCCAGCCCGATGAGTTCTACAACTTGGGCGCCATCTCGTTCGTCGCGATGTCGTTCAACCAAGCCGAACTCACCGCGAACGTGACCGGTCTCGGCGTATTGAGGGCGCTCGAAGCCGTGCGCATAGTCGGCGGCGCACAGAACAATCCGATTCGCTTCTATCAAGCGTCGTCTTCAGAGATGTTCGGCAAGGTGCGCGAGGTGCCGCAGACGGAGCTCACGCCGTTCCACCCTCGGTCGCCCTACGGCGTCGCGAAGGTGTTCGGCCACAACATCACCATGAACTACCGCGAGAGTTACGGGCTCTTTGCGTGCTCGGGAATCTTGTTCAACCACGAAGGTCCGCGCCGTGGCCTCGAGTTCGTGACGCGGAAGATCACGAATACCGCCGCGAGAATCAAGCTCGGCGTGGAGAAGGAACTCGTCCTCGGCAACATCGACGCCAAGCGCGACTGGGGATACGCCGGTGACTACGTGAAGGCGATGTGGCTGATGCTCCAGCAAGATGAGCCGGACGACTACGTGGTGGCGACTGGCGAGACCCATTCCGTCGAGGAATTTCTTGAAATCACGTTCGACAAAGTTGGATTGGGCAAGTGGCGTGACTACGTGCGCCAGGACCCGAAATTCTTCAGGCCCGCTGAGGTCGATCTCCTCATTGGCGATCCGACGAAGGCTCGCACGAGGCTGGGTTGGAAGCCCGAGGTCAGCTTCGAGCAGTTGGTCGACATGATGGTCACCCACGACCTTGCCTACGAGTCCGCCAGACTGAATAAATAGGGGAAGGGCTAGTCGAGCGGTCGCTCGGTAATTGCTTCGATCATCGAGTCGACGTCGGCCG
>CAYFJS010000024.1:0-13739 GCA_964343495.1 uncultured Acidimicrobium sp. | reverse complement strand
GACGCGTCACGTCGGCGTTCACCGTTTTCGATCGCGTCGAGCAAGTGGATCGAGATGTCAGCGACCTTCACCTCATGCTCTTCTTTGCCCGCGCCCTTCACACCGTCGTCCAACATGACGTAGCAGAACGGACAGGCGGTGGCGACGCGAGTCGCACCCGTCGAGATTGCCTCGGCGGCCCTCTCGTCGTTGACCTTCGTCCCGATGTTCTCTTCCATCCACATGCGAGCGCCGCCGGCACCGCAGCACATGCCCTTCGTCCCGTTGCGAGGCATTTCGACCACTTCGACGCCACTGATTGAGCCGACGACGTTGCGCGGAGCCATGTACACGTCGTTGTGGCGACCGAGATAGCACGAGTCGTGGTAGGTGATCCGCTCCTCGAGAGTCGCGTTGCTGACGTCCAACCTGCCCGACTCAATCAAACTTTCGAGGAGTTGCGAATGGTGGACTACCTCGTACTTGCCGCCCAATTGCGGGTACTCATTGGCGAGCGTGTTGAAACAGTGTGGACACTGGGTGATGATCTTTTGCACACCCATCCCGTTCAGCATTTCAACGTTTGGCATGGCGAGCATCTGAAACAGGTATTCGTTTCCACTTCGTCGAGCGCTGTCGCCCGTGCACATTTCGTTCGGTCCGAGGATCGCCACGTCGATTCCGGCCCGCTTGAGCAACTTGGCCATCGACTGCGTCACGCGCTTGTTCTTGTCGTCGAAGCTTCCCGCGCATCCGACCCAATAGAGATATTCGTGGGTGAAGGGTGAGCTCGGATCGAGGACGGTGACGTCAAGATCTTTGGCCCAGTCTCCGCGTTCGCCTTGATTCATTCCCCACGGATTCCCCTGGTTCTCCATCGCTCGGTAGGCGTTGCCGAGTTCTGCTGGGAAGTCACTCTCCATGAGCGCGAGATATCGACGCATGTCGAGGATCTTGTCGAGGATTTCGATGTTCACCGGGCAGTTCTCGTCGCATGCCTTGCAACTCGTGCAGGACCAGATTTCTTCGGCGGTGATGCGTTCGAACAAGGAATTCGCCGAGACGGTGATCTCGCTATCAACTCCGATCGGGGGAGACACCTTCCCACCTGGGGCATGCGCCGCAGTGGCAGCCATGACTTCGCCGCTCTTCAAGACGATCTCGCGTGGGTCGAGGGGCTTGCCCGTGGCGTGTGCTGGGCACACGCTCGTGCAGCGGCCGCACATCGTGCATGCGTCGAGATCGAGCAATTGCTTCCATGTGAAGTCCTCGACGACGTGCGCACCAAACGTCTCGAGTGACGTTTCCGTGAGGTTCGGCATCGCCTTCATGGCACCCTTCGGCCGGTCGCGATCCTTGAGGTACATGTTCATCGGTGAAGTGAACATGTGGCGCAACATCGTCACTGGCAGGATGGCGAGAAAGGCAATGAACGACAGGACGTGTGCAACCCACCAACCTTGATGCCAAGTGTTCAGCGTGTTTGCGGACGCACCGTCGACAAGGCGTGCGAGTGGGTATCCGATGACACTCCACTTTTCGTGGTCGAGGTTCTCTCCTGCGGAGAGTCCTGATGCAATACGGAACATCTCAGAACCGAAGCCGGTCACGCCGATCGCGAGCAGTACTCCGAGCCCAAGGGCATGCTCAGGCTTCGTCTTGATGCGAATGCGGTATGGGCGTTGGACGTAACGGCGGACGATGGCCCAAACCACACCTCCGGTGAAGACGATGCCGGCGATGTCACCGACGGCTGCATACGCGCGGTACACATCGCCGTGGAGGAACTTCAATGCCTCGGGCATCTGGTGGTCGATTTCGAGCACCGTTGTCACTCCGAGGAGGACGAGGAAACCGAAATAGATCATCGAGTGCATGAGTCCCGCCGCACTGTCCCGGAGCAGTGTTCGCATGTAGACGCCGGCGCGATAGTCGGCGAGGCGGCGCTTGACGTTCGTGCGAGTGGTCTTCCGACGGTCGGGTGCGCCGCGCTCCCAGTTCCTGATGCGATCAGCGAAGCGCAGCGAACCCCAGATGAGCATCATCGGGATGACGGTGTAGAACGCGATCTGGAGGGCACCTGGGATGCCTTCGAAGACGTGACGTTGAATCGGGGAGTCCGACTCCCACTTGGTGATCTGCGGCACGATGCCGGAGATCATCGTGAAGACGCCGATCCCGACGCCGAGGCCGATTGAGATCTGGTACGGGCGGAGACGAGGGCGGCTGTTCACGACGGCCGCTTCATGTTGCGTGGTAGTCATCGCGCCCAACGCTAGTGCGCCATGGGCACACGGGCGGAGTGAGGGCTATTTGGACGCTTGGCGCGCAACGGCGTCCGTTGCAGCAGCGATCGCTTGCGGGTCACCGAGATACCCGACTTTGGCAACAGACATCTCGCTCGTGAACTCGTACTTGCGAGGCACTCCGGTCGGAACGTTGAACTCGGAGATGTCGGCACTACTGATGTTCTCGAGGTGCATGATGAGCGCTCGGAGTGAATTGCCGTGCGCAGTTACGAGAACGTGAGCGCCCTGACGGAGGCGTGGACGGATGACGTCGTGCCAATAGGGGAGAATCCGCTCGAGGACGTCCTTCAAGCACTCCGTGGCGGGGAGGAGTGACGGGTCGAGACCATCACGAACGAGCCGTTGATATGTCGGGTCATTCAAAGGGTGCTCTGGGCTCGTGGACTCGACCGGTGGAGGGGGGACGTCGAAGCTTCTTCGCCACAGCGTGGTTTGTGTCTCGCCATGCCGAGCAGTTGTCTCCTTTTTGTCCAAACCCTGGAGCGCCCCGTAGTGGCGTTCGTTGAGGCGCCAATCTCGATGAACCGGGATGTCGGACGCACCCATTGCGGCAAGTGCCAATCGGTTGGTCTCGATCGCGCGGGTGAGGAGGCTCGTGTGGGCCTCGTCGAACGTGAGCCCCGCTGCAGCCATCGTGGTCCCCGCAGCCGTCGCTTCTGCGACACCGCGTGGGGTGAGAGGAACGTCGTGCCAGCCCGTGAACAGGTTCAGTTCGTTCCAGGTGCTTTGTCCGTGGCGGAGCAGAACCAAGATGCCGGGCATGTAGTCAGGCTAGAAGATCCCCAAAATACGGGGAAATTAGAGGATTACGACCAACTTGAGTGGATATCACTCAAGTTTTCTGTCACAGGGGTTGGCAATCTCACTTTGCTGGCTTTATCGTGGCTTTTCCATCCATTTGCGTATGAAGGAGCAACCCCATGGCTAAGGCAGTCGGAATCGACCTCGGAACCACGAACTCGGTAGTCGCCGTCCTCGAGGCTGGCGAACCGGTCGTCATCCCGAACTCCGAAGGCGCCCGAACGACCCCTTCCGTCGTCGCTTTTTCCAAGGCTGGCGAAGTTCTCGTTGGCGAGGTGGCGAAGCGTCAGGCGATCACGAACCCCGACCGCACGTTCCGCAGCATCAAGCGCCACATGGGCGAGAACTGGAAGTCCGAGGACATCGACGGCAAGAAGTACACGCCACAGGAGATCAGCGCGCGCACTTTGATGAAGCTGAAGCGCGACGCAGAGGCGTATCTCGGTGACTCCGTCACGCAGGCCGTCATCACTGTCCCTGCGTACTTTGACGATGCACAGCGCACAGCCACCAAGGAGGCCGGCCAGATCGCGGGTCTTGAAGTACTTCGCATCATCAACGAGCCAACAGCCGCAGCACTCGCCTACGGACTCGACAAGGGAAGCGAGGACGAAACGGTTTTGGTGTTCGACCTCGGAGGTGGAACGTTCGACGTCAGCGTTCTTGAGATTGGCGACGGCGTGTTCGAAGTGAAGAGCACTCATGGCGACACTCATCTCGGTGGAGACGACTGGGATCAACGCGTCATCGATTGGCTGGTGCAGCAGTTCAAGTCAGCTCACGGCGTCGACCTATCCGCGGATCGCATGGCGATGCAGCGACTGAAGGAGGCGGCGGAAAAGGCCAAGATCGAGCTGTCACAGACGCAACAGACACAAATCAACTTGCCGTTCATCACCGCGACCGCGAACGGACCGTTGCACCTCGACGAATCGCTGTCACGCTCCAAGTTCCAGGAGATGACTGCCGATTTGATCGAGCGCTGCCGCAAGCCGTTCGAGCAGGCGATCACGGACGCAGGTCTGTCCAAGGGACAAATCAACCACGTGATCCTCGTCGGAGGCTCAACGCGCATGCCCGCAGTCCAGGATCTTGTGCAGTCGCTGACCGGCAAGGAGCCGAATCGCACCGTGAATCCCGACGAAGTCGTCGCGGTCGGCGCGGCGGTGCAGGCCGGGGTGTTGCGTGGAGATGTGAAGGACGTATTGCTCCTCGATGTCACCCCGTTGTCACTCGGCATCGAGACGAAGGGCGGCGTGATGACCAAGTTGATCGAGCGCAATACGACCATCCCGACGCGGCGCACCGAGGTGTTCACGACCGCCGACGACAATCAGCCGTCCGTGGAGATCCACGTGCTTCAAGGCGAACGAGAGATGGCGAGCTACAACAAGACACTCGGCAAGTTCCAGCTCGTTGATTTGCCGCCCGCTCCGCGTGGAATTCCGCAGATTGAGGTCACCTTTGACATCGACGCAAACGGCATCGTGCATGTGTCCGCAAAGGACCGTGCGACGAGCAAGGAACAGTCGATGACGATCACCGGTCAGTCGTCATTGAACAAGGACGACATCGACAAGATGGTCAAGGACGCCGAAGCTCATGCTGAAGAGGACCGCAAGCGCCGCGAGGAGGCGGAGATTCGCAACAACGCCGACTCGCTGGTGTATCAGACCGAAAAGGTGCTGAAGGAACAGGGCGAGAAGGTCAGCGCCGAGGAACGTTCGGCTATCGAAGGGCCACTTGAAGAGTTGAAGCAGGTGTTGAACGGTCAGGACTATCCGGCGATCAAGGCTGCAACCGAAAAGGTGATGACCGCAAGTCAGGCATTCAGCCAGAAGCTCTACGAGGCAGCCGCACGTGACACGAACGCCACGGGCACCTCAGCGACGGGCCAGGCCGCTTCGAACGACGATGACATCGTCGATGCGGAAATCGTCGACGAGAAGTAGACACCGATGAGCGAAACAGAACGCAACGAGGCGGTGGAGGTGACGGAGGTTTCCCCCGAACCGTCCGACACCCCATCGCTTCTTGCTGAACTCAACATCGATGAAGTTGTCAAGGAGCGCGACGAGTTCAAGGACATCGCATTGCGAGTTCAGGCCGACTTCGAGAACTATCGCAAGCGAGCTGCGTCGCAGTTGACCGATGAAGTCGATCGCACGTCTGGGAAGATCGTCGAATCCTTGTTACCGGTGCTCGATGCGTGCGAGGCCGCAGTCGCGCACGGTGTCGAGGGCGTTGAGCAGATCTGGAGCGCGTTGTACGCAAGTCTGCAGAAGCAAGGTCTCGAGGCGCTTGATCTCGTCGGTCAGCCATTCGACCCAGCGTCAGCAGAGGCCGTCATCCAAGAAGAAGGCGACGGTTCAGAGCCGATCGTCAGCGAAGTTTTGCGCACCGGTTACCGATGGAAGGGCCGAGTTCTGCGTGCGGCGATGGTCAAGGTCAGAGGCTGACCGTGCAACGGGAGTGGTTTGAGAAGGACTACTACGCAGTCCTTGGCGTGCCACCGACCGCGACACAAAAAGAGATCACCAAGGCGTATCGGAAGCTGGCGCGGGAATTCCATCCGGATGCCAATCCGAACAACGCCGCTGCGGAGGAAAGATTCAAGGAAGTCTCGAGTGCGTACGACGTTCTCGGAGACGAAGAGCGACGCAAGGAATACGACGAGGTTCGCCGCGCGGGTCCCCAGTCGTTCGGTGGTCCGGGCGGGGGATTTCGTTTCGATCCTCGGGATTTCGGTGGTGACGCCATGGGCGACATCCTCGGTCAGATGTTCGGAGGCGGTGGTCGGAGACGTGGTGCCGGCCCGCAACGAGGTGGGGACATAGAGGCGGTCCTGTCGATCGACTTCATCGACGCGGTCAATGGTTTGACCACCACGCTGCACCTGACGTCCGATACGACGTGCTCTTCGTGCAATGGGTCTGGGGCCAGAGCGGGCACCTCGCCAACGCAGTGCCCACAGTGCTACGGCCGTGGAGTGGTGGAAGATAACCAAGGACCCTTCGCGTTCTCCTCCCCGTGCAACCGTTGTGGCGGCCGTGGCGTGATCATCGAGTATCCCTGTGTCGGATGCCGAGGTTCAGGGATTGAGAAGCGGCCGCGCGAAGTCAAAGTCAGGATTCCTGCGGGAGTCGATAACGGTCAACGGATACGTCTGAAGGGCCGTGGTACCCCGGGTCGAAACGGTGGTCCACCGGGCGATCTCTTCGTCGTGTGCAACGTCTCGACGCACCAAGTGTTCGGGCGTGACGGCATGAACTTGACACTTCGCCTGCCGATCACCTTTCCAGAGGCGGCACTTGGAGCGCAGATCGAAGTTCCAACGCTCGATGGCGCAACGGTGACGTTGCGTTTGAAGCCTGGTACGCCGTCCGGTTCCCGACATCGCGTGAAGGGGAAAGGAATTGCAACGAAATCCTCGACTGGTGACCTCATTGTCACCGTCGAAGTCGTTGTGCCGACGACACTGAGCGAGGGGGAACGAGGGGCAATCGAGTCAATGGCAGCACTCTCGAAGTCGCCTCGCGACACGATTCTTGCTGCGGCGCAGAGCATGAGGGGGAATTGATGCAACGAGATCACCATGCCGTCTATGTCATCTCCGTCGCTGCGGAGATCGCTGGAGTTCATCCGCAGACATTGCGCATCTATGAACGTCGTGGCTTGCTCAGCCCGGCCCGAACGTCGGGAGGGAATCGTCGATACAGCAACGCAGACATCCAGCGACTGCAGCGAATCGCCGAATTGGCGGATGGTGGTATGAACCTCGAAGGAATCCGTCAGGTATTGGATCTTGAAGCGCAGGTCGCCGCACTTCGGGAGCAGGTGAATGAACTGGCTGCAGAACTCCAGAGATTGTCGCAGGTCGAGCCGCGTGGACGTTTCGATCTCGTTCCCTTGCGTCAGGAGATCACGGTGTTTCGTCGTCGACCATCGATATTCGAGCGAGAGGAGTAACACGTGGCCTTGAACCCCCGGCAGTGGACGACCAAAACCACAGAGGCACTCAATGCGGCGATGCAGGATGCGCTGTCACGTGGCAACCCGGAAGTGACGGTTGATCACGTCTTGGTCGCGTTGATGTCGCAGACTGAGACCATCGTGGCCCCGTTGCTCGCCAAGGTTGGTGTGGCCTCCACGATGATTCGTGATCGTTCGGCTGAGTCTCTCGGGCGACAACCAGTTGCTCAGGGTGGGAGCGAACCACGGATGTCGCGTGAGCTCACGAACAAGTTGACGAATGCGGATAAGTACCGCGCAGAATTGAAGGACGACTTCCTGTCGGTCGAACATCTCCTCCTTGCGATGAACGACAAGATCGGTGTTGGGTCGGACGAACTCCTCGTTGCACTGAAAGAAGTGCGTGGATCGCACCGTGTTTCCTCGGCTGACCCCGAGAGCCAGTTCCAAGCGCTCGACAAATACAGCGTCGATCTCACTGCTCGCGCACGTGACGGCAAGATTGATCCGGTCATTGGCCGCGACGAGGAGATCCGCCGCGTGATTCAAGTGTTGTCGCGCAGGACGAAGAACAACCCAGTCCTTATTGGGGAACCCGGAGTGGGAAAGACCGCGATCGTGGAGGGTCTTGCGCGGCGGATCCACGATGGCGACGTGCCCGAGGGGTTGAAAGGGAAGCGGCTCGTTTCATTGGACCTCGCCTCAATGCTCGCCGGCGCGAAGTACCGCGGTGAGTTTGAGGAACGTTTGAAAGCCGTGCTGAAGGAAATTACCGATGCGCAAGGAGATGTGATCACCTTCGTCGATGAGATCCACACGCTCGTCGGAGCCGGCGGAGCCGAGGGTGCAATGGATGCCGGCAACATGATCAAGCCGATGCTCGCTCGCGGAGAGTTGCGCATGATCGGCGCGACGACGCTTGACGAGTATCGCAACCACGTCGAGAAGGACCCCGCCCTCGAGCGGCGATTCCAGCAGGTGTATGTCGGAGAGCCGACCGTGGAGGACACGATTGCGATTCTCCGCGGGCTGAAGGAGCGGTACGAAGTGCACCACGGAGTGCGCATCCAAGACAACGCACTCGTCAGCGCCGCAGTGCTGTCGAATCGTTACCTCACCAATCGTTTCCTACCCGACAAGGCGATTGATCTCGTCGATGAAGCTGCGAGCAAGCTCCGTATAGAGATCGATTCGATGCCAACGGAAATTGACGTCGTCGAGCGACGCAAGCGTCAACTCGAGATCGAACGAGTCGCCCTCGAGAAGGAGACAGATCCCGCTTCTCAGGAGCGGCTGAACTCGCTGAACGAAGAGCTTGCTGGACTCAAGGAACAGGTCGCGACGATGACTTCGCATTGGGAAGCGGAGAAGCAAGCGATCGGTGCAATTCGGTCACTGAAGGAAGAACTCGAGTCACTTCGCGCACAGATGGAACGGGAGACGGATCTCGAAAAAGCGGCAGAAATGAGATTCGGGAGAATCCCGGAACTCGACCGTCGGATCATTGCCGCTACCGACCAACTGAACTCCCTGCAGCGCGACCAGAGAATGTTGAAGGAAGAAGTCGACTCCGAAGACATCGCGGAAGTGGTTTCAAAGTGGACAGGAGTTCCGGTCAGTCGACTCATGGAGGGCGAGATGCAAAAACTCGTTCATCTCGAGGAGTTGTTGCACCGCCGTGTGATCGGACAGGACGCCGCCGTGAGTGCAACGGCAAACGCGATCCGTCGAAGCCGCGCCGGATTGAGCGACCCGAATCGACCGATCGGTTCGCTCATGTTCTTGGGGCCGACGGGCGTCGGCAAGACCGAACTTGCACGTGCACTCGCAGAGTTTCTTTTCGATGACGAACGTGCGATGGTCCGAATCGATATGGCCGAATACATGGAGAAGCATGCGGTGAGCCGATTGATCGGCGCACCTCCGGGATACGTCGGTTACGACGAAGGTGGGCAGTTGACCGAGGCGGTGCGACGTCGCCCATACAGCGTCGTGTTGCTCGACGAGATCGAAAAGGCACACCCGGAAGTGTTCAATGTGCTGTTACAAGTGCTCGACGATGGGCGGCTGACCGACGGTCAGGGGCGAACCGTCGACTTCACGAACTGCGTCCTGATCATGACGAGCAACCTGAAGGGTGAGCCGATTGAGTACTTCAAGCCTGAGTTCGTCAATCGGATCGATGAGATCGTCAGATTCCGACCACTTGAGCAGGCAGATCTTGGGGCGATAGTGGACATCCAACTAGAACACCTGATCGACCGGATGTCGGCGCGGCGGATCTCACTTGCCGTTACTCCGCGCGCACGACTCGCACTTGCCGAGAAGGGATACGACCCAGATTTTGGTGCACGACCCCTCAAGCGGCTTATCCAAAAGACGATCGCCGACGCTGCCGCACTCCTCATCCTCGAAGGAAAGGTCGCCGAGGGAGGGAGCATTGTCGTTGATGCAGTCGACGGCGAGTTCACGGTTCGTGCTCAGGATCTCGTTTCGTCCTGACCGAATCGGACGCCACGGGCACTAGACTCATCGTACGTTCCCCACAATTTGCAGGAGCGTTGAATGCCCGTCACAGTCGTCGTAGGTACGCAGTGGGGTGATGAGGGCAAAGCCAAAGTCATCGACCTTCTTGCCGAATCGCACGACATCGTTGCTCGCTACCAAGGTGGCCACAACGCAGGGCATACCGTCGTCGTCGGGGATCAAAAATATGCTCTGCAGTTGATACCGAGCGGCGTGTTGTACGAGCACGTCGTCCCGGTGATTGGCAACGGTGTCGTCGTTGATCTACCGACGTTGTTCAACGAGATCGATGCACTTGAAACGCGAGGCGTCTCGTGCGCTCGATTGAAGGTTTCCAGCCTTGCGCAATTGATATTCCCGTGGCACCAGGCCCTTGACGCACTGATTGAGGGCCAGCGCGGCGACTCGAAGATCGGCACAACCCTGAAGGGGATTGGTCCGGCATATTCCGACAAGGCTTTGCGAGTCGGCATTCGTGCAGGTGAGGTTCGCAATATTTCGCGATTCGCAGATCGGGTGCGCGAGCGGGGCATCGCGGCATCCGAGCTGCTCGTCGCCCGTGGCGGAGGGCAACTCGACGTGGATCACATCGTCGAGTCGTTCACCTCGTTGGGCTCGCGTCTCGCACCGTACGTCTCAGACACGGTCAATCTTCTCCATGACTCCCTAGCCAATGGTCATCGGGTGCTGCTCGAAGGTGCTCAGGCGACTTTCCTCGACATCGATCATGGCACCTATCCGTTTGTGACCTCGTCCCATCCGATTGCGGGCGGCGCAACGATTGGATCTGGTCTCGGACCTCGTGACATCACACGAGTTGTAGGTATTACGAAGGCGTATACGACACGTGTCGGTGCCGGACCGTTTCCAACTGAACTCGCCGATGAACGAGGGGAGCGCATCGTCGACATCGGCAAGGAATTTGGAACCGTGACGGGTCGGCGCCGTAGACCAGGGTGGCTTGATCTCGTCATGCTGCGCCACGCGGTGAGGCTGAATTCGCTGACGGAATTCGCGTTGACGAAGATCGACGTGCTGGATGACTTCGATTCAATCGAGGTCTGCGTTGGGTACACCCTCGACGGAGTGGCTCTCCAGGGTTACCCCGACGACATCGACATGCTTGAGCGCGTCAAACCTCGCTACATCACACTGCCTGGATGGAAGACGACGCTCCGTCACTGTCGCTCATATGGTCAGTTACCGGCGGAAGCGAAGGCATTCATCGAATTGATCGAGCGCGAAGTCGGCGTACCCGTCTCGATTGTTGGTGTCGGACCAGGTCGCGAAGAATGCGTGGTGAGAACGTGATCGATAGATATAAGACCCCAGAAATCAACGACATTTTCAGTGACGTCGCCAAGTTCTCGCGTTATCTCGAGATTGAACTGCGCGTTGTTGATGCTCTTGCCAAGCTGGGAATCGCACCGATCGACGAAGCCGCTGCCTGCAAGGAGAAGGCTCCGATGGTCGACGATGCGCTCGTTCGGGCAATCGAGGAGCGGGAGGGTGTCACGAATCACGATGTTGCTGCGTTTGTCGACGTCGTCCAAGCAAGAATCGCCGATCCGTCGTCGAGATGGATTCATTATGGATTGACCAGTAGCGATGTCGTTGACACTGCGTGGTGCTGGATGATGCGCGACGCTGCCGATGTAATTATCTCTGAATTGTCGTTGTTGATCAGTGAAGTGTGTGCGCTTGCGCGCCAGCACAAGGACACGGTAATGATCGGTCGGACACATGGCATCCACGCCGAGCCGACCACGTTCGGCGCAAAGGTCGCGTTATGGGCACTGCAACTCGATCGCGATCGTTCGAGGCTGCGTCATGCACGGGAAGTGATTGCAGTATGCAAGCTCTCGGGAGCAGTCGGCACGTATTCGAACGTCTCGCCAGAAGTCGAACATCACGTTGGTAGTGCACTGCAACTGTCTCCAGTACCAGCTACACAAGTCATCTCACGCGACCGTCACGCTGAATATCTGTGGGCATGTTCGGCGGTTGCATCGACGATCGAAATGGTCGCAGTCGAACTTCGTCATCTTCAGCGCACCGAGGTGAACGAAGTTCGCGAGGGTTTTCGTCCCGGGCAAAAGGGGAGTTCCGCCATGCCACATAAGCGGAATCCGATTTCAGCCGAGACTTTGACGGGGCTCGCGCGTGTCGTGAAGGCAAATGCGGGAGTCGGCGCGGACAACGTCGCGTTGTGGCACGAACGCGACATTTCACATTCCTCCGCAGAGCGAGTCGTGATTCCAGACTCGTCAACCCTTACCCACTACATGGTGCGCCGACTTCGCTCAGTCCTCAACAATCTTGAAGTCGACGTGGAATCGATGAGGCACAACCTCGAGTTGACGCGCGGACTCGTTTTCTCACAGGCAGTGCTACTCGCCCTCGTCGATCATGGAATGAGTCGAGATGATGCTTACCGAATCGTGCAAGAGGCCTCGACGAAATCACGGGAGAACGGCACGACTCTTCGCGACGAGGTCATCTCGCATGGTTCGGTGAAGGTTCCGATTGCCGTGATCGATGCCGCATTCGACGCTCGCCGAGCGATCGATGGAGCGGGACTCACCGTCAAGGCTCTGGACCTGATCAAGTCGTGAGCGTGTTACCACCGCTTGAGCCCAAGCGCGAGCTGTTGCGACAACATGTCTTGCGCCATTCGCTGAAGACAGGGAACTTCACCCTCAAGTCGGGACGCGCCAGTACCTGGTTCCTCGACACGAAGCAGACTGCGTGCCGACCTGACGGCATCATTCTCGTCGCAGACGTTGCGCTCGAATTGATCGGTTCGGAGATCGATGCGATCGGCGGCCTGACGATGGGTGCCGACCCCGTCGCGTACGGGATCGCCGCAGTCGCGGCAACTCGAGGCTTGCATCTGCGCAGTTTCAGCGTTCGAAAGGAAGCCAAGGATCATGGGATTCGCGGACGCATCGCAGGCGCGCTCCATCCAGGTGATCGCGTTGCAGTAGTCGAGGACACAGTGACGCGTGGAACGTCAATATTTGAAGCGGTCGAAGCGATAAAAGAGTTCGGAGCGCATCCAGTGGTCATTTCGGTCATCGTGGATCGCGGTGGTTCATGTGCGGCAATGGCAGCCAATGCGGGAATCAGGTACGTCCCAATGCTCACTGCGCCTGAACTTGGTTACGATTTCGGTTCGTGAAATCGCCGCTCGCAATACTTACTGCTGTTTTTCTCTTAGTTGGATGTGCAGGACAAGCGACAACTGTTGATGTTGTCCAGTCGTCAACATCATCTGTGTCGATTGGAACGACGGAAGTACCCTTCCACATCGAGCTCACGGTTGGAGAAGACACGGGACCGAACGTCGTACAGACCATCGCAGTTGGTACAAGTGTGCAAATCTCGATCACTAACGAAGAGGATGATGACGAGTATCACCTCCATGGCTATGACCTGGGTTCAGGTGAGGTGCCAGCAGGCGAGACCGCGACGATCGAGTTTCGCGCTGATGTTCCCGGTTCGTTCGAGCTCGAGAGCCATGTTTCCGGCGAGGTCTTGATGACTTTGGTCGTGGAATAGTCGACTGTGGTCCCAGTGTCCCTGATTCGCCTTTTCGACCTCGAACGAGTGGACGAGGTCACATTCACCGGTCAAGGGCTCCACTATCCCTGGGGCGGGCTCTACGGGGGCCACATCGTGGCGCAGGCACTTCGTGCTGCTGCACGGACCGTCGAACCCGAATTCATTCCCCATTCACTCCGCGCGTATTTCATTCGGCGCGGGATCACTTCTCAGCCAGTGGGCTATTCGGTCGACAAGATTCGTGACGGTAGGAGTTTTTGTACGCGTCGCGTGGTCGCAGCGCAGTCCGACGGCGCAATCCTCAATTTGGAGGCAAGTTTTCAAGTCGATGAGGTGACGATCGAGCAGTCCATGGCCCCGATGCCACAAGGAGTACCAGGGCCCGATGAGCTCGAGGAGTCGGGCTGGTGGGACTTCTTGCACCGCCGGTCCGTCCCCTTGAACGCCCACGAACCGCATGTCGCACGGGCATGGATGCGAGTGAGCGACTCCTTTGGAACCGACCAAGTCCTAGAGCGTTGTGCACTTGCGTATCTCTCCGATGATCTGCCGAATGATTGCGTCATCACTGCAATCCCAGAAATTCAA
>CAYFJS010000023.1:0-14635 GCA_964343495.1 uncultured Acidimicrobium sp. | reverse complement strand
GTTTCATCTTGCGCAAGAACCGCCAACCTGCCGACAGGGTGATCGACGACGTCGGCCGCCCCGAGCCGCCCGTCGCCGCCGGTGAAGTGGAGACATTGCTCGGATTCCTCGACTATCAGCGCTCGACGCTCGAGTGGAAGACCAGGGGACTCGACTCGTCGGGTCTCGACCGACGAATTGCATCATCGTCGATGACGCTTGGTGGAATCGTGAAACACATGGCGTGGGTCGAGGACCACTGGTTTTCGTATTTCCTCTTCAACGTCGAACGATCCGAGCCGTGGCGATCGGTCGACTGGTCGGCGGACCAGAACTGGGAATGGAACTCTGCGTCGTCTGATTCACCAGAGCAGTTACGCGCGCTCTGGAGCGTGGCGTGCGAACGATCGCGCGCGAACGTGGAACGAGTCCTGACTTCTGGGCTCGGTCAGCATGCAGTGAGAACGTGGCCGAACGGTGAGTCCCCGAGTTTGCGCTGGATCATCGTGCACATGATCGAGGAATACGCGCGCCACAACGGTCACGCCGACCTCCTTCGCGAGGCGATCGACGGGGAGACGGGCGAGTAGCGAACTAGGTGAAGTCGGAAATGATCAGCTTGTGCATGCTGACCATCGCGTTCCACGCTCGGGTGCGCACTGATTCGTCCGAGCTCTGCAGCAGTGGCGTGAGCATGCGTGGCACGATCTGCCAGCTGACCCCAAAGCGGTCCTTGCACCAACCGCACATGCTCTCGGCGCCGCCGTCTGCGATCAGCGCGTTCCACAATCGATCGATCTCGTCCTGGGTGTCGCAGAGCACTTGGAAGGAAACGGCTTCGCTGTGGGTGAAGTGTGGTCCGCCGTTGAGCGCCGCGAATGGACGTCCGAAAAGGGAGAACTCGACGACGAGGACCGTCCCCTTCGGGAGCTGCGCGTCATCGAGGTAGTACGAGATCTTCTCGACACGCGAGTCAGGGAAGATCGACACGTAGAACCGGGCTGCCTCCTCGGCGTCGCGGTCGAACCACAAGAAGGGCGTGGCGCCGGTGATCGTCACGAGTCCGCTCCTCGTTCTTGCTTCGGTTTGCGGCCCGACACGCCCATCGAGACGATCGTTGCGGGGACGAAGAAGGCGCGCCCATGGAACGACACGTCGTGCCAGGCCTTCGTCGTGAGCGGAGCGTGCCAAGCACGGATGCGATAGACGAGGAAGACGAGCACTGCGGCGTGGAAGGTGATGATCGACCACGCGTAGCCGTCGGAGCCCAACAGGTCGAGGAAGGGGGCGGCGAGCAGCGGTCCGACCATCGCGCCGAGACCGTACAGGGTCACGAGCTGGGATGCCGCCGCGCTGGTGTGTTCCGGAGAGACCCAATCGTTGGTGTACGCGCCGCCGATGGCATACATCGGGAAGCTGAGCCCACCGATCACGAAGAGCACGAGGATCATCCAGATGCTGTCGGCTTCCAGCGTGAGCATCACGAAGCCCATGGCGACGGCCGCCAGCGTGACGACGACACCGATGATGCGACGGTCGAGATCATCGGAGGCGGAACTGATCGGCCAGGTGAGTGCCATGCCGCCAATCTGGATGACTGCGACCAGGATTCCGACCCGACCGGCGCTCAGACCTTCGCGCGTCGCGAAGATGACCGCCATGCCGAGGAGTCCGCCATGGGCGAGACCGACGAGGAGGATCGTGCCAACGCCCGTCGGCACGATGCGTGCCAGTTCTCGCATGGAGATGTGTTCGTGGGTCTCGACGGGCGGAGTCGTGGCTTGCTCCGAAATGGCTACGGGAATCACTGCGAGCGAAGCGACCATCGCGGCGAAGGCGAAGCCGGTGAGCGTGCGGGCATCGAAGTTGAACACCAGCAACTGGCCCGCGCCGTAGGCACCGATGGTGACGACGTTGTAGATCGCCAGGAGTCGTCCGCGAAACGTGTTCGTCGCGAGGCCGTTCAACCACGATTCTGCGACGACGTAGAGACCGGCGAAACAGAGACCGGTGATCACCCGCATCGCGATCCACACGATCGGTGACCCATACGCTCCGGTGACGAGGACGGCAGCGCTCAGGAGCGATGCGAGGGCTGCATACACCCGGATGTGGCCGACCTGTGCGAGTGCGCGCAGCGCGTACCAGGAGCCGACGAGGAAGCCGGCGTAGTAGGCGGTCGTGATTCCACCGCTCACGAGGGTGGGCAGGTGCTTCAGCTCGGCCCTGATCCCCACCATCGTGCTGACGATGCCGGCGGTGACGAGGAGGAGCGACAGTCCGATGAACAGACCCCACGTCGCGAGCAGGATCGCACGACGATTCGGTGTCAGTTTCGCAAGGAGGGGCACCGATTCAGTCAACCACGCGCGCGTCACGCGGTTTGGTTTTGTTGCAGTTGCGACACCGCTCGATCGACGGGTCGCAGGAGCCATCGTCCGACGGCGGCACACGCGACCATCGAAACGGCGGAAAGGATGAACGGTCCGCGCAAGCCGAGGAGTCGAGCCGCGATGCCACCGAACGCGGCACCGAACGGGACGATGCCCCACGAAACGGTTCTCGATGCGGCGTTCATGCGACCGAGCATTCGTGATGGCGTGAGTTGTTGGCGCAACGTCGTGTTGAGCGACAGCCACAATCCCGTGCCGATTCCGAGGATGACGTTGGATGCGATCGCGACGTAGGCATTCGAGGTGACGGCCATCACGACGGTGGCGATCGCCCACAGCCACATCGAGAACCTCATGGTCGCGGTCGGACCACGCGAGTCGACGAGCCGTTGGATGAAGAACCTGCTCGTGACGGTGCCGAGGGCCGCACCGACCGAGAGCGCCGTGAAGGTGACCTTGTTGCCTCCGAGTATCTCGTCGTTGTAGAGGACGAGGAGTGACACCGCGGCGAAATAGAAGAAATTGATGAAGGCGAGGATCTCGGTGAGACGCCTGAGCGGGACCGTGTCGCGGAGGAATCGCAAGCCGTCGAGGACGTCGTCGCGGAATCTCGTCGTCGGTTTTTCGACGGCGTGCACGTCGGGGATCGAGGCGATCAAGCCGGCGGAGCCCGCGAAGGTGACCGCGTCGGTGATGAAGGGGAGGGAGTGGGCCGCATTGAACATCGCCACGCCGAGCGGCGGGCCGATGAACTGCGTCGAGACGATCTGCGCGCTGGCGAATCGGGCGTTTGCGGGGAGGAGTTGTTCGGGGCGGACGATTGCGGGGATGAATGCCTGGGCGGCATTCACGTGCAGGGTCTCGCAGATGCCGAGGAGGAATGCGCACACGTACAACTGCCAGATGTTGACGAGGTTGAGCAGGATCGAGGCACCGAGCGCTCCGACGATCACCATGCGGACGACGTCGGCGCCGATCATCAGTTTGCGACGGTCCATGCGGTCGGCGATCGCGCCCGTGAAGATCGAAAATAGGAGCCACGGCAGGCGAGTGGAGATCGTGATGCCGGCGATGAGTACCGGATCGCGCGTGAGGATCGCGGCAAGGAGCGGGAACGCAGTGACGAACATGCCGTCACCCGAGCTCGAGACGAGGATGCTGAGCCAGACGAAGCGAAAGTCGCGCCCGAGTTGTTCTCGTTGCGTCCGATTCCTTGCTTTCAACACCGCCCCAACCTATTCGCTTCGACTCAGGCCGAGTGGTAGTGCGCCATTAGCGTTGATCCGATGCAACGCCTCACCATGTTTCCTCCAGACCCCGAATTTCCACTCATCCATACGCGCCGCTACGAGGTGCGCGCGTTTCGCATGTCCGAGGATCGTTTCCTCTTGCGCGGCGTGGTGTGTGACGAAAAGCCCGCGGGCTTGTACATCGATGCAGACCCTGATCCGCTGTGGATCCACCACATGGTCGTCGACCTCGAGGTCGAATATCCGAACTTGCGCATCGACAAAGCGCGGGTCGACTACCACAGCCACCCCCACCTCGAGTGCACGAACATCGTGCCGCACTACCAGAAGCTCGAGGGCTTGTCGATCGCCCGGGGATTCAACGCCAAGGTCAAGGAGTTGTTCGCGGGGCCGCGGGGTTGCACGCACATCACCGCGCTGCTCTCGGCGATGGCGCCGGTCGCGGTGCAGACGCAGTGGTCGATGCGCATGTACGAGGCAGCTCAGGGTCTGAAAATGGGCGAGATTCCCTTCGATTCAGAGGAACTTCGTCGCCGACGCTTCGACGGGACGATCAATACGTGTCACGTGTGGGACGAAGACGGCCGTCTCGTCGACCTCGTTCGTAGCGGCGCGGAGATCGAGACCCCCGTCGCCGTGAGCATTCGCCTGAAAGAACTCGGCCGCAGTGACGATGACTGGCGTCGGATGCACGGATAACGAAAAGGGAGCGGCCCCGAAGGACCGCTCCCCGAAGTCGTGCGAGGTTGCGCTGGTCTAGAGCGCTGCACCCCACAGGCGGCTGCCGAGTTCCCAACCGATGTTGGTGCCATCGGAGGCGGCAACGGCGAAGAGGAAGAGTGCGCCACCTGCCATCGAGATGTTCTTGAAGAATGCGATGGTCTCCGTCTGCTTGGCCTGCGCATCGGACTGCGACCAGAAGTCGTGCATCTTGAGCGCCATGATGACGAGGAGGGCGGCGAGCACGAGCGCGCCGAGGTCGGCATATACGCCGAGGATGACGGACACGCCGCCGAGGGCGAGGAGGATGCCCGACAAGAGGATCGACGCCTTGGCGGCCGGGACCTTCTTGAACTGTGCATAGCCGACCATGTGCTGGGTCTTGGTCAGGTGATTGATGCCCGACGAGATGAAGATGAGGCCGAAGAGAATTCGGCCGATGATCATGATGGTGTCCACTTGTTGCTCCTTGGTTTGGTGCCGGATTCGTCCGGCAGGGGTAGTTGCGAGCACAACCATAGTGCAAAAGTAGTTGCGGACGCAACTATTACGATATGGTGACAGGGATGGCACGAGTGAAGTGGCTCGATACGGCGGAGATGAGAGCCTGGCTCGCCTACATCACGACGTCGTCCGACCTGCAGCGGGCCATCGAACGGGACCTCGAGCCGTTCGGACTGGATGGAGGGGACTATCAGCTGTTGGCGATGCTTTCCGATGCTCCGGAGCGCCGGATGAAGATGTGCCAGCTCGCCGACACGCTTCGACTTTCACGTAGCGGTCTCACTCGGCGGATGGATGGAGTCCTGCGCAAGAAGCTCGTGGAGCGCGTCCAGAGCGAGAGCGACAAGCGCGTTGCGTATGCGGTGATGACGAAGAAGGGAATGGACTTGCTCACGCGAGTCGCGCCGCACCACGTGGCGAGCGTGCGCGCAAAGATGATCGACCGCTTGAGTGACTCCGAGATTCGTGCGCTTGGAACCGCGTTCGAAAAGATCGCCGCTGGCCTGAACGACGTGCACTGATACGCTTGCGCGATGCACATTCGCAAGTTCGTCACCACCTGTGAGGACATTCTCGCCGAACGCGGCCAAGCCACCGGTCGGGTGGTGCGCAAGGCTGTCTCCAGCGCAGTCATCACCAATCCATTCGCCGCCAAAGCCCAGAGTGATCTGGCCGAGATCGAGGCGATGGGAGCGGAAATCTCGGGTCAGCTCGCGGAGCGGGCACTCGCCGCACTCGGCGTTCGTCCCGACGAGGTCACCGCATATGGAAAGGCTGCGATAGTCGGCCTCGACGGCGAGATCGAACATGCAGCGGCCCTCATCCACCCGCGCTTCGGTGCCCCGGTGCGCAAGGTGGTGATCAAGGGTGATGACATCATTCCCTCGACCAAGAAGGTGGCCGCAGCTGGTTCTTCGATCACGATTCCAATCACGAACAAAGACGACATCTGGTCGTTCGACGAGATGGATGCCATCGAAGTGAAGATCGACGATGCGCCGCATTCCGACGAGATCGTCGTGTGCGTCGCGCTCGCAGTCGGCGGGAGACCCTTCGCCCGCACACGGAAGCCCGGCTGATGTTCAAGGCGATCATCCTTCTCACTGCGGGCGATGACATGAGCCACGATGACTTCGTGTCGTGGTGGCTGAACGAACACGCTCCGCTCGCGCGTCAACTCCCCAAGCTGCGTAAGGCGACGTTCAACGTCGTGGACTCACCCCAGCCAGGCCAGCCGAACGGCGTCTCGGAATTGTGGTTCGACACCCAGGCCGACTTCGACGCGGCGTATTCATCGGAGATCGGCAAGTCGGTGGTCGCCGACTCGATGGCCCACGTCTCGGGCCGAGTGCGGCTGATCGTTGCGGAGAATCTCGTCTTCAACTAGCGGCGCGCGAGCCACGCCGGTCGCGTGGACTCGAAGCGCGAGATGTCGTCGGCCTTGGCCATCGTGATGCCAATGTCGTCGAGTCCCTTGATGAAGCGCTCTTGGGTCTGGGCGTCCATCGAGAATTTTTCGGTCACCCCTGCCGAGGGAATTTCGACGGTGAGGCGAGTCATGTCGATCGTGATCTCGGCCGTCGGATCTTTTTCGACGACGGCCCACAGGGAGTTCACCGTGGGCTCGGGCAACACGACGGGAACGAGACCGTTCTTCGTGCAGTTGTTGCGGAAGATGTCGCTGAAGCTGGGAGCGATCACCGCGTCGAAGCCGCCTTGCTGGAGCGCCCACACTGCGTGTTCGCGAGAGGAACCGACGCCGAAGCTCGGACCGGCGATGAGGATGTTGGCGCCGACGTAACGCTCGTCGTTGAGGACGAAGTTGCGGTCGTCTCGCCAGGTGGAGAACAGACCCTTTTCGAATCCCGTGCGCTCGACCCGCTTCAGCCATTCGGCAGGAATGATCTGGTCGGTGTCGACGTCGCTGCGCTTGAGTGGCACGCCGCGACCGGTGATGACGCTGACGGCCTTCATGCGAGGTCCTTCGGCGTGGCGAAGTGTCCCGCGATCGCGGTCGCTGCGGCGACGGCGGGGGACACGAGGTGCGTGCGACCTCCGCGGCCCTGGCGACCCTCGAAGTTGCGGTTACTCGTGCTCGCCGCTCGTTCACCGGGTGCGAGTTTGTCGGGGTTCATCGCGAGGCACATCGAGCATCCTGGCTCGCGCCAGTCGAGCCCAGCCTCGATGAAGATGCGGTCGAGACCCTCGGCGATTGCCTGCTTCTTCACCTGGTGCGAACCGGGCACGACCATCGCGCGCTTTACGCGCACCTTGCGACCCTTGACCACCGCGGCGGCTGCGCGGAGATCTTCGATGCGGCTGTTGGTGCAGGAGCCGATGAAGACGGTGTCGACATCGATGTCGCGCAGCGCGGTGCCGGCGGTGAGTCCCATGTACTCGAGTGCGCGAGCCACCGTGTCGCGAGCCGTTGCGTCGGCGAAGTCCTTGGGGTCCGGGATGCGTCCGTCGATCGGCAGCACCTGAGCCGGGTTCGTTCCCCATGTGACGTGCGGGGTGAGCGTCGCGGCGTCGATGAACACCTCGGTGTCGAACGTGGCACCGTCGTCGGTGCGCAGCGTCGACCAGTCGGCGACCGCCGCGTCCCACGCTGCGCCTTGTGGGGCGAACTCGCGACCCTTCAGGTAGGCGAAGGTGGTCTCGTCGGGCGCGATGAGTCCGGCTTTTGCGCCGGCCTCGATCGACATGTTGCACACCGTCATGCGTCCTTCCATCGACAATCCGCGGATCGCCGAGCCGCGGTATTCGATGACGTGGCCGATTCCGCCGCCCGTGCCGATCTTGCCGATGATTGCAAGCACGATGTCCTTGGCGGTGACGGCGGGATCGAGCGTTCCGTCCACCGTCACGCTCATCCACTTCGGTCGACTTTGTGGCAAGGTCTGCGTCGCGAGCACGTGTTCCACCTCGCTCGTACCGATCCCGAAGGCGAGCGCGCCGAACGCGCCATGAGTCGAGGTGTGGCTGTCGCCGCAGACGATGGTCATGCCGGGGAGCGTGCGGCCCTGCTCGGGACCGATGACGTGCACGATGCCCTGGCGGGGGTCACCCATCGGATACAGGGTGATACCGAATTCGTCGGCATTCGCCCGCAGCACCTCGAGCTGGCGGGCAGAGATCGGGTCGGCGACCGGCAGGTGGATGTCGGCCGTCGGCACGTTGTGGTCCTCGGTCGCCACCGTGAGGTCAGGACGGCGCACGCCACGGCCATTGATGCGCAGCCCGTCGAAGGCCTGTGGACTCGTCACCTCGTGGACGAGATGGAGGTCGATATAGAGGAGCTCTGGCTCACCGGGATTGGCCGTCACGACGTGTCGGTCCCAGACCTTCTGGGCGAGCGTGAGGGGGCGAGCCGACATGGCCTTCAGTCTGCCGTGAAGATCACCGATTTTCACGATCGGGTGTCCGTTTCCACACCGACGCGCACACATCGGGTCATGACACCAACACATCCCACGCCACTCCAACTTGCGACCTGCGTCGAGCACAGCCTGCACTTGTCGCTCGATCGCTTCGATCTCTCCGCCGCCCGCTTGTACGGGATCACCGTCGTCGACCCCGACGGCATCGCGACGAACGTCGACGGCGCACTTCGGATCACCTTCCTGGCCGAGCACGCCGACGTCTATGAATTGCTCGACGCTCCGACGAGCGCGATCTCCCGGATGTTCGATGCCGCGGTCGTGCTCACGTGCGGATGGGCTGCACCGCTCGACGGCGACGACGAGCCGAGTGAACTCGCGCCGAGTCGTCATCCTCGCCGCAGACGAGTGCGTCTCGTCGTCACGGTGTGTGACGATGGCGTGGCGTCCGTGTTGCGTTTCGCCGACGCTCCCGACGAGATCGTCACCGACGACGGGGCGGCACGCGGGACTCTCGCCGACGCCGTCAACTCGCTGTGGTTCACGTCGAGTCTCGAGGCCACTGAAGCGACCGAACCGCACCACGCACCACGCGGCTGACGGTATTCATTCGGTCAGACCCCGCCGATAACTTGAAGGTGTGGCCGACTGGGCAGAACGCGTCAAACAGCTCGCCAAAGAGCGGGATGCGGTGATCCTTGCCCACAACTATCAACTTCCCGAGATCCAAGACGTCGCGGATCACGTCGGCGACTCACTCGGTCTCTCGCGCATCGCCGCCACGTCGGACGCCTCGACGATCGTCTTCTGCGGCGTGCATTTCATGGCCGAGACGGCCAAGATCCTGAGCTACGACAAGACAGTCATTATCCCCGACAAGAATGCGGGCTGTTCGCTTGCCGACACGATCACCGCGGACCAGCTGCGGGCGTGGAAGGCGGAGCATCCCGGTGCGGTCGTCGTGAGTTATGTGAACACCACGGCCGCGGTCAAGGCCGAAACCGATGTGTGCTGCACCTCATCGAATGCCGTCGAGGTCGTCGCGTCGATCCCGAGTGACAAGACGGTGCTCTTCTGTCCAGATCAGTTCCTCGGTGCCCACGTTCAGCGGACGTTGCAGCGCGACAACATGCACATCTGGATGGGCGAGTGTCACGTGCATGCGGGTATCAACGGCGCAGACCTGAAGGCGATGGTCGCGGCCGAGCCGGAGGCGGAACTGTTCGTCCACCCGGAGTGTGGGTGTGCGACGTCGGCGATGTATCTCGCCTCGACCGGCGTTGTGCCGCGCGAGCGCACGAAGATCCTGAGCACGTCGGGCATGATCACCGCCGCTCAGCAGACGACTGCCAAGAAGGTGCTCGTCGCCACAGAGACTGGAATGCTGCACCAGTTGCAGAAGGTGAATCCGAAGGTTTCCTTCGAGCCGGTGAATCGTGCCGCCGTGTGCAAGTACATGAAGATGATCACGCCGGAGAAACTGTTGCGCTCGCTGATCGAGGGCACCGACGAGATCTCGATTCCCCGTGACATCGCCGATCGGGCCCGCCGCAGTGTGGAACAGATGATCGCCATCGGCACACCGTCGCGCACCAAGGAGTGAGCCGCGTGGTCGACGCCAAGGTTTCGGTGCCAGTTGCACTGCCACGGCGACTGGCCGCGCCCGAGCCGACGTGGACGAGAGACGTCGACGTGGTGGTGCTCGGCTCCGGCGCCGCAGGCCTCGCCGCAGCGCTTGCCGCTCGCCCCGTGCGCAACGTCCTCATCGTCACGAAGGACACCCTCGATGCCGGAAGCACCGCGTGGGCGCAAGGTGGACTCGCGGCAGTCTTGGATCCGACCGACACGTTCGCCGAACACGTGCGTGACACGCTCGAGGCTGGGGCTGGGCTGTGCGACGAAGCCGCAGTGACATCGCTCGTGCGGGATGCGCCGACGGCGATCGATTATCTGGAGAAACTTGGCGCGGCGTTCGATCCCGGTGCGGACGGGGAGCGCGCGCTCACGCGCGAAGGCGGGCACTCTCGTTCACGCATCGTGCATGCCGGCGGAGACCAATCGGGTGCAGAGATCCAGAGGACGCTGGACGAGAACGCGATCAACGCGGGCGTCGAGGTGTTCGAACACGCCTTCGCACTCGATCTCGAGTTCGGGGTGACGCCAGCCGGCAAGCGGCAGGTCGCCGGAGTGCGCATCGCCGTCCTCGGGCAGTCGGGTGAAGTCGTCAGCGTCGGCATCGTCACGGCGCGCGCGGTCGTCGTCGCGACAGGAGGATATGGACAGGCGTTCGCCAGCACGTCGAATCCTGCGGCGGTCACGGGCGACGGACACGCACTCGCACTACGCGCGGGTCTCGTGCTGCGCGACTTGGAGTTCGTCCAGTTCCACCCGACGGTGTTGTGGCAGGGGGTCGACTCGACGGCGCAACAGACGTTGATCAGCGAGGCGGTCCGCGGAGAGGGCGCGGTGCTCTATGACGCCGCGGGAGATCGAATCATGAAAGGCGTGCATCCACTCGAGGACCTCGCACCACGCGACGTGGTGGCCGCGGCGATCAGCGAGCGCATGGCGCGCGCGGTTAACGGCGTCGATGACCACGTATATCTCGATGCCACGTCGATCGGAGAGCGCTTCGAGGAACGCTTCCCGTTCATCACGCGCGCGTGCCGTGCGGCCGGCATCGACCCGACACGCGACAGAATTCCCGTCGCCCCGGCCGCCCACTACACGTGTGGCGGGATCGACTCGAACCTGGACGGCACGACCTCGGTCGAGGGCCTGTACGCGGTCGGCGAAGTCGCCTACACGGGTGTGCACGGTGCGAATCGCCTCGCATCGAACTCCTTGACCGAGAGCCTCGTGGTCGGCACGAGGGTCGGCCGCAACCTGGCCTGGAAGCTGCCGGCCAGGGTCGACGTCATCGATGAGCGAACCGATTCAGCGGGGACTCTCGACGACTCGCTCCGCGCGCACGTGCGCACGCTCATGTCAAAGAACGTCGGCGTACTCCGGCGACCGGACGCGCTCGCTTCCACCGTGGACGCGTTGCGCATCGTCGCCGACAAGATCTCGCCTTCGACCGAGCCGAACAGACGCAACTTCGAGACCACCAACATCGCCACCGTGGCGAGTGCGGTGACCGCGTCCGCGCTCGCACGCACGGAGAGTCGTGGGTGTCATCGTCGCACCGACGTGGTCGAGAGCGTCCCGGCGTGGCGACGTCATCTCGAGGTGGCCCTCGACGATGACGGGCTGACCATCAGTGGAGGGCTCGAGGACTGATGCAGCACCATCGTCTCTCGGATGCGACTGCAACGGCTCTCGCTGATGCAGAGCTTTCAGTCGATGGCGTTCGGCGCGTCATCGCGCAGGCCTTGGACGAGGACTTCGCCGATGGGCCCGACGTGACGACGAACTCGACGGTTCCCGCGGACCACGTGAGTCGTGCTCGATTCGTCAGTCGAAGCGCAGGGTGTATTGCGGGCGTGCCCGTCGTGCGCGCAGTGTTGGAGATGGTGTGCTCGAGCGAAGCGCTGTCGTTCGAGTCGGAATCGCGCGACGGTTCCATGGTGCAGGCGGGCGATCTCGTGCTTGCAGTGACTGGACCGACGAGGGGACTCCTCACCGCCGAGCGCACCGCACTCAACCTGCTTTGTCACCTGAGCGGTATCGCCACCGCCACGCATCGCTGGACGACTGAGTTGTCGGGCACGAAAGCCAAGGTGCGCGACACGCGCAAGACCCTTCCTGGATTGCGCGCGTTGCAGAAATATGCGGTTCGCTGCGGTGGAGGAGTGAATCACCGTATGTCGCTCGGCGATGCGGCACTCGTGAAGGACAACCATGTGGTCGCAGCAGGCGGTGTCGCGGAGGCGTTCGCTCGCGTGAAAGCGGCAAATCCGTCGATCCCCGTCGAAGTCGAGGTTGACACGCTCGAGCAGTTGTCTTCAGCGCTCGAGGCTGGTGCAGACCTCATCCTCCTCGACAACATGTCATCGGCGACGATGCGTGAAGCGGTTGCGATCGCCGAACGTCATCGCCTCGCGACGGGTCGCCGTGTGATCCTGGAGGCGAGTGGCGGTCTTTCGATTGGCGCCGCTCGCGACGTTGCCGAAACGGGGGTCGACTATCTCTCCGTCGGTGGACTCACGCACTCCGTGACGGTGCTCGACATCGGCCTCGATCTCGAAGCCGTCTGACGAACTAGACGGCGGTGTCGCGGGCGTGGAGGCACGCGTCTAGGAGCACCGGTGCGTATCTGTCGGCCACCGCATAGACGGCGTTGTGCCCGGCATCCACGTGGAATGCGCGCACGTTGGGAATCGACTCCACCAATCGCTGCTGACGCTCGACGGGAACGACCGTGTCCTGCGTCGTCACAACCACCGACGTCGGCACGTCGATGTCGCCCAACCACTCGAGTGAATCGAAATTCCCGATCGCGCTCCCGGCCTCGATGATGTGCAGCCAATCATGCGTTGCCATCTGCTGGATTGCCCACGGCTCGAGGCCTTCGCTCTTGCGCTGGAGGTAGATCTGTTCGGTCAACCAATCGCGAGCTTGTGAGGGCGTGAGTCGCGCGAGTGCAGCGAGCCCGGTGACGCCGAGGAACCCGAGCTTTTCCTCGCGCGACGTGGAAAAGTGTGGAGCGGTGCTGCACAGCACGAGCCCGCGCACGCGGGATTCGTGACGGCGCCACATCAACTGTGCGACCGTGCCGCCCATCGAATAGCCGACCGGAATGAAGGTATTGATGCCGAGCACATCGGCTATCGCGGCTGCATCATCGGCGCAGTCCTCCAACTTGAACGATCCCGTTGCGCGAATTCCCTGGCCGTGCCCGCGCTGGTCGGGTGCGATCACGCGGAAGTGTTCGCCGAGGGCATCGAAACACGCGTACCAGTTCAAGTCCGCGGTCGCGGTCCAGCCATGGAGGAGGAGCAGGGTGGTCGCGTTCGGCGGTCCCTCGACTTCGCGGATGAACGTTTGACCTCGACCCGGTAGGTCGATCAGGCGACCGTCCGGAAGTGGCATCTAGTGCGCAACCTCGGTCTCGATCACGCGCACCTTGAGCATTCCGTTCGGTGCCTTGTAGGACACCGTGGAACCCTTCTTCGCCCCGATCAAGGCGGCGCCGAGTGGCGACGACGGGCTCATCACGCTGACCGATGAATCGCCGGTCTGTTCTTCGACGTGACCGATCAAGTAACGCTCTGCGGCGTCGTCGTCATCGCCGTCGTAGACGATGGTGACGATCGTGCCGAGGCCGACCTCGCCCTTCGGCGCTGGTGCGACGATTTCTGCATCCTCGAGGATCGCTTCGATCTGACGAATGCGGCCTTCCATGTGACCCTGCTCGTCCTTGGCGGCGTGATAGTCGCCGTTTTCCTTCAAGTCACCGAGCAGTCGAGCCGCCTCGATCTTCTCTGCGACCTGGATGCGACCACGGGTCGTGAGGTCCGCGAATTCGGCGGTCAAGCGGTCGTGCGCAGCCTGCGAAAGTTGGTGCTTGGCCATGTGCCCAAAGGCTATCGGCGTCCGTACGATGGAAGATCTATGTCGCGCGCGCACCGAGTCGCTGTCATCGGCGGAGATGGAATCGGGCCAGAAGTTGTCGCCGAAGCATTGAAGGTCATCGCCGCGAGTGGCGTGAGCCTCGACACCACCACCTTCGATCTCGGTGGCGCACGGTACCTGCGCGACGGAGAGATCCTGTCCGATGCGACGCTCGATCAATTGCGCGGCTTCGATGCCATCTTGCTCGGCGCGGTCGGCACCCCCGACGTGCCGCCTGGTGTGATCGAGCGTGGACTGCTCCTCAAGATGCGCTTCGAACTCGACCTGTACATCAACCAGAGACCGTTCGCCGGCATCGCACCGGGGCACTCCACCCCGCACGACTTCGTCGTGATCCGCGAGAACACCGAGGGTCCATACGTCGGCGAAGGTGGCGTACTGCGCAAGGGGACGCCGTTCGAGGTCGCGACACAAGGCAGCGTGAACACGGCGCACGGTGTCGAGCGGTGCATCCGCTACGCGTTCGAGCTTGCCGCCAAGCGCTCGCGCAAGCATCTCACGCTCGTGCACAAGACGAACGTGCTCACCTTTGCGGGCGACCTCTGGCAGCGCACGTTCAACTCTGTTGCCAAGGAGTTCCCACAGGTGTCAACGGCGTACAACCACGTGGATGCGGCATGCATCTATTTCGTGCAGGACCCGCACCGCTACGACGTGATCGTCACCGACAACCTGTTCGGCGACATCCTCACCGACCTCGGTGGTGCCGTGAGTGGCGGCATCGGTGTGGCCTCTTCGGCGAACTTGAATCCGCGTCGCACGGGTCCGTCGATGTTCGAACCAGTGCACGGCTCGGCACCGGACATCGTGGGCACCGGCAAGGCGAATCCGG
>CAYFJS010000022.1:0-15044 GCA_964343495.1 uncultured Acidimicrobium sp. | reverse complement strand
CCGGTCGACTGGCTGAAGATGCCTATCAACCGCCCTCGCAAGAAGGGCAAGGAGAACATATGAACAGGTCAACCAGGGTCGGCTTTGCCGGCCTTTTTCTTTCCCTCGCGGCCGTTCTCGGTGGTTGCTCGAGCTCGAACTCGACGAGCGACACCACGGCCGTCGCTGCGGCTCCGCAGTACCCCGTCACCGTAGGTGACGTGACACTCGAGGCGCAGCCGATGCGAATCGTCTCGCTGTCACCCACAGCTACGGAGACGCTGTATGCGATAGGTGCAGGCGCACAGGTCGTCGCGGTCGACGAGTACTCCAACTTTCCCCAGGAAGCGGTGGACCTTGGAACGAAGTTGTCGGGGTACGAACCAAACATCGAGGCGATCAGCGGGTTCACGCCCGATCTCGTCATTGCGTCGTATGACCCGGGAAGCCTCGTCCAGCAACTCGGTGCCCTCGGAATCCCGGTCTATCTCGCTGACGCCGTGACGACCATCGATGCGGCATATGAACAGATCGAAAACATCGGACTGCTCACGGGGCATGCCAAGGAATCGACCGACCTCACCGCCCAGATGAAGGCAAAGATCGAGGAAGCGGTCAGCGGTGTCGTGCTGCCAGCCGAACCGCTGTCGTATTACCACGAGCTCGACAACACGCTGTACTCGGTCACGTCGAATACGTTCATCGGGTCGGTGTATTCCCTCTTCGGACTGCGCAACATCGCCGACAATGCCGAGGCCGGCAACGACTATCCGCAACTGTCGGCTGAGGTCATCGTCTCTTCTGATCCGGATCTCATCTTCCTCGCCGACACCAAGTGTTGTGGTGAAACCGCTGCGACCGTCGCTGCAAGAGACGGATGGGGTTCGTTGAAGGCCGTCACGAATGGGAACGTCATCGAGCTCGACGACGACATCCCGTCTCGATGGGGACCACGGATCGTCGACTTCGTGATCGCCATCAGGGATGCCATCGCTGCATTGCTGGTCAACAGCTAGTGATTCCGCGACGAGTCAAGGAATAGCAATGTCGAGCACTCGGGACGGCTCACGACTGTGGTTGTGGGTCGTCTCGAGCGCTGTGCTCCTCGTCGCGTCGTGTGTACTCGGATTGATGATCGGGCCCGCAGGGCCGCAGTGGTGGCGGATTCCACTCGAAATACTCGATCGACTCCCACTCGTGAAGATCAACAGTGGAATCGCCGAACGTGACTGGACGATCGTCTGGCAAATACGCGCTCCGCGTGTCGTATTGGCTGCGATCGTGGGTGCAACGCTCTCGCTCTCGGGAGCTTCTTTCCAAGGTGTCTTTCGCAATCCGCTCGTGGATCCATACCTCCTCGGCGTCGCCGCAGGTGCCGGGCTCGGCGCGACGCTCGTTTTCGCATTGGGGGGATCGAGACCAACAACGTGGCTGATCGATCCACTTCCACTGGTCGCGTTCGGCGGTGGCATGGCCGCCGTGTTCTTCACCTATATGGTTGGCACGTCCTTTGGGAGGACCCGGTCGAACATCAGCCTCGTGCTCGCCGGTGTTGCGGTGACGTCACTTGCAACGGCGATCCAGACATTCGTTCTGCAGCGCAACAACGATGTCGTACGTCAGGTCTATGCATGGATCCTCGGCCGCTTGTCGAGTGCCACATGGGGAGACGTTCGACTGGTCATTCCATACGTCGTCGTCAGCACCGTGGTGCTCCTCATGCATCGGCGCCTGCTCGACGTGCTCCGTGTCGGAGATGACGAAGCGCTCGCGCTCGGCGCCAACATTCGGCGGGTTCGTCTCGTCGTCGTCCTCGCAGCCACGCTCGGAACTGCCGCCGTCGTGGCGGTGAGCGGCCTGATCGGCTTCGTGGGCATCATCGTTCCGCATGCGGTGCGGCTGGTGGTTGGCGCGAGCTACCGCAGGGTTCTGCCACTGAGCGTGCTTCTTGGCGGGACGTTTCTCGTCCTCGTCGACATCCCGAGCCGTGTGCTTTCCGATCCGGCGGAGATCCCCATCGGGGTGGTCACCGCATTCTTCGGTGCACCATTCTTCCTGTTGCTGCTGAGGACGAGGGAGACGTCGCAATGACGGTTCTCGGCTTCTGCGAACTGCGTGTGTCGTATGGGGATCACGTCGCTGTCGAGTCCTACAACGACATCCTTCGATCGGGTGAGTGGGTGTGCGTGATCGGACCGAATGGGGCGGGGAAGTCATCGGTGCTTCGAGCGGCGGCGGGACTCATCGAGTACACGGGTTCGGTTGCAGTCGACCAGAAGGAGATTCCTACTACTTCAGCTCGTTGGCGGGCGCAGCACATTGCCTTCGTGCCGCAGAGCCCGTTGATTCCCTCCGACATGACCGTCGAGGAATATGTCTTGCTCGGCCGGAATCCCTACATTCCGTATTTCGGGATCGAGTCGGCGGGAGATCGAGGGATCGTCGGCGACGTTCTTGCGAGCCTCGATCTTGAGGGATTCGAACGAAGGCGACTCGCCACGTTGTCCGGTGGCGAGATCCAGAGACTGGTGATTGCACGCGCGCTTGCACAACAGGCGCCCGTGCTGTTGCTGGACGAGCCGACGAGTGCGCTCGACATCGGCCACCAGCAGCACGCACTCGAACTCGTCGATCGTCTTCGGCGAGAGCGTGGTCTGACGATCGTTTCAGCGATGCACGACCTCACGCTCGCGGGAATGTACGCGGACCGCCTCGTGCTGATGTATCGAGGTAGGTGCGTAGCACAGGGAAGCGCAGCGGAAGTGTTGATCCCCGAGAACCTGGCGAAGTACTACGGCGTTTCGGCACGTGTGCACCATGAGCCGGATGGAACCATCGTCGTCATACCGAACAGGGGCATGCGCAACTGAGCGACACTACGGTTGACGGTGCATGGACGTCGACCCCCAGCTCTTGAATCGTCACGTCGAGGGTTGCTCGCGCGCACACCAGTCGCTCCTCGAGTCGATTGATCGACTCACCGACGACGACTGTCGCGCGCCGTCACTCCTCGAACGTTGGTCGCGGGGCCACGTACTCAGCCACCTCGCGCGCAACGCAGACAGCCATGCACACCTGCTCGACTGTGCATCGAGAGGGGAAATCGGCCATCAGTACGACGGTGGATTCGCGGGGCGGGTTGCGGCGATTGAAGAGGGATCGTCACGACCCGCAGCCGAACTGATAGCCGACGTACGCAGGAGTATTTACGGGCTCGAGTCGGCATGGGCGCAGGCTAATCACGCAACGTGGCAAGGATCCGGGCTCAACAGCAAAGGTGACGTGCTCCCGATGGGCGACATCGTCTTCCTTCGCTGGCGCGAAGTGGAAGTTCATCACGCCGACCTCGGCATCGGTTTCACCTTCGCCGACTGGTCGGATGAGTACGTTCGCTACGAACTCGACAGGCAGGTGATGCTGTGGCGGAGCCGACGTTCGCTCGGATTGACGACGCTGCCGGCTCAGGCGCTGACGCTCGATCCGAAGACTCGACTTGCCTGGCTGCTCGGTCGTTGCAACGTCGAAGGTTTGCCGAAGGCCGATCCGTTCTGAAGCGACTGAACCACTTCCTCGGCGCACTCGTTGCCGTTTTCGTGGTCGTGGGCGTTCCGTCGACGGTGTTCGCACACGCTGGGCTCGAGTCGAGCGACCCGCCGGCCGGCGCGTATCTCGACGCCGCTCCGGAGCGGATCACGCTCACCTTTGACGAGGCGATTACGACCGCCTTCGGCTCGCTTCGAGTACTCAATTCGAGTGCCAAAGTCGTGGTCGAGACCCCGCTCACGCGGGGTGCGGACAAGAGCATCGCCGTAGCTCCAGTTGATGCGGTTCTGCCAGACGGAACCTATGTGGCGGTGTGGCGGGTGATGTCATCCGATGGACATCCAGTGCAAGGCTCGTTCACGTTCGTCGTTGGCGAGGCGACGAGCACGTCTGGCGATGCGGTGGCGAAGGCGACGACGGTGACCCATGGGCTTTCGCGATTGTTCGTCGTCATTCGCGCGAGCACCTACCTCGCGCTCGCACTGATAATCGGCACGATCGTGTTGTTGTGGTCGACTGATCGCCGCAGGTTGTCGCCGCGAACGAGCATTCTTGTGCGCGGAGCGTGGCTCGTACTGTTGGTCGCGACCGTCGAAGGGCTCCTTTCCTTCGGTCCTCACGCAGCAGGCGTCAAGATCTACAAGGCCCTTGACGGTGACTTGGTCAGCGCAACACTCACGACGACGTTCGGGCGCGCACAACTCGTTCGGGTCGTGTTGTTACTGGCGATGTGGCCGCTCCTGAACCAGTTCGTCATGGGCAAGCGTCGGATGGTGCCGCTTGCAGCGCTCCTCGTCGGGGTGGTCTCCACGGTCTCCGTTTCAGGCCATGCCCTCTCTACGTCCCCGATGGTGTTCGGTGTGGCCCTCGATGTCGTCCATCTTTTGGCGATCGGGTCGTGGATAGGCGGGTTGTTCGTCGTCGTCTTCGTCACTCGGCGACTCGACGATGAACGGACCTTGCTCTTGACGGATCGTTTTTCGGGCATCGCTCAATGGGCATTGCCCGTCGTCATCGGAACCGGGATCGCCCAATCGTGGCTCCTGGTCAAGGACGTGACGGAGATCTTCGACACCCAATTCGGGCGCACTCTCGTCATCAAGGTGGCACTCGTGTTCGTCGTGATCGCCCTCTCGGGATCCGCGAGGCGCGCGCTCAAGCAACGTGATGCGCGCAACCTTCGCACGACGGTCGTCTTCGAGGCCGTTGTCGCTCTGGTTGTTGTCTCGCTCACCGCATCGCTCACGGGGTTGTCACCGAAGGTCGTCTCGAATGCGACCCCCTTCGAGCAAACCCTCGTTGGTTCCGAGGTGTTCGTCACGCTGGCCGTCACTCCTGCTCGGGTCGGGAAGACGGAAATCCACCTCATCTTGTCCCGTCAGGGCGGGGCACTCGGCGAGGTCTCGAACGTCGAGATGCGAATGGGGCTTGCATCGATGAACATTCCGACCGGGCCGATCACGCTCACTCGAACCGCTCCGAATCACTACACGGCGGACGTCACGTTCCCGTTTTCAGGTTCGTGGAGCGTCGAGGTACTTGCAGGTACCGAGAAGTTCTCCGTTGCGCGTTTCGCCTTCGACGTCCCGATCAGCGACTAGTGGGTAGCTCGAGCACCACGAGATGGTGACCAAGGCCGGTCGCTTCGTCGGTGAACTGGTCACCGACGACGGCGAAGCCATGTCGTTCGTAGAACTTCAGTGCGAGGTCGCGCGCCCGAGCCCAGACGAACGTCGCGCCGCGTTCGCGCGCTCGTTCGATTCCTGCGCGTAGGAGGACGCCGCCGATGCCACGACTCTGGTGGGTCTTGGCGACCGCCATTCCGCGGAGTTGCACGGCGAAGCGCCGCTCGTCGAGCGGCCACGGCCGGTCGAGCCAAGTTGATGTTGCGATCAAGGTTTCATCCTCGAAGATTCCGAGATGAAGTGCGTCGGGGTCGTCGTCTTGCGGATATCGCGGATCTTGCGATGGGGTACCGTCGCGAAGCACGGACATGCGCAGGTCGAGGATGTCCGTCGTCTTCACCGTGCTCACGATCCACTGCTCGTTCGACATCACACCTCCGGCGCAGTGACGCTACCGCCACTGGTCGGTGGGGAGTCGAGCGACGCAATCTGGACGACACGTTGTGAAAGCGTGCTGGCTTCCTCCAAGTCGTGTGTGACGTGGATGACCGTCGTCCTCAACGTGCGCAGGATGTCGGCGATGTCGCGGAGGAGCCTTTCATGGAGTTGCGAATCGAGGCCGGTGAGCGGCTCGTCGAGAAGGAGGACGCGGGGTTCGACGATCAGTGACCGGGCGAGTGCGACGCGTTTGGCCTCGCCGCCCGACAACGTGTCGACTCGGCGAGATTCGAAGCCACCGAGGCCGATCAACTCGAGCATTCGTTCGACACTGGTGGAAGGAGACCTCCGCGAAACCTTCAGGCCGTAGCCGATGTTCTTGGCGACGTCGAGATGCGGAAACAGCTGGTTGTCCTGGAACACCATGCCGATTCCTCGTCGGTGGATTGCCAGGTCGGTGATGTCACGCTCGTTCAGGATCACCCGGCCATTGAGGGGTCGCTCGATGCCGGCGATGATCCGCAGCAATGTTGACTTGCCTGAACCGCTCGGCCCGACGAGTGAGACGATCTCGCCGGTTTGGACCGTGAGATGGAGGTTCTGATACAGCGGGCGGCCGTCGAATTGTGCGTGGATGCCGACGAGTTGAAGGGTCATCGACGCCGTCCTTGCGTGAACTCGACAACGATGATGACGACGAGTGACACCGCGATGAAGAGCGTCGCAATGACGTACGCGTGTTGCGCCCGGAGGTCTCCCGGCCGAGAAAGCTCCTGCGAGATGAGCAGTGGAAGGGTCGTCGAGTTCCGTCTCGAGAGGAAACTTGACGCCCCGAATTCGCCGAGGGAGACGGCCGCAGCGAGGGCGCAAGCGGATGCGATCGGACGCCTGAGGAGCGGACCGTCGATCGTGGACCACGCGCGCCATCGAGAAGCCCCGAGTGTCATTGCAGATGCGCTCAGATCGCGCGGAATCGCTGACACCGCCTGTGACACGACCATTGCGACGAGTGGCATGGCGATGAGGGAGTGGGCGAGCGGCGTGATGATCCAACTCGAACGGAGGTCGAATACACCCTCGTCGAAGGTGACGAGGAAGCCGAGCCCAACGACGACTGCCGAGATGGTGAGCGGGAGGGCGGTCAACGTCGAGAACGCCCTCACCCAGCGCCCACCGTAGGTAGACGACAGCGCTGAGGATGCGCCGAGCATCGTGGCGACTGCAGCGCAGACGAAGGCGGTCCGCAGCGAAATACCGAGCGCATTGCGAAACTCGGGTGCACCGAGGAATTCCCAGCCGCCGATTGATCGTGCGACGGTTGCCCACCAGGGTGCGATGATCCAGCTGGCCGTCAAAACGACGATGAGAGCCACAGCGCCACGTTGACGACGAGTTACTGGTACACGTCGTTCGACCTCAATTTTGTTCGCTCGGACGGGTGCGGTAGTTCGTCCACGCAAGAAGAGTGCGCCGATGACCACGAGGAAGACGACCTGCAGAGCTGCGAGCGCGACTGCGGCATGGAGATCCCCGAGGAGGACCGCTCGGTAATAGATCTCGGTCTCGATTGTCGACCGTGATGGGCCACCGAGCATCCGGACAATGCCGAAGGATGTGAACGAAAACAGCGCCACGAGACCCGTGGCCAGCACGATCGAGCGTCGCAGGATCGCGAGCGTGATCGTCGTGGCTGCACGAAACGGCGAGGCGCCGAGGGTCTGGGCTGCGGGTACGAAGCTCGTGGAGATGGATTCCCAACGAGCGCCGACGATGCGCACGATGACCGCGACATTGAAATACGCATGAGCGACGATGATCGCAACGGGCGTGTAGTCGAGTCGGTCGGGAAACAGCGCGAGGAAGGCCACGCCGACGACGACGGTGGGGAGAAGGAAGGGGACCGTGACCAGTGCACGCATGAGCCTTTGGCCACGAAAGTCGAATCGCGCGAGGACCCACGTGATCGGCAGCGAGATGGCGAGGCAAGTGAGCGCACTGAGCGCTGACTGCCACAGCGAAAACCACAGTGCCTTGCGAACAGACGGATTGGAGAGAACCGTCGTGATGCCGTGAAGGGAACCTGTCATCCGCGCGACGACGACCGTCGGGACGAGGGCGAATGCGACAACGAACACCGTCGGTGCGACGGCGAGCGGCCACGCCCATCGCCGATAGGGGTGACTCGAATCAGGAATCGACAACAATCCGCTTCCATTCGTCCAACCACGCCGTGCGGTTCGCGGCGATCACGTCTGGTGCGAGCCGCAGAGGGTTCTCTGGTTTCACCGAATAGTCGAGGAACTCCTGTGGCAACTTCGCAGCAGTATTCACCGGATAGACGAACTGCGACAGTGGGAGTGACTCCTGGAAGGCGACGTCGGTGAGGTAGTCGAGGAGCAGCTTTGCTTCCTCGACGTGCTTCGATCCGCGAAGGATTCCCGCGTACTCGACTTGCGCGAAGCAGGTGAGGGCAGCCACCGCGGTTGGCGCCGACGAGATCGGTGGGTTCGCGTAGATCACCTCGGCAGGAGGCGACGAGCCGTAACTCACGACGATCGGGTGGGAGCCTTTGCCCGACGATCCGGAGAATTCGACGGTGTACGCCTGCGTCCAGCCGTCCACCACGAGCACGCCGTTGTCGCGAAGCTTCGTCCAGAAGTCCTGCCAACCGCCCTCGCCGAACTCGGCAATCGTGGCCATGAGGAAAGCAAGCCCTGGGGATGAGGTGAGCGGGCTCGGCACGACGATGCGATTTGCATAGGCCTTGTTCGTGAGGGACTCGAGCGTTCCTGGCGGCGTCAGGCCCTCGTCCTTGAACCATTGCACGTCGTAGTTGATGCACACGTCACCGGTGTCAACCGGGGTGACCTCATGTCCCGGTACGTCGATCGTCACCGAACGCGCCATGGCGGCGAGATTCTTCGATGCGTAGGGCACGAAGACGTCGGCATCGAGCGCGCGAGAGAGCAACGTGTTGTCGACACCCCACAGCACGTCGCCTTCGGGGTTGCCGCTCGTGAGGACGGCCTTGGTGACGAGTTCTCCGGCGTCGCCCGAGAGGACGACCTCGACCTTGACACCGGTCGCCGCCGTGAACGCATCGAAGATCCCTTCCGGATAGGTGAACGAATCATGGGCGATGAGCGTGAGTGTCACGGGGCCACTCGTGTTTGCACCTGCGGTGTCGTTCGGCGTGCTCGGAGTCGAGCCACAGCTCGCACCGAGGACGATGACGGCAAGGAGTGCGGCGAGTCGTTTCATGTGTTCTCCAGTGCATGAGGTCGGGTGACGATGAGGGTGCCGTTCGCGAGCGTGATCGATGCGCGGACCTCGTTCAACTCGTTGCTGACACCGCGTGTCGAGTGCGGAGCAAACGTCTCGTCGGTGACGTTCCACTTCAGCCCGGTCGTCGTGACACCGCGAGCGTCACCTCCGAATGCATGAAGTCCGAGAACTTCACCCGCGCGACCGGCGACGTCGATTCGTGCCGGGCCGTGGAGGACGTTGATGTGAGCGGTGTCCCACCAGGCGTCGATGGTGCATTCGGCGAGGTCGCGGTGGGCGAGTGAGGCGATTACGCCGAGCTGGTGGTCCAGCCGGCCACCACCACCCGTGACGACGGTGATCCGCGTCGCCCCGCGTGAAGCAGCATGTCGAAGCGCAAGTTCGGTGTCGGTGAGGTCCTTGTCGCGTGGTGACCGGACGACCTCCACTCCGTTGAGTTCGGCTCCGGTCAGGATCGCGTGATCGACGGAGTCCATGTCACCGACGACCGCGTTCACCCGTAAGCCGAGGTCTATCGCGTGGTGGAGTCCGGCGTCTGCAGCAACGACGATGTTCGGGCGAACGAGGATCGAGGAAAGACGACGGTCGGGGGCGAGCCCACCGATGACGACGACTGCAGTTGTCCCTTCCATTGCGCTCCCTCCGCTGGCATGACCCAGATCAGGTGTGCGGGTCGGTGGTGGCGACCACCCTCTCAGCCCGTCGAACCAACGGACTCCCCGTGCGTACGACTCGAGTGTATCGCTCGGGCATCGGTGCAATCCGTCCGACGCGCAGGACGAAATCGCAACGCAGTGAATGGTGACATTCGACAACGCAGGTCGATGGGCTGGACTTCCCACCGTCGCGGACCATCCCGATAGCCTGAGCGTCGTGAGCCCCTTCGCAGCGACGGCAGAAACCGACAAGTCGAACACGATCATCGACATCACGCCGAACGCCCACGTCAAGCTCGTTGAGCTGCGCGACGCCGAGACCGAGGGGGCCCAGCTCGGGTTGCGACTCGAGATCCTGTCGCAGCCGGGTGAAGACTTCCGCTACGACCTCTCGTTCGACTTCTTCACCAAGGCGGCATTCACCGACGAAGTGCGCACGATCAATGGCCTGAAGGTCATCATCCCGGCCAAGGACATCGAGTCCTTCCAGGGTGCGGTCATCGACCACAGCGATGCTCAGGGGCTCCTCATTCGCAATCCCAACAAGCCGAAGGCACCGAACGTCGAAGGGCTGGTGCGTGACGACGAGGTGTCCGCGCAGATCGAGGCGATCGTGTCGGGCGAGGTCAATCCAGCTCTCGCCGCACATGGAGGATTCGTCACTTTCGCAGGCCACGACACCGAAGGAACGGCCTACTTCACCATGGGCGGTGGATGCCACGGCTGTTCGATGAGCCGTCAGACGATGCTCGAGGGAGTGCAGACCACCATCGCCGCGCAGGTTCCGCAGATCACCAAGGTGCGTGACTTGACCGACCACTCGACCGGCGCGAACCCGTTCTACTCCTGAGCACTTGATGTCGACGCGCATGCCGGCGGCCTTCGTCGGCCACGGCTCGCCGATGAACGCGCTCGAACACAATCGCTACACCGAAGCGTGGCGAGAGCTCGGAGCGTCGGTGCCGAAGCCTGTCGCAGTGCTGGCGATCTCGGCGCACTGGTACGTGAATGCGATCGCCGTCACGGCAATGCCCAATCCGAGGACGATCTACGACTTCAGCGGATTCCCACCGGAACTTTCGCGATTCAGCTATCCGGTCCAGGGAAGCCCCGCGCTCGCACGGCGAGTCGTCGGGCTTCTCGACGGGCGGCACGTCATCGAAGATGTAGACCAATGGGGGATCGATCACGGCACGTGGTCCGTGTTGTGCCATCTCTTCCCGAATGCTGACGTTCCCGTCGTGCAGCTGTCGATCGATGCTCGGCTGAGCCCTGCAGAACACGTCGAACTCGGGGCGATGCTCGCGCCACTTCGGGAGGAGGGAGTGTTCGTCGTGGGAAGCGGCAACATCGTCCACCATCTCGGCCGTATTTCGTGGGGTCGCGAGGGATTCGGGGAGCCGTGGGCGGTCGACTTCGACGAGGCAGTGAGGTCACTTGCGGAAGGAGCCAATCCCGGACGGGTGATCGACGCACTGGAACGACCGGATGCACATCTCTCGGTTCCGACACCGGAGCATTTCCTGCCCGTCGCCTACATCGCTGGCCTTGCGGAGGTCGCGGGCAAGCCACTGCGCACCGTCGTCGCCGGTTGCGAAATGGGTTCGTTGTCGATGCGCTCGTTCGTGCTCGCCGACTAGGCGAACGTCGTCATCGCACGGACGTCGTCGAAGATCGCGTCGAGCTCGGCGAACACCTCGCCCGCGGCGACCAGTTTCGTGTGGTCGCCGGTGAACGTGACATGGCCGAGCAAGATCGCCTCGTCAGGCGACAGGGTGTCGTTGTTGACCGCGAGTGCCGTCTGCCACGATTCGCTGAAGCGAACGTCTTCGGGTGACGCCACTCCTTCCGTGAAGGATGCGCGTCCGTCGCCGACCTGGAAGTTGTAGGTGACGTCGCCGAAGGGTGTACCCGTCACGACTTGGGTGACTCCGACCGAGTGATCCTTGGCGAGTGCCTGGATGGACTTCGACGCCGCGATACGACTGCTCACCGCTTCGATCCATTCGGGGCTGAGGTATCGGACGCTGTGCACGTCAGCCCCGAATGATTCTGAAGGGAGTGGTCAGGCAGCGACCATGCTCGCTGCCTTGCGGCGCGAGAACGCGATCGCGGCAACGAGGATGGCGAGCGAGACGCCCGCGATCGTCAGGCGCGCGGAGTCGTTGTCCTTCAAGTTGATGATCGCTGGCAGGATCAAGAGCGCAACGAGGTTCATCACCTTGATGAGCGGGTTGAGCGCCGGACCAGCGGTGTCCTTGAACGGATCGCCGACGGTGTCGCCGATGACGGCCGCCTTGTGTGCGTCCGAGCCCTTGCCACCGTGGTGGCCGTCCTCGATGTACTTCTTCGCATTGTCCCATGCGCCACCAGCGTTGCTCAGGTAGTTGGCCATGAGCTGGCCGGTGAGGATCACCGCGGCGAGGAAGCCACCGAGTGCCGCGTAGCCGATGCCGAAGCCGACGATGACCGGGGTCAAGATCGCGAGCAGCGCCGGCGTCGTCAATTCACGCAGCGAAGCCGCCGTGCAGATATCGATGACCGGTGCGTAGTCGGGCTTCTTGGTGCCGGCCATGATGCCGCCGTCCTTGAACTGGTTGCGTACTTCTTGCACGACGACGCCTGCCGTACGACCGACTGCACGGATGGCGAGTGCCGAGAACATCATCGCGACGGAGCCGCCGATGAGGAGCCCGATGAAGGTCTTCACGTCGGCGACGTTGATCTGCGTCTCGATCGCCTTGAAGATTGCATCGCCCTTGACCTCGAGCTTGAGTTCGCTCGCGATCGTCTCGATGTACGAGGCGAAGAGTGCGACTGCCGCGATGACGGCGGAGCCGATGGCGAAACCCTTGGTCACGGCTTTCGTCGTGTTACCGACGGCGTCGAGGCCGACCATGATCTTGCGCGGCTCGCCCTCGAACTCTCCGGCCATCTCGGCGATGCCCGCGGCATTGTCGGAGACCGGACCGAAGGTGTCCTCGGAGACGATGACGCCGGTCGTGGCGAGCATTCCCATGCCGCACAGCGCGACGAGGTAGAGCGAGAACTGGATGTTGCCGCCGCCCATCCACAGCGTCGCGCCGAGCGCGATGGCGATGCAGATGATGGCGTACACCGAGGACTCGAGACCTGCGGAGGTTCCCGACAACACGACGGTGGCCGGACCGGTCTCTGCAGACTCGGCGATCTCCTCGACGGGGCTGTACTCGGTGCCGGTGAAGTACTCGGTCAGGCGGCTGAGCACCTGGGCGAGAATGAGTCCGACGACGACCGCGCCGAAGACGCGCCAGCCGACGCCCGACATCGTGATGGTTGCGCCGTCGTGGCCCGCGTCGCCCTTCGACGGGTTTCCGACGTAGTACAGCGCGAGAGCGAGCGTGCCGATGACGGTGATGATTCCGGCGGTGAGGAAGCCGCGGTTGATCGGCTTCAGCGCATTCGTCTCGCCGTCCTTGGCGCGCACGGAGAACACACCGGCGATCGAGGCGATGACGCCGACTGCGCGTGCGGCGAGCGGGAACACGAGCCCGAGCGCCGGGTTGAGCCCGATCGAAGAGAACGCAGCGACGCCAAGGATGATCGATGCGACGAGGGTGACCTCATAGCTCTCAAAGAGGTCGGCGGCCATGCCTGCACAGTCGCCGACGTTGTCGCCGACGTTGTCAGCGATCGTCGCCGGATTGCGCGGGTCGTCCTCAGGAATGCCCGCTTCGACCTTGCCCACGAGGTCGGCGCCGACGTCGGCAGCCTTGGTGAAGATTCCGCCTCCGACGCGGAGGAACAGGGCGAGGAGCGAACCGCCGAAGCCGAATCCGACGAGCATCGCCGACGACGTGTTCTGGAAGATGGCGATGATCGCCGTCGCACCAAGCAGACCGAGACCGACGGTGAACATTCCGGCGACACCACCCGTGCGGAATGCGACCTCGAGGGCTCGCTTCATCGAACCTTGACGGGCGGCCGCCGCAGTGCGGACGTTGCCTCGCGTCGCGAGCGTCATGCCGATGTACCCGGTGAGACCCGAGGCCACGCAACCGAGCACGAACGCAATCGTGCGGTAGGCGCCGGATTGCACGAACGACAGCGCCTCGACGTCGCCGGGCTTCTGAATGGCGACGGAGGTGAAGAAGACGATCGCGCCGACTGGCACGAGGATCCAGCCGATGGTCTTGAATTGGCGCTTGAGGTACGCCCACGCGCCCTCCTGAATGGCACGCGAGATCTCCTGCATGCGCGGAGTTCCCTCGTCCTGCTTGAGGACCTGGACGACGAGCGCCCAGCCGACGAGGAGGGCGAGGATCGCGGCCGCTCCCGAGAGTCCGAGGATCGCCCACTCACCGCCCTTCAGGGTGAAGTTTTGCCAGCCGCCTTCTGCTGCGAGTAGTGACGTCACGTGTGCTTTCTCCGATGGTTGCTGGGGCGCGCGAGAGGCAACCCCATGGATGGTGTCTTGGAAAGTGTAGAGAATCCGCGGGTGCCCGAGCGAAATGGCCCGGGGCGTGCCAGCCCCACGCGGCGGTGCCCGACCCAGCGATGAGACGAGGTTCACGCACATCGAGGTGACCCCTTCCGCGGCATGGGTTGGGGGCTGCCCCGAGCCCAGAACTAGCGTGACTCACACCATATGAATACAACGATCGAGACGACCGGCCTGCGGCGTGGCCCAGTGTCCGCAACGGCGGTCAAGACGCGGCGTCGACGTCCGTTCTTCTTGGACCTGTACTCGACGGCCGTGGGCAAGAAGTACGTCATGGCGATCACCGGCCTCGCGATGATCGGCTTCGTCGTGTTCCACATGATCGGCAACCTGAAGATGTATCTCGGCCAGGCCGACCTCGACCATTACGCGGAGTTCCTGAAGGAACTGCTCTATCCGATCGCGCCGAAGGGCGTCGTGTTGTGGATCCTGCGTGGCGGTCTCGTCTCGATGCTCGCGCTCCATCTGCATTCCGCGTGGTCGCTCACCCGTCTCAACCGAACCGCTCGCGCCGTCAAGTATCAGGGGCCGCGCGACTATCAGGTGGCCAACTTCGCCAGTCGCACGATGCGTTGGACGGGGATCATCGTTCTCGCATACCTCGTCTGGCACCTCCTCGACTTGACGTTCGGCACCGTGAACGCCGTCGGCGGCAACGGCGAGTTCGTGCGCGGCGAGGTGTACAACAACGTCGTGCGCAGCCTCGATCGACCGATCGTCGCCGCGTTCTACATCGTCGCCAACATTCTCCTCGGTATCCACCTCTTCCACGGGGCGTGGAGTTTCTTCCAGTCACTCGGATGGAACAATCCGCGCTTCAATGCGTGGCGACGAGGATTCGCCGTCGGCATCGCCACCGTGGTGGTCGTCGGAAACGTGTCGTTCCCGGTCGCAGTCCTCGCGGGAATCGTGAAGTAGGAGGGTGTGATGGTCGCTTTCGATGCCAAGATTCCCGCCGGCCCACTCGCCGACAAGTGGGACACCTACAAGGCGAACGCCAAGTTGGTGAACCCGAACAACAAGCGCAAGTTCAAGGTC
>CAYFJS010000021.1:14031-15234 GCA_964343495.1 uncultured Acidimicrobium sp. | reverse complement strand
GGGTCTTGGATATGGTGCCCGACTTCTCGAAGACACCACCCCAGACATGCTTGACGCAGAAAATCGCGAGAAAGTTACCGCACTCAAGGTCAGGCTTCTTGCGAGTGCCGTGCTCGCGTTCCCAGTGTTCGTGGTGTCGATGTTTAGCCAACTTCAGTTCGCACAGTGGCAATGGTGGGCACTTGTGCTGTCTGCACCAGTCGTGACATGGGGTGCGTGGCCGTTCCACCGAGCCGCATTGATGAACGCCAGACATCGATCAACGACCATGGACACGCTCATTTCACTCGGCGTAACCGCGGCAACGACGTGGTCCGTGTGGGCCTTGATTTGGGGCGATGCAACCTCACATGACGGAATGGAAATGTCGGGTGGAGTCCACGTCTATTTCGAAGTCGCGGTGTCGGTGACGGTCTTCCTTCTCGCAGGACGGTATTTCGAGGCTCGCGCAAAGCGTCGAGCAGGAGACGCCCTTCGGGCTCTCTTGGCGCTCGGTGCGCGGCAAGCGGTCGTACTTCGTGATGGTGGCGAGGTGCTCATTGACGCTGCGAAAGTGAAAGTCGGTGATCGAATTGTGGTTCGGCCGGGTGAGACGATTGCCGCTGACGGCATCGTCGAGGAAGGCTCCTCATCGATCGACGCGTCGATGCTGACGGGCGAGAGCGTTCCAGTAGATGTCGGCCCCGGGTCCAAAGTGACGGGTACAACGACGAACCTCACTGGAAGGCTCATCGTCAAAGCACGTCGCGTTGGTGCGGACTCCACGTTCGCCCAGATGACCAAATTGGTCCGAGATGCGCAAACGACAAAGGCTCCAGTTCAGCGATTGGCGGACAGAGTGAGCAGCGTCTTTGTTCCGACGGTCATTGTGATCGCTATCGGAACTTTTGCTGCGTGGTACTTCCTAGGCGATTCGACAAATCAAGTTTCAGATGCATTTACTGCTGCAGTTGCCGTACTGATTATCGCATGTCCTTGTGCGCTCGGACTTGCAACTCCAACCGCGCTGATGGTCGGTAGCGGTCGTGCCGCTCAGATGGGGATTGTGATCAAGGGCGTGGATGTCCTACAAAGCACACGTCGAATAGACACCGTCGTCTTTGACAAGACGGGCACAGTGACGACGGGGGTGATGCAGCTTGTTGACGTGGTCGTTGCCGATGGAGTACGTCGTGAAGAAGTGCTTCGTTTCGCAGGTTCACT
>CAYFJS010000021.1:0-13931 GCA_964343495.1 uncultured Acidimicrobium sp. | reverse complement strand
TGGTCGTTGCCGATGGAGTACGTCGTGAAGAAGTGCTTCGTTTCGCAGGTTCACTTGAGCATGCGAGCGAGCACCCAGTCGCCAAGGCAATAGCCCAGGCTGCACGAGCCGAGTTGGGGTCACTCGACCATGTCAGCCAATTCGAATCGCAGCCGGGGTTGGGAACGACTGGTGTGGTCGCATCGAAGCGCGTCATCGTCGGTGGAGAGGCGCTGTTCAGCAAGCAGTTGGTGCTGGTTGCAAAACAGCTTCGAGAAGCCCTCGTGAGTGCTCGCGAGAAGGGCAATACGGCGGTTCTCGTTGGCTATGACGGGTCGGCCAAAGCGGTGTGCGTCGTCGCTGATCAACCAAAACCAACGAGTGCGACAGCGATTAGTGACCTTCGCGACCTTGGTCTCCGACCCGTATTGCTCACGGGCGACAACCGGGAAACTGCAATCGCAGTTGCAGCACAAGTTGGAATCGAAACGGATGACCAACATGTGATTGCGGGCGTCCTCCCCGCAGACAAGGTGCGTGTCGTTTCAGACCTTCAAGAGCGTGGATATGCCGTAGCGATGGTTGGCGACGGCGTCAATGATGCAGCAGCACTTGCGCAGGCCGATGTCGGGATCGCCATGGGAACCGGAACCGACGTTGCGATGCACGCCAGTGACCTGACGATTGTCAGTGGCGACCTGCGGCTCGTTTCGGATGCGATATTGCTTTCACGGGCTACGTTGCGGACGATCAGCGCGAACGTCTTCTGGGCATTCGCATATAACACTGCGGCGATTCCCATTGCCGCGACTGGTCTGTTGAATCCGATGTGGGCAGGTCTAGCTATGGCATTTTCCAGCGTCTTTGTCGTAAGTAACTCACTCCGGCTGCGGAAAGCGAAACTTACGCCACAGACCGCCTTCGTGCACGCAACTCGTTGATCGCTTCTTGTTGCCAACCACGCGCAGTTCTAACACGGACCCCACGTTCTTTGGCGATTTCCTCAATCGTGGTCCCGTTAGCAAGTTTGCGAAGTATTGAGAGACTCGTGGAAGAGAGATAAGAAGTTGCACGATCCAACGTGTCATTGAGGATCAATTTCGCGTCTTCGTCCTCGAGCTGTGCCGGAACGTGCGCCATTGTTTCGTTGTCGCACAATTGGACAGAATATTTTCGATATCTGGTCGGTTGCACGAAGGCGTAGTACTCGCTGTCACGGACGAGATTTGAGGCGACCTTTGCCGGCCTGCGCTCCGTCGGATAGGTACGGATAAGCGTCCACGCGTGCGAAATGATTTCGGTGAGCGCTTCATCGAACCCACCAACCGTGATCTTGCCGCGTCGGCGTGCTACGGCGATCAGTGGGGGGAGGAGGCGTTGGAGCACGATGCGGGCTGCGAGTTCGTCCGACGCAGCTCGGGTGACGAGGAGGTAGAGGTAGTGGTCTGCGATGGAATCCTTGTGGTCGCGACCGAAGCCTGCACTTTCAAGAACCTCGTCGAGGTGTTGGATGGGGGAATTCGGAAGTCCCCACGCGTTGACTCGGCTGATCGCATGGTCTGCAGTGCTCAGTCGACGCCATTCAGCCCCGAGGTCGCGGAGTACGGGACTCGATCCTGCAGGGTGGGAAAGACGTGAGTTGGTTCGGGATGTCGTGGATGTGGTCATGGGATCATGGTCCGCATCCCCATCACCGGAATTCGATGCGGAAGTATCACCGCAGTTCTCACCGCACGAAATTTCGGGTCTATGGTGGAACGGTGCGAATCGTTTTGCCCTCCGGGACCGAAGCGTCCGTGGTTATGGTCGAGAACGCCACGATGGGGCTGGTCATTGCGCCAGACATCTTTGGGCTACGCCCCCTGTTCGACGGGATGGTCGAAAGACTCGCACGAGAATGGAAGATGTCCGTGATCGCCGTCGAGCCATTTCCTGGTTGGACTCTTTCAGAAGAAATTGCTGAGCGGTTTGTCGCCGCTGCACAACTTGATGATCGATTGCACCTTCGCGACCTTGAGGAAGCAGCCGACCACCTCGGAACGGCGAGAGTTGGGTTGATGGGCTTCTGTATCGGCGGAATGTATTGCTTCAAGGCTGGGCGTTCAGCGCGCTTCGATCGAATCGCCTCGTTCTATGGCATGATCCACGTACCTGAGGCGTGGACTGGGTCCGGTCAGGGTGACCCAATTGAGTATCTGCGCGCAGGAAATCCAGATCGAGTACTTGCGCTCATTGGGACCCAAGACCCCTACACACCGCCAGATCACGTCAATGAACTTCGAGCAACGGGGGTCACGGTTCGTGAGTATCCGGAAGCAGTTCATGCGTTCGCGCACGATCCGTCACGTCCGGTCCATCGTGCCGAGGATGCGAAGGACGCCTTCGCCGCGACGCATGATTGGTTACTGGGGCGTTAACTTGATCGGACTTCGAGCCGATCTCTCATCAGGATTCGATATCGGCGGTCGTGTTGCTCAAGCCAGCCAAGACGAATGAAGCTTGCGATTGCCTTGTTGACCCTCTCACGAGAAGCGCCAACCATCCCGGCAAGTTCTTCCTGAGTGACAGGGAGAAGGAACTCATCTTTCCCACCAGAAAGCTCAAGAAGTCGCTTTGCGGTTCGGCCAGTTACGTCAAGAAAGACGCTGTCTGAAAGTACTTCGTCCATCGTTCGTAGCCGAGCGGCAAGAAGCTTTGCAACGCCCCACAACATTGCGGGGTTCGATCGCATGTGCTCGATCACTGGACTGTAGGAGATGCGGAGGACTGTGGATGGCTCGATTGCGCGCGCCATCGCTGATCTCGCCCCGTTGTCAAGGAGACCGAGTTCGCCAAAAAGATCACCGGTCTCCATCAGTGCAAGGACGCTTTCTCGAGCGTCCAGCGGCTTGTTGTCAACTGCAATCGCAATCCTTCCACTGAGCACAACAAACAGCGCATCAGGGGCATCGCCTTCAGTGAAGAGGATGTCACCTCGCTGCAACTGCTGAGTTGTCGCACTCGAAGCGATCGTGGAGAGCACCGATGATGGAGTGTCTGCGAAAAAAGAGGTTTGAGCAAGGATTTCTTCGTGTTTCATGCAGGTTTGACGGTACTACCCTTAATCGTCGTGGCAACCGCAGCGAACGAAATTGTTTGGACCGTTGTCGTTGCAGCGGGATCGGGAACGCGGTTTGGTGGGCCGAAGCAATTCGCCGTTATTGGCGACCGTCGAGTCCTAGATTGGTCGACTGAGACCGCACGGACGGTCAGCGACGGAGTCGTCGTGGTCGTTCCACCCGAAGATGCCGTGCGGGAAGGTGGAGTTGCTGGTGGTGCGACGCGGAGCGAATCTGTACGCAGGGGTCTGAGTGCCGTTCCTCACGAAGCGACGATCATCTGTGTGCATGATGCAGCGCGACCGTTTGCAAGTGAGCATTTGTACAAGGAAGTCATCTCCCAGGTTGCACGGGGGGCCGATGCCGCGATTCCCGGGCTTCCTGTCACAGACACCATCAAACAGGTGTCGCCGTCGAACGTTGTCGTGGCGACGCCCGATCGGGCGTCGTTGATTGCAGTTCAGACACCGCAGGCTTTCCGCGCTTCCGTCCTGCGTGAGGCCCATCGAATGAATGCAGAGGGTACTGATGACGCCGCTTTGGTTGAACGGGGTGGAGGGCGAGTGATCGTGGTTGCAGGTGAAGAGATGAATAGGAAGTTGACTTCCCCCCAGGATCTTGAATGGGCGCGCGCAAATGCGCGAAGCGAGGTCTAGTCGTGTCGCAACGAGATTTTCGTGTCGGGCAGGGATTTGATGTTCACAGATTCGAAGCCAGCCCGTCGGGGAAACCCCTCATCCTTGGAGGCGTGACCTTCAGCGACCAGCCGGCATTAGTCGGACATAGTGATGCTGACGCCGTCGCTCACGCCGTCGCAGATGCACTTCTTGGCGCCGCAGGACTTGGTGATATCGGTGAACATTTCCCCGACACCGATCCGAAGTGGAGTGGGGCAAATTCAATCGAGATCCTCGCCAAAGTCGCGGACTTGATTGCCGCACTTGGATTTCGAGTCGAGAACGTCGATTGCAGCGTGGTCTGCGAAATGCCGAAGATCTCACCACATCGTGCCGCCATGCAGGCCAACTTGTCGCGCGCCGCGAGTGCGCCAGTGACGGTTAAGGGACGACGCGCAGAAGAACTTGGCGCGATAGGCCGCGCCGAAGGCATTGCATGTTTTGCAGTTGCATTGATCTCGCGGGACCACGTGTGAAGCCCCGTAATGAACGTGGTTCGTCGCGTAAGCAGGGTCGACGGCCCGAGCGAAATCGAGACCGGCACCGCGAGGGCTCAAATCGGGGAGGGCGGGAGGAACGGGGCCTTGGTGGAACCCAGATCGAAGGACGCCAAGCGGTGCGGGAACTTCTCCTTGCCGGGCGACGACGCGTACTTGAAATCTTGATCTCGGAGGAACTTGACGAGAATCCGGTGATGAGTGACATTCTCGACCTCGCTCGTGATCAGCGCGTGCCGATCCGAGCGCTTCCACGGCGCGAACTGGAGCGAGAAGCTCGCAGCGAGGCCCCACAAGGCGTCATCGCATTCGCTCAGGAATTGAATGACGTTGATCTTGCGGACTTCATCACCGATTCATCTGTAAAGAAGAAGCCATTTCTCATCGCCGTCGATGGTGTCACGGACCCAGGAAATTTGGGAGCGATCCTGCGATCGTGTGACGGTGCGGGCGTCGATGGTGTGATCCTCCCGCGTCATCGCGCCGTCCATGTGACCCCGACAGTGGCGAAGTCCGCCGCCGGTGCAGTTGAGTACGTGCCGATGTGCATCGTCGGTGGATTGCCGACGGCGCTCCGACAGCTCAAGGAATCTGGTGTTTGGATCATCGGTCTCGATGATTCAGCGGAGAAGTCGATTTTTGACATCGGCGATCTTGCCCTTGAACCAGTCTGTCTCGTCCTCGGAGCAGAAGGTCCGGGCTTATCCCGACTCGTGCGTGAGCGATGCGATGTGCTTGTCAGCATCCCGATGCTCGGGTCGTTGTCGTCGCTCAACGTTTCAGCCGCAACCGCACTTGCAACGTATGAAATCGTTCGCGCACGCAGGGCGTAGCATGATCGATCGAAGTATGAAAGTGCCGGGTTAGCTCAGGGGCAGAGCAACCGCCTTGTAAGCGGTAGGTCGTGGGTTCAATTCCCACACCCGGCTCACAGAATTCGACATGACTCCGTTGGGCAGTCAGGGCGAGGTACGGTAATTGTATGAATCAAGACCAGCGACGCCCCCGCAGAACGTCAGCCCCGCCTCGGCCAAGCCTGAATTCGACGACATCAATCGTCGTTGCGGTGGTCGCAGTGATTCTGGGCTTTTTAATCTTGCGCGATATCAATGGCGACAGTTCCTCGACAACGTCGGGTGACGGTGGGATGACCCAGTCGACCGAAACACTTGCACCGACAGACACGATTCCCGTCGAAACCACTGTCGACACGACTATTCCCTTGACGAATTTCAAGGTTCAAATCGCTAACGCATCGAAAGTTCCTGGCAGTGCGGGTGAGCTCACCACTGCACTTCAAGGCAGAGGTTTCATCGTCCAACCAGCGACGAATGCGAGTGAAATCACGCCGAAGCAGACTCAAACTGTCGTCTATTTCATACCCGGTAGCGAACAGGCAGCGGCGCGAGTTGCGGCCGAGCTTGGTGGCGTGACAACGGCTGCAATGCCGGCACCGATCCCAACCGAGAGCGGAGAGCTCGGAGAAGCAACGGTGTTGATCCTCCTTGGCACGGATTTGGCAGGCAAGCCCCTCGCCACTCCAGTGACAGGCTGATTTAGGAACGAATTCGCTCCAGTAAGAGCTGGGTTGCTCGCTCAATGCATGTTCTGGTTTCCCTAAACGCATCACTTTCCCCAAACTGACTCACCAGACTGACGTGGGCAATGCGATGTGCGACGACAGGATCAATGTTCCCGCAAATGACACCGATCGGCTTGCCACCTTGTGATGCAAGTTCCTGCATGCCCCCAACAACCTTGCCATTGAAGCTCTCTTCGTCAACAAAACCCTCGCCTGTGACGACGACGTCGCAGTCGGAGACCAGTTGTTCGAGTCCGAGTTCCTCTGCAACGATGTCAAAACCTGGCTGGAGCCGTGCCCCGAGAGCGGCAAGTCCACCGGCGAGTCCGCCTGCAGCTCCTGCACCTTCGATTTTGGTGACGTCAACGCCATAGCGATCTGCATAGTCCGCGGCGAGCCGTGTGAGCCTATTCGTCAGGAATGCAACTTGGGCTTCACTTGCACCCTTTTGCGGTGCGAAGTCTCTCGCAGCATCGATAAACGATGTCCGCACATCGCAGGCGACGACAAAATCGACGGACTTGAGGCGTGCCGGTGTCGAAATCGCTTGCAATGCACCGAGCCCGCCATCAGTCGTTGCGGACCCACCGACGCAGACGATAATTCGAGTAGCGCCCTCGTTGAGTGCGGTGTCGATCAGTTGGCCAGTCCCCATAGTCGATGCGGTGATCGGGTCGTTTGACTCCTTGCCACCGACGAGTTGGAGGCCAGACGCCCTCGCCATTTCGATGATCGCGGTACCTTTCGACATACGCCATTGAGCGTCGACAGGTTGACCGAGCGGGCTAGTGACTTGAGTCGTTCTGTTCGCACCACCGAGTGCTTCGAGCGTCCCTTCTCCGCCGTCAGCGATCGGACGTTCTATGCAACTATGCCCAAGTTCCCAACAAGCGTGGCCGATCGACGCGGCAACCTGAGCCGCGGTCACGGTCCCACGGAATTTGTCGACTGCCGCGAGAACTCGCATACGAACAGGCTAGGTTGCGATCGTGGTGGGTCCGTGGTCGCTCGCTCGGCTCGTGGCCGAGGTTTTCGTCTTGTTGGCAACAACGCCGACGCTCTTGCGTGTGTTTCGCTCAATTCGTCCACGGGCAAGGCTCTCACCAATTGACATACCGAGTAAGCAATTTCCTCACATCAGTGTCGTCATTCCAGCACGCAACGAGGCAGCACGGATACGACCGCTGTTGGAGTCGCTCAGAAATGCTCATGGAATTCTTGAGGTGATCGTCGTAGACGACGAATCGACCGACGAAACCTCACGAATCGCTGCAAGCTACGGCGCCAAAGTCGTCATTTCAACAGCTCGTCCGGTCCAGTGGGTGGGCAAGACATGGGCGCTGCATCAGGGGATTGCGGCTGCAAGAGGAGAGTGGATCGTGACTCTTGACGCCGATACACAGGTGGAACCATCGCTTCTGGAGGCACTCGTGACGTGGGCCGAAGATCAACGTGCAGTCTTGACGACGGTTGCTGGAACTTTCGACTGCCCGACAATCGGAGCCCAACTTGTTCACCCAGCCCTGTTGACGACGTTGATCTATCGCTACGGGCGTCCCGGTAGTCGAAGCTCTGGTCCTGTAATTGCAAATGGTCAATGTATGGCGTTTCGTCGCGCAGACGCGGTGTCATTGCAACTGATGGAGCGGGTTCGCGGGGAGCTGATTGAAGATGTTGCCCTTGCGAGAGCACTCGATGCCGAAGGCAGAATCGTTTCAATGGTGGATGGCAATGGGCTTCTTCGCGTGCGGATGTTCGAAGATTTCATGTCCACGGTCCGGGGATGGGGTCGCTCGATATCGATGGCGGGAATTGAAAAGCCAGCTCAGCTGCTCATCCAAGTGATCGAACTAGCTTGTGCTCAGGTACTACCGATTGTCCTTGTTGTCACAGGTGTTGCTCCCGTGATGGGGGTTGGACTACTTGCGATCCGCATGGGAACCCTCTTTGGAACCGCGGCAGCGTATCCGCAGCGTAAGTGGTCATTCTGGCTCTCGCCCGCTGTGGATCTCCTCGCATGGCTGATCATCGTGACTGGAGTTGTGCGCAATCTCCTCCATTTGCCGGTGATGTGGAGTGGCCGGTCGTATGGTGTACGACAGCAGGGGCTCTGACAGCATTGGACTCGATGGAAACGTTTGCTACCTTCCACCTCATTTCCTGGAAAAGGAAAGTCATTGCTCTCTCGAGACTTGGTCTTGATCGACGAGCGCTGAGCAAAACAGATGGCGTGATGTTCTGGCGTTTGTTGGGTACTGGAAATGGTGCGAAGACCTCTCTCAGCGCCGACTTGTCCCGAACTGCAGTCTTCATCGTGTGGCGTGATGAAACGGCATACCGGTCGTTCATCGATTCAAGCCAAGTCGCTCGGCGGTGGTCTTCACCACGCCTAGTCAGCGAATCTTGGTCAACACGGCTTCGGTCAACGGGCGGGCACGGCTCTTGGAATGGGTTTAGACCATATGAGCGTTTGAGTCGTGGGAACGAAGATGGAGTCGTAGCAATCATCACTCGGGCCGACATCCGCATGAAGTCTTGGCGTGCTTTTGCGCGCGCGGGCACTGAAGTCGACCGCGAACTTCATCGCGCGTCCGGATTGATCGCTGTCTGTGGGATCGGTGAAGCACCAGTCGGGCGGCAGGGTACGTTCAGCCTGTGGAAGTCACTTGACGATGCCCGGCAATTTGCATTTCAGACCGCTCGTCATCGACAGGTGATCGATGAAACACACCAAGGTCGTTGGTACAAAGAAGAACTGTTCGCCAGATTCGAACCTTATGACGCCGAAGGTCGATGGGATGGACGAAATCCTTTGGATATGAACCGAAGCGCGTAAGGCGCGAGCATGCCGTATGGTTCACCATTGGTCGCATGGTGCTGACGGTGTGCAGTTTCCAATCGACGAAGAAGTGACGAGCGGTCGCCAATGGCCAGCCCGGCTCTTCGGTGTATGACGAGGTCGTGGACGAGTGCATAGAGCACGCCGTAGGCAGTGGTCCCGATCCCGATTGGCACCAAGAATCCCATCTGTGGCTTATTGAACCCGAGGGCAAGTATGGCGATCACAAGTGATGCGAATATGACCGGATACAGGTCATTGAGTTCCAGCCGACTTGGTCTGGTACGGGCAGCGTTGCGATGGTGGCTGTGGTGGAGCAAGTAGCCAGCCCCGTGCATTACCCAGCGATGTAGCGCATAGGTGATCGGCTCCATCGCGATCATGGTTGCAATAACGATGAGGAAGCTTCTCACGGCGAATACCGTAGTCGCAGTCGGGCAGAATGTTCAGGTGGTCTTTGACGTTGCATTTCGAACTGCGATCACACTCGATGTGATTGCGTGGGTTCTTCTTGGTGTCGGAGTGGGTTGGCGGCAAGCACGGATTTCACCTGATCTACTGACAGGCACGGGCTGGTTCAGTCGAATTCGGCCATGGGAGTCTGGTGGCAACATCTATCGCACCGTTCTGCGCATTCATCTCTGGAAGGACCTGATTCCCGATGCGGGTACGTGGTTCGGTGGCCTGTCCAAGCGACGGTTGCCATCCGCCCACGACGGCGGGATAAAGCGTTTCGTGGCCGAATGTCTCCGTGCGGAACGAACTCATCTCGGACAAGTCCTTTCGTTGCCGGCATTCATCCTTTGGAATCCGTGGCAACTGTTTTGGTGGAATTGTGGCTTCGCACTCTTGGGCAACATTCCTTGTTGGATGATCGCTCGTTTCAATCGAGCGCGGATTTCCAACATCCTGAAGCGCAGAGAGGTCTAACATACGGTCGATGTTCCTCCGTGGTCGACTGCAGTGGTCACTCTTGGCCGTTTCACTCGTGAGTGGAATTCTCGCCGTCGTCAGTTCGAGGGGCGCAGATTCTGGTTCTGAGACGGCTACGACCGTTGCAGAGACAACGCTTCCAGTTCAGACGACTACGACTTCTGCCGCACCAATCATGTACACCGTGCAGATGGGGGATTCACTTTTTCAGATTGCAAAGACGTACAACTTGAACATGAAGGAACTGATGGATATCAACGGCATCACTGACCCCGACAAGGTGTATGCAGGTCAGGTGCTTCAACTTCCCGCAGCCACTGGTTTTGTTGGCTTCGCATCGTCGACAACGATGGAGCCCTAATCAGTTTTTAGTGTTGTGACCTTCGGTGAACATCGACGATCTTGGCGATGTCGCTCATGATCTGGGCGATGTCAAAATCCTTTGGTGTGTAAACAGCAGTAACTCCATTGTCGAGGAAGTACCGCTGATCAACCTCTGGGATGATTCCTCCGACGATGACAGGTGACGTGACCCCGAATTCGACCAAATGGCCGACCACGCTCGGCACGAGTTCACGATGTGATCCAGACAGGATCGAAAGACCGACGAGATCGACGTCTTCGTCTCTCGCCGACGCAGCGATCTGTGCCGGTGTAAGTCGAATTCCGCTGTAGATCACTTCCATTCCAGAGTCCCGCGCAGCAACCGCAATTTGCTCCGCACCACTTGAGTGGCCATCCAAACCAGGTTTGGCGATCAAGACTTTTGGCGGGCCGCCAGGAATTCGCTTGACGTATTCGGCAACTTCATGGAGTTCCTTTGCTCGCCGTCCTGCAGCTGCACCGACTCCAGTTGGGGCTCGATATTCGCCAAATGAGTTTCTAAGGATGTCCGCCCATTCCCCGGTGGTCCCCCCGGCTTGGGCTAGCGCAATAGATGACGGCATGACGTTTCGCCCCGATCGAACGTCATCAGATAGGGCCTTTTTCGCCTCTTCGACGCGACTCCGATCTCGGCCATTTCTCCATTGACGTACGTCTTCTATCAAGGTTTCTTCGATAGTTCGATCAACCGTCAGAATCTTGTCGTCCCCGCCAAGTGGTGACTCGGTTGACTCGGTGAAGATGTTGACCCCGACAACGGAGAGTTCACCCGACTCGATTCGGCGGGTGCGTTCGACCATTGATGTCACGAGTCGGCCCTTTAACAACTCGACGTTCTCGAAAGCACCACCCAGTTCAAGGATTTCTTCAAGTTCAGCCCAAGCCGCATCAGCAAGTTCCTTAGTCTTTGACTCGATGACGTTCGATCCTGTGAAGATGTCTGGGTACTCGAGCAGGTCGGTCTCGTATGCGAGTACTTGTTGCATACGAAGAGACCATTGCTGATCCCACGGCCGAGGAAGCCCGAGTGCTTCGTTCCACGCTGGAAGTTGGACGCTTCGAGCCCGGGCGTCCTTCGACATTGTGACCGCCAGCATTTCCAAGACGATGCGCTGCACGTTGTTTTCCGGCTGTGATTCCGTCAAGCCAAGCGAATTCACCTGAACTCCATAGCGGAAGCGCAACGCCTTTTCGTCGGTGATTCCGTATCTATCCCGTCCAATTCGTTCCCACAGTTCAGCAAACGCACGGAGCTTGCACATCTCTTCAATGAATCGAATTCCAGCATTCACGAAGAATGACATCGCACCAAATACCTGCGGAAAAGCATCAGGCGAGATCTCGTTGCTCGATTTCACGGCGTCAAGAATGTCAATCGCATTTGCAAGAGAGAATGCAATTTCTTGAACGGGCGTCGCTCCAACTTCTTGCAAGTGGTACGAGCACACGTTCATCGGATTCCACTTGGGTGCATGTTGTGCACACCAAATGATCGTGTCAACTGTCAGTTTGCGAGATGGTGTCGGAGGGAAGATGAACGTTCCACGTGACAGGTATTCCTTCAGGACATCATTCTGCGTAGTTCCCCGGAGTTCATGGCTCGCCACACCTTGTTCATTCGCGTGGGCGATATAGAGGGCAAGAAGCCATGCAGCTGGAGCATTGATCGTCATCGACGTATTCATGTCACGCGGTGGAATCCCATCAAGCAGGGTGCGCATGTGCCCGAGGTGTGCTATCGGTACACCAACTTTTCCGACCTCACCGCGAGCGAGGATGTGGTCTGGGTCGTAGCCGGTTTGTGTGGGGAGATCGAACGCGATCGAAAGCCCCGTCTGGCCCTTGGCGAGATTCTGGCGGTACAGCGCATTCGATGCCGCGGCGCTCGAATGCCCCGAATAGGTCCGCATCAACCAAGGTTCGTCACGGCGCGTCGCCATAGAAGTCAAGGCTAGGCCGAGACTGCGGGGGCGAGACGATCGAGGTATTCCTCCCGTGAGATTTCAACTGCGCCAAGTGTCGCGAGGTGCGGTGTCAGCCATTGCACATCAAGGAGATTGAGCGAGTAATAGTCCATTCGATCGACGAGATGCATCAAAGCGACCTTGGATGCATCTCGTGCAAGATGGAACATCGATTCACCTGCGAAGAAGGCTCCGATCCTCACGCCGTAGAGCCCTCCGACGAGTGTCCCTGAATCATCTAGAACTTCGATGCTGTGTGCCCAACCGAGCTTGTGAAGTTGCACATATGCATCGATAAATTCATCGGTGATCCAGCCCCCTGGTCGATGTGGTGATGCGCAGCCGCGCATCACTCGTTCGAATTGTTTGTTCTCGGTGCAGCGATATCTTCGTGAGCTTCTTCTCATTGACCTACTGGTTCGCAAGCCAGAGAGCGGGAGAACACCACGTCGGAGTGGTGACCACCATGAGATGTCGTGTTCATTGAATGCAAAATCTGTAGGCATCGGGAAGATCCCCGCGCGATAGGCAGCAATCAGAGTTGAGGGCGACAAGTCTGCGCCCCGTCCAACGAGGTCCGCTTGCGGCCATTCTGAAGGTAGCGGGAACCGCCACACGGGGGGCGGAAGTGAAGCCGGTTGGTGGTCGAACACTTCACCTCACGTCGTACTAGTAGGAAAAGAATCCCTGTTTTGTTTTCCGACCGAGTTTGCCCTGCGCTACCAGAGTCTTCAGCGTCTCAGTGGGCATGTAATTCGAATCTTTAAATTCAGCGTGAAGCGCTTGGAGAATCGACAACGTTGTGTCGAGCCCTACGAGGTCGAGTAGCGCAAATGGACCCATCGGAAAGTTGCATCCACCCTTCATCGCCACGTCAATGTCTTCCATCGATGCAGTTCCCATCTCGTACATCCTGATCGCATTATTGAGGTAGGGGAAGAGGAGGGCGTTCACGATGAAGCCCGCCCTATCAAGTACTTGAACTGGATCCTTGCCGCAGGAAGCAGCGAAATCTGTAGCAATTGCAATTGTCTCGTCAGATGCTGTCAGAGGTCGGATGATTTCAACAAGTGGCATCAGCGTCGCAGGATTGAAGAAATGGATTCCACAAACCCTGTCCGGCCTGTTGGTGGACTTCGCAAGTTCAATAACAGCGAGCGTGCTGGTATTCGTTGCAAGAATCGTTTCTGGTCGAGTCACCGTGTCGAGTTCACGGAATAAAGCAACCTTTGCGTCGAGATCTTCGACAATCGATTCAATCACTAGGTCACATTCTCTGAGCGAGGCGAGATCGTCAGTGAGTGTGATGTTTGCAAGAGTTTGGTCGCTATCAGTCTGGGTGATCTTCGCTTTTGCCACTTGCTTTTCAAGACTTTTGGCAACCGCATCTTTCATCTGCGAAGCAGTCGAGATTGATCGCGAACGGACAATCACTTGTTTCCCTGATCGTGCGATGACTTCAGCGAGACCAGACCCCATTATTCCCGAGCCACAAATTCCGACGGTCTTAATCTTGGTCGTTGACATGGTGCCACGGTACTCACGCGATCCGCCATGCAACGAACCCGCTCCGGATGACGGTCACGTTCGGTGGTAGTTTGCCGAAGTCATGGGAATAATCGTGCTTGAGGGAGGTGGTCCGTTCATTGCCAATGACGTTCTTGATTCCAAGGTGCTTGGTGGAGTCGACGGTCAGATTGCGGTATTGCCGACCGCTCAGGCATTTGAGAATCCAGACGGTCTGATTGAACGGGCACGAGCGTGGGCCAGTCGACTCAATCTCGAAATCCGGGTATGCGGTGTGTACACCCGTGCAGATGCTCGCGAGGAACATCACGCCGATGTCATCAGGGCAGCGAAGGCTGTTGTGCTTGTTGGTGATTCGTCGATTCACCTTCGTTCAACGCTTCTCAATACCCCCGTGTGGGAAGCAATTGAGGTTCAAAGTGAAACCGGAGTCGTAATCGGAGTCGGCAAT
>CAYFJS010000020.1:0-17113 GCA_964343495.1 uncultured Acidimicrobium sp. | reverse complement strand
GGTGCGCGACGCGCGGACTCGACACCGTGGTGTTGGAGAAGAAGCACTTCCCGCGCGAGAAAACCTGTGGGGACGGACTGACGCCGCGTGCGGTGAAACAACTCAACGACATGGGTCTCGGAGAGTCCCTCTCTCAGTTCCACCGCTACGACGGACTGCGCGCGACCGCACATGGCAAGGCCCTCGAGCTGCACTGGCCGAGTCACCCCATCTATCCACAACATGGCTTCGTGGTGCGTCGCCGGGAGCTCGACCAGATGGTCGCGTTCAACGCACAACGTGCCGGCGCGACGCTGCTCCAGGGCCACGAGGCGACCACACCGATTCTCGAGAACGGCCGCCTCGTCGGTGCGACCGTGAACGACAAGGACAACGGAACGACCTTCGACGTTCGCGCCAAGTACGTCGTCATCGCCGACGGCGCGAACTCCCGATTCGGGCGCGCGCTCGGCACGTCGCGAACCCGAGAGTGGCCGTACGGCACTGCGATCCGCACCTACTGGCAAAGCCCGCGTCACGCGGAGCCGTGGATCGAGTCCGCGCTCGATGTCAAGGACCGCAACGGCAAGTCGATGCCGGGCTACGGATGGATCTTCCCCGTCGGTGACGGCACGATCAACATCGGTGTCGGTCTCTTGTCGACGTTCAAGAACTTCACGTCGGTCAACACCACACATCTCCTCGACTCGTATGCACACATGGTCGCGGATTCCTGGGGAATCAATCCGGACACACCCGAGTGCAAGGCGACGAGCGGCAAGATTCCGATGGGCGGCTCGGTTGGACCGAAGGTCGGTCAGGGTTATCTCGTCGTCGGAGACGCAGCCGGCAGCGTGAACCCCTTCAACGGCGAAGGCATCGACTACGCCTACGAGACGTCGCGAATGGCGGCCGAGGTACTCCACGAAGCGATCACGCTGAACGACCCTCGCGCTCTCGGTCGATACCAACTGATGCTCGATGATGAATACGGCCAATACTTCAAGGTCGCACGGCTCTTCGCAAAGGTGATCGGTCGACCAGTTCTCATGCGCGAACTGTCTCGGGTCGGTATCCAGAGCCGAACACTCATGGAATGGGTGCTGCGAATCATGGCCAACCTTCTACGACCCGACGAGATCGGACCCGCCGAAGCTGCGTACAAGGCTGCGGCCGCGATCGTTCGCCTCGCGCCGAACGCCTGATCAGTTGCAGACGACTTCGACGATGTGATCGTCGATCACATCCAGCACCGACTGCGAGCCGTCACCGCCGAAACTATCGATGAAGTCGCGCAGGTTCCCCGGGTCGTTTTCACACGTGCGCTCGGTCGGCGTGGCGAGGCGGATGACCCAGCCGTTCTTCAACACTCCGTAGTCCCCGCCCGCACGCATGTCGATGAGTCCCGGAAGCGTCAGATAGCGACCTCCGCGCGAAGAATCCGCCGGCACGATGGTGAACCACACGACTGCTGGACCAAGTGTGTCGGCGAGCATCACGCATGCCTTCGGTGTCGAGAGATCTGCGCACGTCACGTCACCTGGTGTTCCTTCAGGAAGGGACACCGTCCGACCGTCGTCGAGCGACACCGATGCGGCGCCGATGGTCTTGCCCGATTGCGTCGCCCAACCCTCGTCGGCCTGCACCCCGCTGACGACTGCGATGAGTTCGATGTTGCGGGTCGTCGACGAAGCGCCACTCGATCCACCGCTCGTTAGGAAAAAGAGACCGAGCGCGACCACCGCGAAAACGGTTACTGCACCAAGCCACAGGATCGTTCGCAGAGAAAACAATGTGCGCACGAGGCAAACCTAGAGGATCGACTGCGTCATCGTGTCGCACGATGCGCCGCACGCATCGCTGCTTCGGCGAGCCGTTCCATGACCTGATCGTCATGACCGAGGCCGACGAAGAGCGCCTCGTATGCGCCGGGTGCCATCGCGACCGACTCCGCGAGCATCGCATGGAAGAACTTCGCATACATCTTCTCGTCGGTCTTCTTGGCCTCGTCGAAGTTCGTCGGTACTCGATCACCGAAGTACGCACCGACCAAGGTTCCGACAACGGGGAACTGCGCGACGATGCCCGCCGACGCACACGCATCCCGCAGGAGTGCGGAGAGCGCCCGCGCTCGCGCCGAGAGTTCCATATAGATGTCTCCGGTGAGTTCGTTCAGTGCGGCGAGTCCCGCAGCGGTAGCCATCGGATTTCCCGCGAGCGTTCCCGCGTGGAAGACCTTCCCGAGTGGGGAGAGGTGCTCCATGATCTCCCTGCGACCACCGACCGCGCCGATCGGGAGTCCACCACCAATCACTTTGCCGAAGCAGGTCAAGTCGGGTCGGACGTCGTACTTCGCCTGGGCCCCACCCAGACCGAGGCGGAAACCGGTGATCACCTCGTCGAACACGAGTAGGGCACCCGCACGATCGCAGGCTGCTCGTAGCCCTTCGAGGAATCCTGGTGCAGGGGCGACGACACCCATGTTGGCGGCGACGGGCTCGACGATGACGCATGCGACATCGCTATCGATCTCGGGGACGACGTTGTACGGAGCGACGATCGTGTTCGCTACAGCTTCTTCGGGAACTCCTGCGGTTCCTGGCAGGCCGAGCGTCGCAACTCCGCTTCCGCCGGCCGCGAGCAGTGCATCCGTTGCGCCGTGGAAGTTTCCGTTGAAGGTGATCACTCGCTTGCGACCAGTTGCACCTCTGGCGAGACGAACGGCCGTCGACGTCGCTTCCGTACCGCTGTTCATCAAACGGACTCGTTCACAACTCGGTACGCGCTCGGAGATTGCCTCGGCCAGCTTCATCTCTCGTGGAGTCGGAGCGCCGAACGATGTCCCGTCCCCGGCCGCCGCGCGCAGAGCCGCAGTGATTGCGGGGTGTGCGTGGCCGAGGATGACCGCGCCGTAACTCTGGACGAGATCGACGTATCGCTTGCCTTCGACGTCCTCGATGAATGCACCCTCGCCCCGGGCGACGACGTACGGCTCACCACCGACCGCACGGAAGGCACGGATGGAGGAGTTGACTCCGCCGGGGATGACCGCCGTCGAGCGTTCGAACAGTGCGTGGTTGGATGCGACTCCGGCGCCGACACACGTGGTTGGAGTACAACCCTTGGTGACGCACCCCTTCGGGTCGCAATACGGGATCGTGCCGTTGGTCATCGTGACCGCTCGGCGAACCACCGCGCGAAGTACGTGAGGATGATGTCCGCGCCGGCACGCTTCACCGCGGTGAGCTGCTCGATTGCGACACCGTCGTGATCGATCCAACCATTTGCCGAAGCAGCCTTGATCATCGCGTACTCCCCGCTCACGTGATACGCGGCCACCGGGAGGTTCACGCGAGACCGAACGTTGGCGATGACGTCGAGATAACTGAGCGCCGGCTTGACCATCACGATGTCGGCACCCTGCTGGATGTCTTCCTCGACTTCGCGCAGAGCCTCGCGGGCATTCCGCCAATCCTGCTGATACGACTTGCGATTCCCGCCTCCGGCGATCTGCACGTCCACCGCGTCTCGGAACGGCCCGTACAGACCCGAGGCATACTTCGCCGAATAGGCCATGATCGCCACGTCACTGAAACCTGCGGCGTCGAGCGCGCCACGAATCGCTCCGACCTGTCCGTCCATCATCCCGCTCGGCGCCACAACGTGGGCACCCGCAGTCGCTTGCGCGAGCGCGGCTCGGCAATACACCTCGAGGGTGGCGTCATTGTCCACGTCACCGCGGGCGTTCAGCACTCCACAATGCCCGTGCGACGTGTATTCATCGACGCACAAGTCGGCCATCAGGACGATGCGGTCGCCGAACTCTGCCACCAACTCCCTGAGAGCGACCTGCACGATTCCGTTCGGATCGAATGCGCCTGACCCGACCTCGTCCTTATGGGCGGGTACACCGAAGAGGATTGCCGCGGGCACACCGAGGTCGACGAGGGCCGCGATCTCCTCGCGTAGCGATCGCAACGTGTGTTGGGAGACTCCCGGGAGCGAGGCGATCGGTTGGGGCTCAGCGATGCCCTCGCGAACGAAGAGTGGAGCGACGAGGTCGTTCACCCCGAGTCGAGTCTCGGCCACGAGTTCACGCAACGGACCACCCAAACGCAGACGTCGCGGGCGATGGATGGGAAACGCCATGCGATCAGGCTACGGCGACGTACGCCCCATCGCCTCGCCGACCGCTCCGACGACGTCGCGACCCGCGGGTGATGTGGCAACTGCACGCACACGAAGCCCCAACTCCTCCATCACGGCTTTCGTCGACTCGCCGAGTGCGACGAGCGTCGAATTCTGGCCGGACAAACGTTGTCTCGTGAACGACCTCGCTGCGGAGCCGGATGCAAACACGACGACATTGGCCGCCATCACGACACGTCGATCCTGCTGATCCAACATGACATCGCTCGTTGCATACGCGGCAACGACATCGACCGTCCATCCTTTCGGCTGAAGCAATTCGACGAAGTCGACTGCTGGTTCTTGTGCTCCAACGACGAGGATGCGACCGCTTCCAGACTCGAATGCTCCAGCGAGTTGGGACGCCGTTGCTCGCGCCGGCATCAGGACATTTGGTCGTCCAAGTGCTGCAGCGGTCGCCGGACCAACCGCTGCGATTTTCGGCAGCGTCCGATCATCGGACACGACGTCACGGAGAGCGCGCGCTCCGTTCGCCGACGTGACGATGATCCACTCGTATGTGAGTGGATCGCGCAAGGCGGACCGCAATGCCGCGCCTCCATCACTCGGCGGACCGATCGCGATGAGTGGGATGTTGTCGACCTCGGCACCTGCACCGCGCAACGCGTCGGCAATCTCCTTCGAGGCACCCTCCGGTCGTGTGAGCACAACCCGGATCCCGTGTAGCGACGTCATTGGCCGACGGCGCGAACTGCTTCGCGAGCGAGTTCGCGCGCGACATCGAAAGCCGCATCGCCGGACGGAAGAACCCTGCGGGCCGCAAATCTTCGTGCGTCGACGTGTGCTCCAGAGGCCATGAACACCGAGAGTTCACCGTTGGCCACATGCGCGCCGAGAGGCGCCGTACAGCCAGCGCCAACTTCGGCGAGGAACGCTCGCTCGACTTCGACGGCGCGCCTCGTCGACGGGTGATCGACGCTCGTGAGGAGTGCGCGCGCCTCGTCATCGTCTTTTCGACACTCCACCGCCACGCACCCCTGGCCGACCATCGGCACGAAACGCTCGAGGTCGAGAAACTCCGCAATGCGATCAGTGAGGCCGAGCACTTGCAGCGCTGCGGCAGCCATCACGATCGCGCCCCCGGTTGGAACCTTCTCGAGCCGAGTGGTGATGTTCCCGCGGAGGTCGGTGAAGTGGAGGTCGGGCCGGACCGCGCCGAGTTGCGACTGACGACGAACGGAGCCCGTCGCGACGGTCGCTCCAGGCGCAAGAGAGTCGATGGTTGCACCGACTAGCACGTCTCGTGGATCCCGCCGCTCGCACCACGCACCGACGATCAGACCAGGTGTAGCAACAGACGGAAGATCTTTCGCCGAGTGGACGGCGAGGTCGGCGAGACCGTCGAGCACCGCATTCTGCACTTCCTTCACGAACACGCCTTGCCCGCCGATCGTGTGCAAAGGAACGTCGCGGCGCTTGTCCCCGAGGGTTTCGACGAAGATCAACTCAAATTCGCGACCCGTCGCCGCCCTGATCCCGTTTCCGACCACCTCGGCCTGGGTGCGCGCTTGGGCGCTCGACCGGGTGGCGATCCGAATCATTCGATGTCGAACAGATCGCGCAACGCGGCAGAAATTCGCTCACCCTGCGGAGTACCAGCACTCTTCTTCAGCTGCATCGACGGCGAGTGCAGGAGCTTTGCCACAATCGACTTCGTCAAGGATTCGATGGCCTCACGGTCTCTCGTGGTCAACTGTCCCAGCCGCGCGATGTAACGCTCAACTTCTGCTTGGCGAATCTGCTCAGCGCGCTCGTGTAGTTCCGCGATCAATGGCGCGGCTTGGCGCTCCACCATCGACTCGGCGAAACGTGCAACTTCGTGCACGATGATCGTGCGGACTTCGTCGGCTTCCTGCGAACGCGCCTCGATTCCCTGTTGTGCCCAATCCCTCAGGTCATGCAGGTCGCGCAGCGTGACACCGGGGAGTTCACCCGCACGGTGCTCGACATCGCGGGGAACGGCGATGTCGACGATCAGCAACGGACGCTCTCCACTCGATGCGCGCGCCGAGGAAAGAGTTTCGGCGGTCACGACGACTTCGCCCGAACCCGTGGATGTCAGGAGGACGTCGGCGTGGCCAAGCACATCGCCCAAGTCGGCGAAGTCGCGCACGGTCGCACCCACCGAATCGGCGAGTTCCAGCGCACGTTCCCGACTGCGGTTGAGCACGACCACGTTCGCAGCAGCTTCATGCGAAAGTGCTCGGGCGATGCCCTTCCCCATTTCGCCAGCACCGATGACGACGACATTCTTGTCGGCGAGTGAGCCGAGGAGTTCGGTCGCCATTTCAACAGCCGCATGTGACACCGACGCCGTGCCTCGACTGATTGCCGTCTCGGTACGTGCTCGCTTTCCGACTTCGAGCGCATGGCGGAACAAGAGATTGAGCGTCGTTCGCGCTGACTCCACGCGCCGAGCGGTCTCCCACGCTGACTTCACCTGACCGACGATCTCGGCCTCGCCGAGCACCGCCGAATCGAGACCACTGACGACTCCGAACAAGTGACTCACTGCGTGATCGTCGTGTTGACTGAACAGATGGGGGGTCAACTCATCGGCAGTCAGTCCAGACACCTCCTGGAACATCTCGCGCACGTCGGCGAATGCACCGTGGAACTTCTCCGCGACGACGTACACCTCGGTGCGGTTGCACGTCGACAGGATCACCGACTCGCGCACGGTATCCCTCGAGGTCAGCCCATCGAGCGCCTTCACGAGTCGTTCATCGGCGAGGGCCACTCGCTCGATCACGTCGAGCGGTGCCGAACGATGGTTGATGCCAAAGACCGCTATCGACACACCGGCACCGCCTCGCGCTTGTCCTTGCCGGTGTCACGGCTCAACTGTTCGTAATAACCGAGGATCTGCAACTCGACACCGAGATCCACGCTGCGCACCGAGATCGTGTCGGGAACGGTGAGCACGACGGAGGCGAAGTTCAAAATCGACCGCACACCCGCCTTGACCAAGAGGTCGGCCGCCTGCTGCGCAGACACCGGTGGCGTGGCGATGACGCCGATCGAGACATCTTCCGAACGAACGATCGATTCGAGCTCATCCACGTGGCGGACTTCTACGCCGGCGATCGTGCGACCCACCTTGGACGCATCGATGTCGACGATCCCCGCGACGGGAAAGCCACGCAAGGTGAATCCGCTGTAATTGGCGAGCGCGTTCCCGAGATTGCCCGCACCCACAACGACGACCTTCCATTCGTTGTGCAGTCCGAGCTCGCGCTTGATCTGATACACGAGGTAGGCGACGTCATACCCCACGCCTCGCGTGCCATAGCTGCCGAGATACGACAGGTCTTTGCGCACCTTGGCCGCGTTCACGCCGGCGAGCGCAGCCAGTTGGTCGCTCGAGAGTTGCTCGGTCCCGTCGGCGATCACGCCGTTCAAGATCTGGAGATACACGGGTAACCGAGCGACTGCGGCGTCCGGGATGCGCCGCCGACCAGACGATGCAGAGGCTGGTGCGAGGTCGGCCACGGGGCAAGGCTATTCACTCGTGCAGGTTTTCACGAACTCCAACTAGTGTCTGCGTCCATGACATCGGTCGCCCTCGCGGCGCAAAATGGCGTCAATTCGGCGTTGGCAGGAGCGGCCGCCCTCGTCGCGTGCGCGTTCGCCCTGAGCACCGCCGATCGGTGGCTACGACGCGGTCAGCCCCACGAGCGGGCATGGACCGTCGCGATGACGCTCTTCTCACTCGGTTCATTGTCGCTGTGGTGGGCGGAAAGCACCGGCTGGTCGAGTGGGGTCTTCCGCATGTTCTTCCTCACCGGTGCCGTCCTCAACGTCGCCTGGCTCTCCCTCGGCACGGTGTATCTCCTCGCCGGTCGACGAGTCGGCGACGTCGTACAAACAACGCTCGTCGCACTCTCAGGATTCGCCACGGGAATCGTCTTCATCGCACCGCTCAAGAAACCGATCGATTCGGGCCAATTCCCGACCGGCAAGGAAGTGTTCGGTGTTGCCCCGCGCGTACTTGCCGCTGTGGGGTCGGGAGTTCCTGCCCTCGTCATCATCCTCGGTGCGCTGTGGTCTGCGTGGCGAGTACTCGCGCGAAAGAATCCGACGCTGTCGTCCTCACACTCCCGTCACGTGACGTCGCCTGGCCGGCTCGCCATCGGCAACGTCCTCATCGCCACAGGAACGATCGTGCTTTCTGCGAGCGGCTCACTTGCCGGCAGGCTCGGAAAGGATCAGGCCTTTGCGGTGACGTTGCTCGCGGGTGTCGTCGTTCTGTTCGCCGGATTCCTCGTTGCCAGCAATTCGACGCGACGTGCGTCAGTGCAACGCGCGGCGCAATACCTTGCCGGTACCACCGGTCGGTAGCTCGTTCACGAACAACACCTTCGAAGGGCACTTGTACCGCGCGAGGTGTTGCTGGCAGAACAGGATGATCGCATCTTCGTCGACCGTCAGCGAACCGTTCGAGACCACGTATGCACGGACGGCTTCGCCGGTGTGCGGGTGGGGCACACCGACGACGGCAGCCTCCTCGACGTTCGGATGCGACAGGAGCACTTGTTCGACTTCTGCGGGATAGACGTTGAACCCCGACACGATGATCAAGTCCTTCAGCCGGTCGACGATGTAGAGATAACCGTCATCGTCTCGCACCCCGAGGTCGCCGGTCTTCAACCAGCCATCGGCGGTGAGCACGGCTGACGTCGCCACCGGATCATTGAGGTACCCGGCAAAGACGTTCTCACCCCGAACCCAGATCTCGCCCTCGTCGCCGTCCTCGACTTCCTCGCCCGACTCATCGACGAGGCGCAATTCGACGCCGTCGACCGGACGCCCGACGGAACCGATCCGCAGCTCGAGTCCCATGGAATTGGACACGACCGGTGACGCCTCGGTGAGGCCATAACCCTCGCGGACCTCCACTCCGAACTTGTCCCGCATCAACGCAATCGTGTCCTCGGGCATCTTCGCTGCTCCGGTGAGCGCGATGCGCACGGTCGCCAGATCGGAGGCCTGAAGCCCTGGCAATTGTGACAACGCGGTCCACACTGGTGGGGCTCCCGGCACCACCGTCACCTTGCGGTCACGGATCGTCTCCACGGCCGTCGCTGGATCGAAGCGCTGCACGAGGACGATGGATGCACCGCGGTACAACGAATACCCGAGCATCACGTTGAGACCGAAGATGTGGAACACAGGGAGCACGCCATAGATCACATCGCTCGGACGCATCGCGGTATTGCGCTCGAGCTGCTCGAGATTGGCCTTCAGGTTGCGGTGCGTGAGCATCGCGGCCCGCGGCGCGCCGGCGGTTCCGCTCGTGAAGATCAGGGCCGCCGTCGCCGACGACTCGACCTCGGTGATTCCCGTCGGCGAGTGCCCGAGGAGCGACGACATCGAGACTGCGCCCTGAATGTCGTGGCCTTCGGTCGCGACGACGAGCTTCAACTTTCCGAGCCGAGAAGTATTGATTGACCGCCAGGTGTTGACTGCGGCCGGGTCGACGAACACCACCGTCGGATTCACGACCAACATCTCACGCTCGATCTCTGCCGCAGGACTGACCACGTTCATCGGGACCGCGATTGCGCCGACGCCGAGTGTCGCAAAGTACGCGATGACGAAAGTGGTTGAGTTCCCACACACGAGCGCGACGGTGTCCCCTTTGACCACGCCTGCCGCTTTCAGCGCCCCGCGAACCGCGCCGACCTGATCTCGCAGTTGCCCGTAAGTGGTCGTTTCGCCTCGATAGATGAGGGCCGGAGAATCCGCCGGGTGTCCGTCGATGATCGAAGCGAGGTTGTTCATGGGCTAGTGCGTCAACGAGATGATGCCCGCCGTAAAGATGGCGATCAGCAAGAGGGCGATGGCGAGCGTGGTTGCCGGGCGCATGCCACGAGACTAGGCGGTCGTCAGACGGTCTTCGGCTTGTCGCCAAGGGAGACGGGCACGTCCCGGGTGGCCGACGAACCATCGTCACTCGTCAACACGACGAGATCGCTCGGCGAGAGGTCGAGCTCGAGCGCCGCCGACCCGCGGTCACGACACACCGCCAACATCCCGAAGGAGTCGACGACGAGTCCGAGACCGGCTCCGATCTGACCGAAGTGACGAACGACAGGCATCGACCGAACGATGCGCTCGCCGGTGCCTCGCGCTCCGAGAGTGACGCGCAGCGGTGAGCCCAAGTGTGCGACGTCGTCCTGCGACACGTTGAGTTGACAATTCCCGTAGCGATCGACCCACGTCACTTCGGCATGCAGTTCGTTCCCCTCCTGACGAGGAAGAGGGACGACTCCTGGGAGGAGGGTGTCGACGTCGATGGGCGTACCGAGTTCCTGAAGCGACACGCCGTTGCACAAATGTGCGGCGACTGGAGCAAAGATGTCGCGACCGGCGAACGTGTCGCCCGGCGCAGCGAGGTGATAGTCGGGTTTGTCGAGTTCGACGGCCTCATCCGCGCCGCCTGCGAGTGCGACCCCCGTGGACAACAACCCGTTGTCGGGTCCGACGAAGATCCCCTTGCCACCCGCCACTGAAACCGCAATCGCGCGGCGACTGGAGCCAACGCCCGGGTCGACGACGGCGAGCACCACACCCTGCGGAACGTACGACACGGCGCGGGCGAGTGCGAGTGACCCGGCACGAACGTCGAATGCAGGGACGTCGTGCGTGATGTCGATGACGCGCACATGGGGCGCGATGTCGGCGATGACGCACTTGACGATGCCGACGAACTCGTCACGCGTTCCGTAGTCGGTGAGGAACGAGATGTTGTCGAACCGCTTCGTCATGACGTGTCTCACGCTACGAGCGAAACATGGTGTCGGAAAAAGCGAATGGGCCGGTGCCAACCCCCCGACGGCACCGGCCCAAACGGCGCGCTCCGTGGAGCGCGACTCCCGGTTGGGGGGTAAACCCCGTCCGGTGTTCGTGACTTCGGACATACCTTACGCAGATTTCCGCGTCGTGCGAACCTCTCCGCAAAATATTTTTGAGTATCTTTCTCGTCGAACTCCCCGACCGTCAGGTCTTTACCGGTCGGTTAATTTCCCATCTCGCGGCTTCGACGCACCGCGGCATCGACGGTTTGGCGAATCGCCGAACGCACGCCCGCACGCTCCAAGGCCTCGATGGCCGCAGCCGTGACACCGTTCGGCGACGTGACCTTGGCCCGCAGGTCCTCAGGTGCCTCACCCGTTTGCTGGAGCAAGCGAGCCGATCCGACGAGGAGCTGGCGCACCAGGAGATCGGCCACGTCGCGCGGAAGCCCGTTGGCCACGCCGGCGTCGATCATCGCTTCCGCGATGAGAAAGAGGTATGCCGGACCAGATCCAGAAATCGCCGTCACGGCGTCAATCAATGACTCGGGAACCTCCACGACGACCCCAACTGCTCCGAGGACCGCTCGCGCCCACGCCACGTCAGCCGAAGTGCAGCGCGACGATGCACAGATTCCTGCGGCTCCCTCGCCGACGAGTGCCGGTGTGTTCGGCATTGCTCGCAGGACTGCTGTCGAGTCACTCGCCGCTGCCTGCAACGTTTCAACGGACACCCCTGCGGCGATCGACAGCACCCGCTCGGCACCTGCTGCGCTCAGCTCGCGACACACCTCGGCTGCACCTCCCGGCTTCACGGCGATCACTCCGGCGCGACATTGCCCGATCGATTCCGAGAGCGTGACGTCGGGAAACTTCTCGGCGAGTACTTTCCTACGGTCCGCGGAGGTTTCCACGATCGTGATGCCCGTCGGCGACTCTCCCGAGCGAATCAACCCTTCGACGAGCGCGGCACCCATGTTGCCCCCACCGACGAACGTGATCGCACCGACCGACATTGTGATGAGGCTAGCGACGTCACTCGTCGTCAGTGAACCGACTTGCGAATCCGATTCGGATGAGCGTGGGGAATGCCCGCTCGACGATGTCGTAGAGAGTTCCGACGACTCGGTCGAGTTCCGGCTCGCAGACCAAAGCGAGGGGTAACTCACCGCGCAGGAAGATCGCATCCTCTGCACCGATCGAGAAGTGGGCACCGACCAATTTCTCGTTCCGTCGGAGCACCGACTCGTACAGGGCTCCCGGGTTTTCCTCGGGCGCTGGCATGACGTACGTCTCGTAACGCAGGGTCCGCTGCCCGAGGGTGAGCCAAATGGTCGTGAATTCCTTCTCCTCGCCACGCATCCGCACGTACCAACGGATCTCATCGCCCTCTGCCCGGTCGACGGCGACGATCGCCGAATTTGTCCCCCGCATCGTGGCGAGCCATTCATCGATGTTGCGCTCCAGGCGCGCGAGTGCTGGGTCGTCGAAGAGATCGCTCACTAGCTACATGCCACGAGGTCGCGAGCGCGCAGCTCGGTGAACAGCGTGCGTGCAGTCGTTGCGGCCGCCCTCCACGAATACCGCTTCGCGCGCTCGGCGGCAGCAGTTCCCATCGAAAGCGACAACAACGCGTCGCCGAGGAGCCGCTCTGTGTAGCGGACGAACTGCTCGGGATCGCGACCAGGAACGAGGAATCCTGTCTTGCCGTCCTCGATCAAATTGAGCAAACCGCCGACACCAGTCGCCACGACCGGCACGCCACACGCAGCGGCCTCGAGTGCGACGAGTCCGAAACTCTCGCTTCGAGAGGGAACGAGCACGACGTCTGCAGCGCGATAGAAGGTGGACAACAAGTGGTGTGGCTGTGGTTCGTAAAAAAGCACCCGGTCGGCGACGCCGAGCGACTCGATGAGTTCACGGACTCGCTGCAACTCGGTCGTTCCTTCGACACCGCTCGCTCCACCGACGACGACGAGCCGAGCCGTCTTGTCGTTCAGCGCAGCCAGCGTGCGCACCGCGACGTCGAGACCCTTGAGTGGCTGGATTCGACCGACGAAAAGAAGGACGTTGCCCGAGCCAAGTCCGAGCGCGTGGCGTGCGCCGCGGCGATCACCGGGCGAGAAGAATGCTCGTTGCACGCCCGGAGCAAGCACTTCGATGCGACCGGGCGCGGTGCCGTACAGCGACTCGAACTGTGATCGTTCCTCGGTGCAGCTCACGAAGATCGCATCCGCACAGCCGATGACTTCGGTCTCGGAGCGATCACGGACTGCGGACTCGACGTCACCTCCGAGGCTCTTGACTCGAGCGAAGGTGTGGAACGTCGTCACGAGCGGCAAATTGAGTTCGTGTTTCAGGCGGTGCCCTGCGAGCCCCGAAAGCCAGTAGTTGGCGTGCACGAGATCGGTCCCGCCACTCCGACCGATGTGCCAGGCAACGCCATCGGTGAACTCATCGACGACGCTGAGCAACTCGTCCTTCGGCATGTCGACCGGACCGGCATCGACATGGACGACTCGATGGTGCGGCTCGACTTCGACCACGTCCGGAAGTGAGTCATTCCAACGACGCGTGTAGGTCGTGCACTCGATCCCCTGGCTGGCGAGCCCGGACACGAGTTCGCGCACGTAGACGTTCATCCCGCCACCGTCGCCGATGCCTGGCTGGGCAAGCGGTGAGGTGTGCATCGACAGGACTGCGACGCGTTGCATCACCTATGAAACCTACCGAGACAATCGAATATTCCGACGGGGAGGATGTCCCCGAAACTCCGCCCTAGCGGTCGTCGGCTGTGAAACTGCGGTACACGGCGATGAGTGTCTGCTTCTGTTCCTTCGTCAATGCATCATCATTGGCGATCGCATCCACCACGGTCGTCTTCTCGGTGTCGTTGGGATCGAGGATCCCCGCTCGTTCATACAGAGACTCCGCCGATATCTGTAGTGCACGCGCAAGTTGCTGCAGGATCTCCGCGGACGGCTTGCGCAGTCCACGTTCGATCTGGGAGAGATACGGGTTGGAGACTCCTGCCAAGCGAGCCAAATCGCGGATCGATTGCTGTGCAAGTTCCCGCTGTTGGCGGATGAAGTTGCCGACGTCCGGGAGGCGACGCTCGGTCATGGCAGGCCTAGTCGGCGAGCAAGGAGTCGACGTTCGCCCCGCCGTCCTTGTACCGACGGACGAGTTCGGCAGTCAGCGCATCGATTTCGTCGAACAACGCTCGCCTCTCCGATGATCGCGCTGACTCGAACTCTGCGAGCTGATCGATCGCTGCTTGCAAACTGTCGACGTCGAGCTGGCGAAGGGAGCCGAACCCGATCGACTCACACAGTCGCTCGAGTTCGACGACGAGGGGATGATCGGTCGCGACGTTCGTCTCGCGCGGGGGGCGGGCCGACCCTCCGCCGTGTTCCTGTCCGAACACCTCGGCAAGTTCACTCTCGACGTTCACCGATCGGTCGTGCGAAGCCCTCCGCCGCTCCTCATCACGAGCGAGATCGAGGCGACCCTGGGCAAGCCGACGAACGAACGACACCGCATCCTCCTGTGCCTGCAGGAGTGAACGTCGCGAACGAATCTCTTCGAGCGACATCTGCGCGAAGGTGGTCATCGGCAACCTCCCGACACGGGCGGGAGAACGGCTACTTCGTCTCCGTCAGCCACGCGATGCCCGAGGTCGACGCTTTCGCCGTTTACCCACACGCGACAGGTACCGAGAACCGATTCGAACTGCGGTCCGAATCGCTCGACGGCGATGCTCAACACTTCTTGCACCGTTGAACCGTCAATCACGTCCTTCGACGTTCCGGCTGCTTCGCGCGCAGAAGCAAACAGTCTCAGGTGAGCCACGAACTCATCGTAGTGTTGCCACTACCCTGCGTTGGGATGAAGTTCGCACCGATTCGCGCTCGGTTTCTCGTCGTGCGACACGGTCAGAGCCTGTGGAACATCGAACAGCGGTGGCAGGGTCGCGCCGACATCGAGTTGAGTGATCATGGCATCGCTCAGGCCCGTGCAGCGGCGCTCAAGCTCGGTGGATTCGATTTCATCGCGTCAAGCAACTTGCGACGGGCACTCGACACCGCGCACATCATCGCGGAACACCATGGCGTCGGCCCGGTGCACGTCGACGAACGCTTGCGCGAGACCCATGTGGGTCCGTGGGAGGGGCTCACCGTGCACGAAATCGAAGAACGTTGGCCCGGTTACCTCGCAGCCCGCCGGAAACCCGAGGGATTCGAATCGGACGAGAGCATCATGCAACGCATGACGGCTGCACTCGTCGATCTCTCGAGGCACTGCGCGGATGGTTCGGGCATGATCGTCAGTCACTCAGGGGTCATCCGCACGATGCGCCACGTCCTCGACGTCGCCAATCCGCGACTGGCGAACCTTTCGGGATCTTGGTTCTTCGTGCACGACGACGACACCGTTTCGGCCGGGGACGTCGTAAGCATCATCGACGAACGCGACCTCGGCGAAGCACTGTAGGTTTGAGCACCATGCTCGGACGCAGACTCGACGACTCGTTCGATCCGGAGATCCGACGCAACATCACGGCGGTCACGTCGGCCCGTCTCGTGACGAATGCCTGCTATCGATTCGCACCGCCGTTCCTTGCCATCATCGCCAAAGGCTTCAACGCATCGATCGAAGACATCGGTATCGCGCTCGCGATTTCGGAACTGAGCGGTCTGACCTCGCCGATGGCCGGTCGACTCGTCGATCGCCTCACGCATCGAACGTCGATGCTCCTCGGTCTCGTGGGCACCGCGATCGGGTGTGTCATCGCGGCACTCGCACCGAACCTCGTCGTGTTCGGAATCGGCGTTGCGGTACTCGCGCTCACGAAACAGAGCTTCGACCTCGGGCTCGGCGCCTGGATCGCCGATCACGTGAAGTACGAGCAACGTGGGCGCATCGTCGGCTTGACGGAAACTTCGTGGGCACTCGGCCTCCTGATCGGCGTATCGGTGATGGGCGTGATCACCGCGCTGAGTTCGTGGCGCGTCGCCTACTGGGTCGGGATCGCCTCGCTCGTCCTCTTCATCGTCGTCATCGCTGGACGAATCAATTCCGAACCGCGCGCGACTCACGAACACGTCCACGGCGCACCGCGGCGCGTCACCGGACACGCATGGCTGGTCGTCGCCACGATGTTTTGCATCATGGCGAGCGCTCAGAACCTCTTCGTGACCTTCGGCGCGTGGCTCGAAGACGATTTTGGTTTTGGCGCCGCGCGCATTTCCGCGATTGGTTTCCTCATCGGCGGAATTGAACTCGTCGCCTCGACGTCCTCTGCTCGCCTCACCGATTCGTGGGGCAAGGAGTACAGCATCGCCCTCGGTGCACTCGTCATCGTGCCGTCGGGGATCCTTCTCGCACTCGGTGGATCGAACGTCGTCGTCGGCGTGATCGCCGTGATCATCTACTTCATGGGCTTCGAGTTCTCGGTCGTGAGTTTGTTGCCGGTGGCGACGCAACTCGTCCCGAACAACCCCGGTGCAGGTCTCGGCTGGGTCCTCGGTGCAGGCACGGTCGGTCGCGCCGTGATGTCAAGAGTGGCAACGACGAGCTATGCCCAATACGGGATCGGTGCGCCGGCACTCATCGGCGCAACGTTCGCGGTCCTTGGCGCAGCGTGCATCCTCGCCTTCCGACGGCGCGGCGGCGCAGAGCTCGGCTAGCTAGCCGCGATAACCGTTGGTGATCGGCAGGCGTCGATCCTTGCCGAAGGCCTTGCGTGTGACGCGCACACCTGGGGGACCCTGACGTCGCTTGTATTCGTTCACGTCGACGAGGCGCGCAATGCGCCGCACGAGCGCCTCGTCGTGACCCATGGCGATGATCTCCGCGGCCGTTCGGTCGCGCTCGACGTACAACTCGAGAATCGGATCCAGCACCTCGTATGGGGGCAACGACTGGTCGTCGCGCTGGTCGGGGCGCAGCTCCGCCGATGGCGGCTTGGTGATGATGGCACTCGGGATGATCTCCCGCCCCGCCCGTTCGTTGACGAATGCGCAGAGGTCATAGACCGTCGTCTTCAAGAGGTCCTTGATGACCGCATAGCCGCCGACGGAATCGCCGTACAGCGTGAAGTAGCCGACCGCCAATTCGCTCTTGTT